>CABQJJ010000140.1 GCA_902464485.1 uncultured Collinsella sp. | reverse complement strand
CTCAAGGGGCCGGCGCTCGACGCCGTCAACTCCGGCAAGGTCACCTTCCACCCCGCGCGCTGGACGCAGACCTACACCACCTGGATGGAGAACCTTAAGGACTGGTGCATCAGCCGCCAGCTGTGGTGGGGCCACCGCATCCCCGTGTTCTACTGCGAGGACTGCGGTTGGGAGGACGCCCTGAACGAGGACACCGACGTGTGCCCCAAGTGCGGCGGCCATCACGTGCATCAGGACGAGAACGTGCTTGACACCTGGTTCAGCTCGCAGCTGTGGACCTTCGCCACGCAGGGCTGGCCGCAAAAGCCGGAGCTGCTCGAGGGACATCACCCCACGACGGCGCTCGTCACCGCGCGCGACATCATCGCGCTGTGGGTCGCCCGCATGGTCATGAGCTCGCTGTACTTCCTGGACGAGGTTCCGTTTAAGGACGTCGTCATCTACCCGACGATCCTGGCCAAGGACGGCAGCCGCATGTCCAAGTCCAAGGGCAACGGCGTTGACCCCATGGACCTCATTGGCATGTACGGTGCCGACGCCATGCGCTTCAATCTGCTGACGCTGTGCACCAACAACCAGGACGTCAAGTTCGATGCGAACATCGATAAGAAGACCAAGAAGCTCATCGACAGCCCGCGTACCGACCAGGCCAAGTCGTTTGTGACCAAGATCTGGAACGCCAGCCGCTTCCTGCTTATGAACATGGAGGGCTACACGCCCGGCGAGCCCGTCGTGGAGACGCCGGCCGACGCCTGGATGTTCAGCCGCCTGGCCAAGGCAGTGAAGATGGTCACCGAGGGTATTGAGAACTACACCTTTGGCGATATGGCCCGCGGCGTGCAGCAGTTCTTCTGGAACGAGGTCTGCGACTGGTACGTCGAGGTAACCAAGGCCCGCCTGAAGGGCGAGGGCCGTCTGCAGGCGCAGCGCAACCTGATCTTTGTGCTCGATACCTCCATTCGCCTGATGCACCCGCTCATGCCGTTTGTCACCGAGGAGATCTGGGACAACATGCCGGCGAGCGTGCTCGATTTGGACGCCGAGGGCAACGTGGACCGCGCCGAGGCGCTCATGATCGCCAAGTGGCCGGAGCCCGCCGACTACGCCAAGTACGTCGACGAGGACGCCGAGCGCGCGTTTGAGCTGTGCCGTGCCGTCGTTTCCGCCGCCCGCGCCACGCGTTCGCGTTATCGCTTGAGCCCCAAGGCCGAGCTCGACGTGGTCGTGCGCGCCGGTGCCGAGGACATCGAGAAGCTCGAGAGCCTGCGTTCGACCATTGAGCCGCTGGCCAACACCGCTTCGCTGGTCATGGGTACCGACGTTGAGAAGCCGGCTGCGAGCATCGCCGTGGTCGACAGCGGCGTCGAGGTCTTTGTGGTGCTCGAGGGCAAGGTTGATCTTTCGGCCGAGAAGGCACGCCTGGAGAAGGAGATCGCCGCGGCGCAGAAGGAGCTCGCCGGCTGCGAGAAGACGCTCGCCAACGAGGGCTTTGTGGCCAAGGCCGCGCCCGCGGTGGTCCAGAAGAAGAGGGACCGTGCAGCTGAGCTCAAGGAGATCCTG
>CABQJJ010000139.1 GCA_902464485.1 uncultured Collinsella sp. | reverse complement strand
GCAAACATGTGCTCGCTCACGGCCTGGCCGTAGGCGCCCACCGAGCAGGAGAGCTTGGCGTCGGCCGGCACGGTGCCGGCGGCGAGGTAATCGTCATAGCCGGCGCTCTGCAGCTGTAGCAACCGGAGATGCTCGCATGCCGTGAGCATAGCGGGGTCGATGTTGCCTAGGATCACATCGGCATCGGCGACCTGCTTGCGCGTGGCTGCATCGGCGCTCGTATAGATAAAGTCCTCGCCCGGGGCGCTCGATTCAAGGATCGCGCGATGACGATCATTGACGGGCAGCAAAACCAAGATGTTCACAGGCAGTCCTCTCCGGTCGACCTGCCAAAAAGGGGCAGGTTTATTTTGGCAGTTTTTATCGGGCAAAACGTTCAAACAAAACGCCGGATGCAAGACGGGTGTGCCCGCCAGCATCCGGCGTACGTACGGCTACCAGCTCAGCAGCTCGTAACCATTCTCGGTCACGACCAGCTGAACTTCGCACTGAGCCGAGTCGCTGCCGTCCTTGGTGCGCACGCACCAGCCGTCGCCCTTGCTGATCTTAATATCGGGCTTGCCGGCGTTGACCATGGGCTCGATGGTAAAGACCATGCCCGGCACCATGATGGTGTCCACATCGGGCGCCTCGGTGGTGAAGCCCACGAACGGGTCCTCGTGGAACTCCTTGCCAATGCCGTGTCCGCCGTACTCGCGCACCACGCTAAAGCCCGCGTCCTCGACCGTCTTCTGAACGGCCTCGGCCATCACAGACAGCGGCAGCCACGGCTTGACGGCGGCAAGGCCCGCCTCCACGCTGGCGCGGGTGACGTCGACCAAGCGCTGACGCTCGTCCGAAACCTCGCCAATGCAGAACATGCGGCTCGAATCGCTAAAGTATCCGTCCAAGATCGTGGAGCAGTCCACGTTGATGATGTCGCCCTCGTGCAGGACGTCCGTGTCGCAGGGAATGCCGTGGCAGACGACGTCGTTGATTGAGGTGCACACACTCTTGGGGTAGCCCTCGTAGTTGAGGTCGGCCGGCGTACCGCCGTGCTCGACGGTGTAGTCGTAGATCATCTGGTCGATCTGGTTGGTGGTCATGCCCGCGGCGATGTGCTCACCCACGTAGTCGAGCACGCCTACGTTAATGGCGGCAGAGCGCTTGATGCCCTCGATGTCGGCGGGCGTCTTGTAGAGCGTGCGGGGCAGGACGTTCCAGCCCTCCTCCCACAGGCGCTCGAGGCGCTCGTCGAAGGCGCTGTGACATTTCTTATATTTCTTGCCGCTGCCGCACCAGCAGGCGTCGTTGCGGCCGGGCACAGGTCCCTTGTCATACATGGCTAACTTCCTTTCATCCGCAGCTAGTATAGCCTACCCGCGCACTCATAAAAGTTGCGGTGATATAGTTCCGGTTTAAGCGTTTTAACAGCACAAATAGGAACTATATCACCGCAACTTAGGGGCGGGATGGCGGGCGTTGACGGCTCGGGCTGCGTGCCGTTCGAGCTGCCCCGGTGTTTCCGCGCGTGGTGTTGCTAGTAGCTTACCTGGCAGGGGATGCCGAGGGCTTCGACACGCGCGGCGACGGCATCGAGCACCTCGGGCGCTGCTTTGGCAAGGCCGGCGACTGGTGTCTCGCGCGCCACGGTATAGATGGTTGCTTCCTGCGGACGGATGCGCTCGAGCGCTGCGAGCCAAGGGCCAACGTACTCTTCGCCGGTGTTGTCGACGG
>CABQJJ010000138.1 GCA_902464485.1 uncultured Collinsella sp. | reverse complement strand
GCTCCCCCGTCTTGCCAAAATCGAGCGCATGGCGAGCGCTCGGGTTCGTGGCCATAAGCACGTCCTTGCGGGCGGTCTGGGACCACTGCACGGCATTGACGAGTGCGACTTCCTCACCGGCAAGAATCTCGGGGACCGTCTCGGAGAACTGGTTCCAGCGCGACTTGCTGCTCGAAAGCATAGTGCCCACGAGCAGCGCATAGCCAAGCTTAAGGTTCTCGGGGTCGGCCTCGCGAACAAGGTCCAGATTGCACACGACCAGACCGGGCTCGGGGCGCACCGCGATGGCGGGCAGCGCGTGGTCGCCCGAAGCAACGAGCGGCTCCATCGTCGTAGCAACCGTGAGCATGGCGTCGAATGTCGTCGGCAACAGCGCACACTCGGTACGACCGCACCACAGATTGGCGCACCAGGCAACAACAGAGCACATCGAAGCGTCGCCGACGGCGACAATCAGATCGTCACAGGTAATTCCGTTGGACGACAGAGCACCAAAGACGGCATCGGCGTCAGCCAAGGTCGCGCCGGCGGTCGAAACCTCAAGCGACAGCTGCGAGACGGCAAAGCCGGCATCGACCAGAGCGTGCTCAACGACCTCACCAAAGCGCTCGGACACGGCTGTATTCCAAACCACCATCGCACGCTTGGGTTTGCCCACAGCCGAGGCAAACATGCGCGAGAGTTCCCCAAAAGCGCCAAGCCCGACACGAACATCGACGCTGCGGTTTTGGAAATTGATGAGTTGACGGCGAATCATAGCAATCCACGCTCCAAAAGCATCTCGGCACAAAGGTACGAAACATCCTCAAAGGACTTATTACGGATATCGAGGGTAAGATCGGCTGCTTGGCGATACAACGGACGGCGATGCTCAAAGAGCAGCGCCGCGTGCTCGGGCGAACGGAAATCAGGTCGGGTATCGGACCGGCGAATCTGGCGCATCGAGTCCTCAAAGTCGCCTTCGAGGTACACACAGGTACCCATCTGGTGCATGAGCTCGATGTTTACCGGCGTCTCGACGATGCCACCCCCGCACGAAACCAACAGGCTACGCTCGCTCTGAAGCGAACGAAGCGCCGAGGTCTCGAGCTCGCGGAAGCGCTCCTCGCCCTCGGTCTCAAAGATCTCGGTCACTGACTTGCCGCAACGGCGGACCACCAGGCGGTCGGTATCGATAAACCGACGTTTGAACATGTTGCCGACGTTACGCGCGAGCGTCGATTTGCCCGCGCCCAAAAAGCCGATAAAGAAGATGTGGTCGCAGCCGTGTTTGGTGTGCTGGGACATAGCGAGACCTATTCCTCGCAGGGAAGGTCGCGCAGGGCCCGGCGCTCAAAAATACGAAAGATCTGCGTATACCACAGGTCCTGCGTGGCCTGAGGTTTGACCAAGATTGTGTCGACACCAGCAAAGTTGCCGCTCCACACGTCCGTGTACAACTGATCACCGATCAGTACGGCCTCGTTAGGCGTGGCACCCAGGCGCTTAAGGCCCGCTTTGAGGGCAAAAGGCGCCGGCTTCATGGCATGGCTGATGGCCTCGAGCCCCAGCTCGCGCGCCGACGCCATAACCTGGTCGCGATGCCAGTTGTTGGACACCATGCACAGCTTAAAGCCCTTGGCACGGGCGGCCTCGAGCCAGGCGGAGACCGCAGCGGGTACCTGCTCGGTATCGCGCGGCACCAGGGTGTTGTCGCGATCGAGCAAAATGGCGCGCTTACCGTCGGCCCAGAGGGTATCGAGGTCGATGCGATCGACCGAGACAACATATCGTTTGGGGCTAAAAATCCTCATGATCAATTCCAAGACTGTTGATGCTCTTCATAGGTCTTCGAGAAATACTCCTCGTCCTGCGTAATGTAGAAATACAGGTCGTCGG
>CABQJJ010000137.1 GCA_902464485.1 uncultured Collinsella sp. | reverse complement strand
TCCACGCTCTCGGGCGTCATGATCGCCACGTCAGACAGGCCCTTGCGAGTCGAGACCACGTTGACGTGCTCAGTCACGAGCTGATACATGTCGCGGTCGCCGGTCACCAGCAGCATGTCGCAGCCGGCCTGCTCGCCCAGGCGAGCCAGAGTACCCAGGATATCGTCGCCTTCCCAGCCCTCGGACTGCAGAATCGGCACGTTGAGCGCCGTGAGCAGCTCCTTGATCATCGGAAACTGCGCGTGCAGATCGGGGTCCATGGGCGGGCGCTGCGCCTTATACTGCGGCAGCATCTCCATGCGCACGCGCGGCTTGCCCTTGTCAAACGCCACGACCACACCGTCGGGATTAAAGGCATCGATCATCTTGAGAAACATGTTCAGAAAGCCAAAGATCGCGTTGGTGGGGCGACCGTCCGGCGCGTTCATGGTCGGCGGCACGGCGTGGAAGGCACGGTGCATGAGCGAGTTGCCGTCAATGACGGCAAAGGTGCGGCGCTTGTCAGACATATTGAATACCTCGCTTTGGGCTGGGCACGGTTTGCTCACACCAGTTTACACGCTCCCCGCCCTGCGGCCACCACACATCAGGCTTCCCTGCCGCCGCGGGCCCGCGCGTGATACGATGGCTCACGGTACATCAACCAGCACGATCGATCCGAAAGGAGCCTGCGTCATGGAGCGTCCCTGCGCATGGAAAAAGTACACGCCACAGCAAGTCGAGGAGCTCGAGGAGCTTTGCCGCGGCTATAAGCAGTTTTTGAGCGAGAACAAGACCGAGCGCCTGTGCGTCAAGACCGGTATCAAGATGGCCGAGGAGGCGGGCTACGTCAATCTGGAGACCGTGATCGCCGAGGGCCGCGCGCTCAAGGCCGGCGACAAGGTGTACGCCGCCAATCACGGCAAGGACCTCATGCTCGTCAACCTGGGCACCGCCCCGCTCGAGCAGGGCTTTAACATCCTGGGCGCCCACGTGGACTCGCCGCGCCTGGACCTCAAGCAGAATCCCGCCTTTGAGGCTGGCGACATGGCTTATCTCGACACGCACTACTATGGCGGCGTCAAGAGCTACCACTGGGTCGCTTCCCCGCTCGCACTCGTAGGCGTCATCTGCAAAAAGGACGGCACCACCGTCGACATCAACATCGGTGACAAGGCCGACGACCCGGTCTTTACCATCTCCGACCTGCTGATCCACCTCTCGAGCGAGCAGATGGCCAAGCCCGCCAAGGACGCCGTCGACGCCGAGATCCTCGACGTGATCGTGGGCGGCCGCCCTGTCAAGTTTGACGAGGACGACAAGGACGCTCCCAAGGAGCCCGTCAAGCAGATGTTCCTGGACATCCTCAAGGAGCAGTACGACGTCGAGGAGGAGGACTTCCTCTCCGCCGAGATCGAAGTCGTGCCCGCCGGTCCCGCCCGCGACATGGGCCTCGACCGCTCCATGATTTTGGGCTATGGCCACGATGACCGCGTCTGCGCTTACCCCTCCATGCTTGCCCAGATCGACGTCGCCAACGTTGAGCGCACGAGCATCACGCTCATCGTCGACAAGGAGGAGATCGGCTCCGTGGGTGCTACCGGTATGACGAGCCGCTTCTTCGAGAACACCGTCGCCGAGATCATGACGCTCGCTGGCGAGGACAGCCCGCTTGCCCTTCGCCGCGCGCTCGCCGGCAGCCGCATGCTTTCCTCCGACGTGTCCGCCGGCTTCGACCCAGGCTATGCCGGCAAGTTCGAGACCAAAAACGCAGCCTTCATGGGTCGCGGCCTGTGCTTCAACAAGTACACGGGCAGCCGCGGCAAGGGCGGCTCCAACGACGCCGACGCCGAGTATGTGGCCCTCGTCCGCGACATCATGGACGAGGCATGCGTGGACTTCCAGACCTGCGAGCTCGGCCGCGTCAACGCGGGCGGCGGCGGCACCATCGCCTACATCATGGCCAAGTACGGCATGAACGTCATCGACTCCGGCGTTGCCGTCCTGTCCATGCACGCCCTGTGGGAGGTCGC
>CABQJJ010000136.1 GCA_902464485.1 uncultured Collinsella sp. | reverse complement strand
GCGGCGCGCGCCTTGCCCATGCTGCAAGCGGGGTAGTTGACGCTGTGCGCGATGTTGCCGTTCTCCAGGTAATCCTTGAGCTCGCTGATGGCCATGTCGGCACAGTTGGCCTCGGCCTCGCCGGTACCGGCGCCCGAGTGCGTGGTGATAAACGTATTGGGCATCTTGACGGTCTTGGGCGTGGCAAAGTCGCAGCTAAACCAGCTGAGCTTGCCCTCGCGCAGGGCGGCGTCGACGGCGTCCTCGTCAATGATGGTCTCGCGCGCGTAGTTGATGAGCACGGCGCCCGGGGCCAGGAGGTTGATCTGCTCGGTGCTGATCATGCCGATGGTGTCGGCCTTGCTGGGCACGTGCACGGTGAGGTAATCGCAGCCGCGGCAGAGGTCCTCGAGCGTGCCCACGCGCTGCACCTCGCGGCTCAGCACCCACGCGTGTTCGACGGAAATGAACGGATCGTAGCCGTAGACGTCCATGCCCAGGTCGACGCAGGCGTTGGCGACCTTGGAGCCTACGTTGCCCAGACCGATGACGCCGATGCGCTTGCCCTTGAGCTCGCGGCCCACAAAGGCCTTCTTGGCTTTTTCGGCATCGACCTGGATTTCGGGGTCGTCGGCGTTGTCACGCACCCAGTTCATCGACTGCACCACGCCGCGGCTCGAGAGCACCAGCATGCCCAGGACGAGCTCCTTGACGGCGTTGCTGTTGGCACCGGGGGAGTTAAAGACGACGACGCCCTTCTTGGCGTACTCCTCGACGGGAATGTTGTTGACGCCGGCGCCGCAGCGGGCGATGGCGCGGATGCCCTCGGGCAGCTCGTAGCCGTGCAGGTCGGTGGAGCGCATCAGGATGGCGTCGGCCTCCTCGGCGGTGCTTACAAACTCGTAACCCTCGCCAAACTCGACTTTGCCGTCTTTAGTGATGTCGTCGATGGTCTTAATCTTACGCATGGAAAAACTCCTTAGCAGGTTTTGATCTAAGCAGGGTGGTCTGAGGTGGCTGGTCGGCCCGCGTGTTGCGGGCTAGTTAGATCGCGGACTCAAACTATGCTGTGCTTCGAAGTCCTTCATGTACGAGGCCAGTGCCTGCACGTCTTCCATGGTTACGGCGTTGTAGACGCTGGCGCGCATGCCGCCCACCAGGCGATGGCCCTTGACGTTTTGAATCTGGTGCTCGGTCGCGCCTGCGACAAAGGCCGTATCGAGCTCGGCGTCGCCGGTGCGGAAGGTGACGTTGGCGATGGAGCGGCTGTCGGCCTGCGCAGTGCCATGGAACAGCTCGCTGTGCTCGAGCAGGTCATAGAGTAGATTGGCCTTGGCCCAGTTGCGCTCGGCCATGGCGGCAAGTCCGCCGGTCTGCTCCACCCAATGGAACACCTTGCCGCACACGTAGATGCCAAAGGTGTTGGGCGTGTTGAGCATGGAGCCCTTGACGGCTTGGGCCTTAAGGTCCATGTACTGCGGCGTCTGCGCAAAAGCGGGGCCATCGGCGATGAGGTCGTCGCGCACGATGACTACGGTCACGCCCGCGGCGCCGGCGTTTTTTTGCGCGCCGGCGTAGATGAGCCCGTAGCGCTTAACGTCGAGCGGCTGCGACAGAAAGCAACTCGAGGCATCGGCGACCAGCGGCACATCGCCGCAGTTGGGCAGCTCGTGGTACATGGTGCCAAAGATGGTGTTGTTCTGGCAGATGTAGACGTAGTCGAGCCCGTCGCCCGCGGCCTCGGCGGCAATGCGCGCGTTGACGTCGGCCATGGTGGGAATGCGGTCGAAATCGGTGTTCTCGGAGCTCGCGAGCAGCACGGCCTCGCCGTATTTGGCGGCCTCCTTGTACGCCTTGTTGGCAAAGTTGCCGGTCACGACGTAGCCGGCGCGGCCGCGGCGCATGAGGTTCATGGGGATGCCCGCAAACTGCAGCGTGGCGCCGCCCTGCAAAAACAGGACACGGTAATTGTCGGGGATGCTCAGCAGGCGGCGTAGGGTTGCCTCGGCGTCGTCGATGATCTGCTGGTACATGCTAGATCGATGGCTCATCTCGAGCACGGACATGCCGCAACCGCGGTAGTCCATCATCTCGTCGGCGATCTCGGC
>CABQJJ010000135.1 GCA_902464485.1 uncultured Collinsella sp. | reverse complement strand
TGGACCCGCGTGAGCGCGACATGAGCGAGTGGAACGAGTTCCTGCGCAAACAGAATCATGCCAACTGCCACGCCGACAAGGTCAAGATTGCCGTTGTGGGCAAGTACACCCAGCTCCCCGATGCCTACTTGTCGGTTATCGAGGCCCTGCATCATGCGGGTGTCTTCTATGATCGTCATGTGGACGTGCAGCTTGTCGACGGCGAGAGCCTCGACGAACGGAACGTCTCCGAGGTTCTGGGCGACGCGTCGGGCATTTTGGTGCCCGGTGGCTTTGGCAAGCGTGCTTTGGAGGGCAAAATCCTCGCGGCCGAGTTTGCCCGCGAGCATAAGATTCCATATCTGGGCATTTGCCTGGGTATGCAGGTTGCCGTGTGCGAGTTTGCGCGTAATGTGGTCGGCCTTGCCGGTGCCAGTTCCTCGGAGTTCGATCCTGACGGTCCGTTTAGCGTAATTGACCTGATGAGCTCGCAGGAGGACGTGACCGAGAAGGGCGGCACCATGCGCCTGGGCGCCTATCCGTGTAAGCTCGGTGCCGATACCCTTGCGCGCGAGGCATATGGCGAGGAGCTTGTTTATGAGCGTCACCGTCATCGCTTTGAGTTCAACAACGCCTTCCGCGATCAGCTCGAGGATGCCGGGCTGGTCATCTCGGGCCTTTCGCCCGATGAGCGCCTGGTCGAGATGGTCGAGCTGCCGCGCGATGTGCACCCGTGGTATGTGGCAACTCAGGCTCATCCCGAGTTCAAGAGCCGTCCGACCAAGCCGCAGCCGCTGTTCCGTGAGTTCGTACGCGCTTCTATTGGTCAGCACGAGGGCGTCGATCGCCTGCAGGTGACGCCCATGAACCTCGCGACGGACTAAGGGTGCCGGCGAATAGGAAACATATCGAAGAAGCTCCTTCGTCGCTCAACGTGGCGGCGGAGGAGTATCTTGATTACCTCGCGGTTGAGCGGGGCTTGGCGCGCAACACGATTGCCGCCTATCGTCGAGACTTGACGACCTACTGCGCCTATCTGGAGCGGACGGGCATTGCATCCTTTGAGGACGTGAGCCGCCGGGTCATCGAGGACTTTATCGCCGATCGGCGCAAAGGGGGCTATTCCGACGCCTCGGTGGAGCGCTCGCTCGCCGCCGTGAAAGGATTGCATGCCTTTCTGGTGCGCGATGGGGTCGTGGCCCAAAATCCCACGGCAGCGTTGCGTTTGCCAAAAAAGGCCGAGCGCCTGCCTGAGTATCTTTCGGTGGAGGATGTTTCGGCGCTGCTCGACCAGGATTTTCCGGATGGCGAGATGGGCCTACGCGATCGCGCCATCTTGGAAGTGCTGTATGGGTGCGGCTTGCGCGTGAGCGAGCTGGTGGGGCTCGATGTGGGTGATATCCATACCGACGACGGCTTTGTGCTGGTTCGCGGCAAGGGCTCTAAGGAGCGCCTGACCCCGTTGGTGGGAAGTGCGGCGCGTGCTCTGACACACTATATCGGTAATGGACGCCAGCTTCTGGCGGCTCATGCCCGTGGGGCCGAGACGTCGGCGGTCTTTTTAAATAAGAACGGTGGTCGCTTGTCGCGCCAGGGCGTTCACGTCATATGCGAACGTTATGGGCGTCAGGTGGGACTGGTGGGACTCCATCCCCACATGTTGCGCCACTCCTTTGCCACCCACATGCTCGCGGGAGGCGCGGACCTTCGCGTGCTGCAGGAGATCTTGGGGCACGCCGATATATCGACCACGCAGGTCTATACGCATGTCGACCGTACGCAGCTGACCGAGGTTTACCTGGCGGCGCACCCGCTGGCACATCGTTAATACACTGCTGACCTGCAATTATCGTTATTTGAGAACGGGCCCCCGATTGTCGGGACGTGCTGTTGTGCACGTTGTGGCAATCGGGGGCCCGCCCCACTTTGTGTCACCGGCCAATGCCACGGTGGGGTGCGCATGCCGCGTGTGGGGGAGTTTGGGGGGGCGATGTGAACGCCGTGTAAAGGGACGCAAAAATCGCCTCAAGCTCAACTTGAAGGTTGAGGTTGAAAGCTGGGTTGCTACAGATGGCATCCAGGCTTTGCTATAAACACAACATATTGTGTTTTCGAACATGTGAACGGGGGTGTTTTACAACATATAAGGGGTGGAGTGGTGGGGTGAGGTGGGGGA
>CABQJJ010000134.1 GCA_902464485.1 uncultured Collinsella sp. | reverse complement strand
CCGAAAGAAAGGGGAGCGACATGAACCAGCAGAACATCGATTACGTACTCCGCTCCGTAGAGCAGCGTGACATCCGCTTTGTGCGTCTGTGGTTTGTCGACATTCTCGGCCGCCTCAAGAACTTTGCCATTAGCCCCGAGGACCTCGAGGTCGCTTTTGAGGAGGGTATTGGCTTTGACGGCTCCGCCATCGAGGGCTTTGCCACGCCCGAAGAAGCCGACATGCTGGCGTTCCCCGATGCCTCGACCTTCCAGATCCTGCCGTGGCGCCCGAGCCACAACGGCGTCGCCCGCGTGTTCTGCGACGTGTGCACTCCCGATCGCAAGCCGTTTGCCGGCGATCCGCGCGATGCCCTGCGCCGCATGTTCCGCAAAGCCGAGAAGGCTGGCTATCTGCTCAACGTGGGCGCCGAGCTGGAGTACTACTACTTCCCTGACGAGCACACCCCCGAGCCGCTCGACAACGTGGGCTACTTTGACCTTTCGGTAAGCGATGCCGCTCGCGACTTGCGCCGCAACACGGTCCTCACGCTCGAGAAGATGTCCGTGCCCGTGGAGTACACCTTCCACGCCGCCGGTCGCTCGCAGCACGGCATGAGCCTGCGTCACGCCGAGGCCCTGAGCATGTCCGACGCCATCACCACGGCCAAGCTCATCATTAAGCAGCAGGCCTACGAGAGCGGTTGCCACGCCTCCTTTATGCCCAAGCCGTTGGCGGGCGAGGACGGCAGTGCCATGTTTTTGCATCAGTCGCTGTTCGACCACGACGGCAACAACGTCTTTTGGGGCGAGGACGACGAGAAGTACCACCTCTCCGATATCGCCAAGCACTACATGGCCGGCATCCTGGCGCACGCGCGCGAGATCAGCGCCATCACCAACCCCACGGTCAACTCGTACAAGCGCATCACCACGGGTGGCGACTCCGTGCCGCAGTACGCCACGTGGGGCCTGCGCAACCGCGCGAGCATGATCCGTATCCCGGTCTACAAGCCCGGCAAGCAGCTGTCCACACGCATCGAGCTTCGTAGCCCCGACCCCATGGCCAACCCGTACCTGGTCAACGCCGTCACGCTGGCGGCTGGTCTCGACGGCATCGAGCGCAAGCTGGAGCTCCCGCCCGAGGCCACGGCCGAGACGCTCAAGCTCAACGAACGTCAGATGCTCGAGGCCGGCTACATGCCGCTGCCGCGCTCACTCAAAGAAGCGCTCGACGTATTTGAGGACTCGCAGTTTATGAAGGATGCTCTCGGCGAGCACATCCACAGCTTCTTCCTCAAAAAGAAGCGCAACGAGTGGCATAAGTTTGAGTCTACGATCACCGAGTGGGAGATCAAGCACTATCTGGCGAACTCCTAATCGTGCTGGCTTATTCCAGTACGATTGAGCTTATTTCTTTGGAGGCCGATATGTCCGAAAAGAGTGCCCTGTTCATGGCGCGCACGACGCGCTTCCACGAGTTTGCCCGCAGCTTGACGACCACCCTGGGTGTCGAAGTGAGCCTGGCAACCCCCGATTCGCCGACTGCGGCGCACGACTTTGACCTGCTGATCCTCGATTCCGATGGCATCCGCAGCGACCGCATCGATCAGATTGCCAAATGGCTTGACGATCGCGGCGGTGTCCCCATGCTGGTGATTGTCGACGACGAGGCGCTCGGTACCTTGCGCCTGCCCAATCACGCGCATGCCGACTTTGTATGCCCCACGGCGACGCCCAACGAGCTCAAGGCTCGTGCGCAGCGCCTGATGGGCGAGGAGGAGACCGTCACCGCCGACGATGTGCTCAACATCGACAACCTCGAGATTAACCTGGCCACCTACCAGGTGACGCTCGACGATGAGCCCATCGACCTGACGCTGATGGAGTACTCGCTGCTGAGCTTTTTGGCGACGCACCCCAACCGCGCTTACAGCCGCGAAGTGCTGCTGCACCGCGTGTGGGGCTTTGAGTACTGCGGCGGCACCCGTACCGTCGACGTGCACATCCGACGCATCCGCTCCAAGGTGGGCCCGCAGATTGCGGCGCACATCACCACCGTCCGCGGCGTGGGCTATCTGTTTAAGGACTAGATTTCCACCACAAAGGGGACAGGCACCTTTTGAACTGCGTCCCGAATCTTGGCCTTCTTTATTAGAAGCGAACACTAGGACGCTT
>CABQJJ010000133.1 GCA_902464485.1 uncultured Collinsella sp. | reverse complement strand
GCCAGCCCGTGGGAGGCCAGGGCGCCGCTGACCGGTGGACGGCACCGAGCCGTCGTCGAGATGAATAAGGGGGAGGCCTCGCGGCCTCCCCCTTTTTTGCGTTTTGAGCCAACAAAAGTAATTAAGCATGTACAACGTAATCGTCTGCCGCCTAATCAGGACGTTCACCGTTCTCTGGAAGGTTGCCTGCATTCAATGGATTACTATTAACTTTAGCGTGATACTGCGCACGTCCTGTTATATACGGGTCGTTTTATTGATTGTGACGGAAGGACTCACATGGCAGATGTTCATGAGCTGCTTGATACTTGGATTGCCAATGTCAAGGACGAGGAGCTGTTGACCGAGCTCAACACGATGAAGGAGCAGGGTGACGAGGACGCCATCACCGACGCTTTCTTCCAGGATCTTGCCTTCGGTACCGCTGGCTTGCGTGGCACGATCGGTGCTGGCACCAACCGCATGAATATCTATACGGTCGGCCGTGCAACGCAGGGCTTTGCCGACTATCTCAATGCTACTTTTGAGCATCCGACGGTTGCCATCGCTCGCGATAGCCGCAACAAGGGCGAACTGTTCGTTAAAACGACCGCTGCTATCCTTGCCGCGAATGGCGTTACCGCCCTTGTCTATCCCAAGATCTCTCCGGTGCCTACACTTTCCTGGGCCGTCCGCGACCTTGAGTGCTCCGGCGGTATTTGCATGACCGCGAGCCATAACCCTGCACCCTACAACGGCTACAAGGCATATGGTCCCGATGGCTGCCAGATCACGAGCGAAGCCGCCGATGCCATCTCCAAGGCAATCGCCGAGACGGATACGTTCACCGGCGTGAAGTCCATGGACTTCGATGAGGCTGTTGAGCAGGGTCTAGTCAAGTGGATTGACGACTCCTGCCTTGAGCGCTATTACGATGCCGTTCTCGCCCGTGGCGTGACGAACCTTTCTGCCGAGGAAATTGCGGGTGCTCCGCTCAAGCTCGTCTACACGCCGCTTAATGGTACGGGCCTTATCCCCGTTACCACGGTTCTTGAGCGCGCCGGCATCACCGATGTTACGGTTGTTCCCGAGCAGAAGGAGCCCAACGGCGATTTCCCGACCTGCCCGTATCCTAATCCCGAGATTCGTCAGGCCATGCAGAAGGGTATTGACCTTTGTGAGCAGGTTCATCCCGACCTGCTGCTGGCCACCGATCCCGATGCCGACCGCGTTGGTGTTGCCGTCAAGAACGGTGACGACTATCTGCTGCTGACTGGCAACGAGATGGGCGTTTTGCTGCTCGACTACATTTGCAAGACGCGCGCAGCCCGCGGCGAGGACCTTACCAAGAAGGTCGCCGTTACCACGATCGTTTCCTCCGCCATGGTCGATGCCCTGGCCGATGAGTATGGCTTCGAGCTTCGTCGCTGCTTGACGGGCTTCAAGTACATCGGCGACATCATTACGTCGCTCTCCGACGCTGGTGAGGTCGACCGCTTTATCTTTGGTTTCGAGGAGAGCTACGGTTATCTGGCCGGCGATCACGTGCGCGACAAGGACGCCGTGAGCACCTCGCTGCTAATTTGCCAGATGGCTCAGTACTATAAGCTGCAGGGCAAGAATCTTGCCGATGCTATGCATGAGCTCTATGAGAAGCATGGCTACTATCACAACAAGACGATTTCGCTGAGCTATCCGGGCGCCGAGGGTGCCGCCAAGATGGCCGGCATCATGGCCGGTCTGCGCGAGAATCCGCCTGCGGAGCTCGCCGGCTCCAAGATTGAGGCTGTTGTGGACTATAACACCTGCGTGAACGGCCTGCCTAAGGCTAACGTCATCGAGTTCGATCTTGAGGGCGGCAACAAGGGCATTGTTCGTCCGTCTGGCACCGAGCCCAAGATTAAGCTATACATCTTCGCCAAGGGCGCAAATGCTGCCGAAGCCGATGCGGCGCTTGACGCTATTGAGGAGTCTGGTCGTAAGCTGCTGGCTTAGGTCTAATTTCAAGCCATTATAGATGAGAAGAGAAGGGGGCCTCGAAGAGATGCCCCCTTCTGCTTTTCCTGAGTAGGTATTTTCAAGATGTGTAGGAAATGTGTGCGCGAAGATTCCCGCCCCCGTGGCCCCTCCGGTCTGGCAATATATCTCCTTGCCGCGCGGCCCGGTGGGACCGGATGAGCCGCA
>CABQJJ010000132.1 GCA_902464485.1 uncultured Collinsella sp. | reverse complement strand
TCTCGACTCGCAAGGGCCTGTCTGACGTGGCGATCATGACGCCCGAGAGCGTGGATGACCTGTATCACGGCATTACGCCGGCGCTCGTGCCCGATTTTTACGGCCTGAAGGGCGATACGTCGGACAACATTCCCGGCGTACCGGGCATCGGCCCCAAAAAGGCGAGCGCGCTCATCGCGCAGTACGGTAGCCTGGACGAGGTCATCGCGCACTCTGACGAGGTCAAGGGCAAGATGGGCGAGAACCTGCGTGCACACATCGACGACGCACTGCTGAGCCGCAAGGTCGCAACCATTCGCACCGATGCGCCTGTCGAGCTCGACTTTGACGCGACATCATTCCCGGCGTTTTCTGCCGACGAGGTCTCCGCGGCGCTAGGCACGCTTGGCATTACGGCCATGCAGAACCGCTTCTTGGCGCTGATTGGCGGCGAGGGTGGGGCTGCGGCCGCTGTCAGCACGTTTGAGATTCCCTCCGTTTTGCGTGCCGCCGCTGGCGATGCTGGGGCACTTGCTGCCGCTGCTGCCGAGATCGCTCGCGCGATCGAGACAGGCGAGTGGATTGCCGCCGTGGTGGACGATGACAAGGAGGAGGGCGCGCTTTTTGGCCTGACGCGTACGCTGTGGCTGGCGACGTCCAAGGGGCTCTTTGCGCTCGAGGAAGCCGATGGCGGCACGCCTGCCGCTGTCGAGGGCTTCAATTTAGCTCACGGCGTGATTGCCGGCGTGCTTGCGCGCCTGTTTATGGAGGGACGCGTGGCGAGCCCGGATATGAAAGCGCTGCTGCACGAGCTTTCGCCTATCGATTCCTCTGAGCCCGAGCTCATGGACCCACTGGCAGTCGATTCCACGCGCATCTTCGATACCGTGGTTGCTGCCTACCTGTTGGATTCCGACCGTTCCGAGTTTGACGAGGCGTATCTGGCTGATACCTATCTACAGATGGCGCTGCCTGCGGCGCGCGGTGCAGAGGGTGCCGGCGAGGACGCTCCTGCGCCCGCCGCTCGCACGGCGGCCTTGACGCTGGCGCTGGTCGCACCGCTGCGTGATCGCATGACCCGCGAGAACGCCGCCAACGTGTTCGATGGCATCGAGATGCCGCTTGTGCCGGTGCTTGCCAAGATGGAGCGCGCGGGCATGCTCGTAGACCCCGACCGTCTGCATAGTCTGTCCGAGGGCCTGGCGACCCAGATCACCGAGGTCGAGCGAAGCATTCGCGACCTTGCCGGTGACGAGACCTTTAACATCGGCAGCCCCATGCAACTTTCGCATGTGCTCTTTGATGTGATGGGCCTTCCGACCAAGGGTCTCAAAAAGACCAAGCGCGGCTACTATTCGACCAATGCCAAGGTACTGAGTGATCTTGCCCGCGACCACGAGATTGTTCGTCTGATTTTGGACTGGCGCGAGAAGTCCAAGATTAAGTCAACCTATCTGGACACGTTGGGCCCGCTGCGTCGAGGCGACGGCCGCGTGCACACCACGTACAACCAGACCATTACGGCAACGGGGCGTCTGTCCTCGAGCGATCCCAACCTGCAGAACATCCCGACGCGCTCGGAGCTGGGCCGTACCGTCAAGACGGCGTTTTCGGCGGGCGAGGGCAGCGTCTTTTTGGCGGTGGACTACTCGCAGATCGAGCTACGTCTACTCGCGCATCTCTCGGGTGACGAGCACCTGGTGCGCGCCTTTAACGAGGGCGAGGACTTTCACGCCGAGACGGCCGCGCGCGTGTTTGGCGTTCCCGTGTCCGAGGTAACGCCCGACCTGCGCAGCCGCGCCAAGGCCGTGAACTTTGGCATTGTGTATGGTCAGCAGGCCTACGGTCTGTCGCAGTCGCTGCACATCTCGATGGCCGAGGCGCGTGGCATGATCGACCGCTACTACGAGGCCTACCCGGGCGTGCGCACGTTCCTCGACAACGTGGTGGCGCGTGCCAAGCAGACGGGCTACGCCGAGACCATGTACGGTCGCCGGCGCCATATTCCGGAGCTCAAGGCCAAAAACCCGCAACTCCGCGGCTTTGGCGAGCGCACGGCCATGAACCACCCCATGCAGGGCACCGCCGCCGACATCATCAAGATCGCGATGGCCCGCGTGAGCCGCCGTCTGGAAGAAGAGGACTTTGCCGCCCACATGATCCTACAAGTACACGACGAACTGGACTTTGAGTGCCCCGTCGACGAAGTCGAGCGCCTCACCGCCATGGTCC
>CABQJJ010000131.1 GCA_902464485.1 uncultured Collinsella sp. | reverse complement strand
CGCTTTGCTCCAGGCGGCCGATCTCGGAGAGCAGCGAGCGGCGCTCGCCCTCAAGTCGAGCAATCTCGCCGGCCGCATCGCCTTCGGCGGAACGCGCCTCCTCGACGGCCGCATTGGCCTCGACAACCTGGTCCGACACATGCTCAAACACGGCAGTCAAATCGGGCTCCAGGCCCTCCAGCTCACGAATACGACGTTTGCGCTCCAAGGCACCCGAAGCCTCGCCGGCATCGAGCCCCACGCGCACCAAACCGCCACAGCGCACGCGGGCGCCATCGGGGGTCACATAGGTCACGCCGTCAACGACCGGCGCTGCCAGCGCAGCAGCCAAATCATCGACCACGTAAAAGCCACCGAGCAATGCCTCGACAACTGGACCATATCCGGCACGCACGGACAGGCGATCAACCAGACGCGAACCGGCAGCGCCCTCGGCAGCAGCAGAGCCGCTCACACCACGCGCCACCAGCAGCGCCTCGCCCGAGGCCTTCTTTTGGTCCAGAGCCGCACGACCGGCACGCTCAAGCGTGGCGGTGTCATCAAACAGAAGGGCATCGATATCGCCGGCAAGCAGCTGTTCGACCAGGCCCTCGAGCTCACGCGGCGCCTCGAGCACATCGCCCAAACGGCCCGTTACGTCATCGCCCAATGCCCCTACCAGACGACTCACCAGCGGCGAGCTATCGGCCATGCGGGCATCGAGCTTCTTTTGGCTGGCAAGCTCCGAGCGCACCTCGGACAGCTTGTTGCGCGCCTCGCTCTCGCGGGCACGTAGGTCCTTGAGCGCAGCACGGGCGACCTCGGTGGCCTCGCGCGCATCAATCTGGGCTTGGCGGGCCTGATCGAGCGCACCGTCGAGCTCCTCAGCGCGGTCGCGACGACTCTCGAGCGAGGCCGTGACCTCCTCGAGCTGCTCGTCGATCTGCTCCAGGCGCGAGGCGTACATGTTGTCCTCGACCTCGGCGTTGCTCAGCGAGTCCTTCACCTTGGCAAGCTCGAGCGCAGCGTTATCGGCCACACGCTGGACATCGCGCTGCTCGCGCGTAAGCTGGGAAATCTGATTGTCGAGCGCCACGCGACGCTCGTGGAGCTGAGCGGCGGCAGGTCCGGCGGCGTCAACGTCCTCCTGAGCCTGCATGTGCGCACCGGTCACCTCTTCGAGCTGGGCACGCGCGTCCTCGAGCTCCTCGACCACGCGACGACGCTGATGCTCGGAGGTCGAAATCTGGCCGCGCATGTCGGACAGGCGCGACACCATGTTGTGGCCCTTTTCCTCGAGCAGTCGCATGTCAGAGCTAATGCGACCGACCACGTCTTGCATATGGCGGCGCTGCTCGCCCAGATCGCCAACAAACAGGCCTTTTTCCTCGAGCATGACCTGGAGTTTCTCGAGCTCGCGCTCCTTTTCGCCCAAGCGGTACTGTGCAAGCTCAAGCTCGGCCGCACCCTCCTTGGAGCGGCTCTCCAGGTCGTTCCACTGCGACTGCAGCGAACGAAGCTCGTCAACGGCCAGCATCTGCGTAAGCTCGTTCGCGCGCGAGGACAGCTCTTTGTACTTGCGCGCGCGATCGACCTGACGCTCCAGAGGTCGCAGTTGACGGGCAATCTCCTTATTGATGTCGCGTGCACGAGTAAGGTGCTCGTCCATCGACTTAATCTTTTTGAGCGCACGCTCCTTGCGGCGCTTGTGCTTGGAAATGCCGGCAGCCTCCTCGATAAGGGCGCGGCGCTCCTCGGGACGGCTCTGCAAAATGGCGTCGAGCTTGCCCTGACTGATAATGGAATGCGTATCCTTACCCAGGCCCGAATCGTGCAAAATGTCCTGAATATCCATCAGACGGCACGGACTCGAGTTGATGAGATACTCGCTCTCGCCCGAGCGATACATACGACGAGTGATGGCGACTTCATCAAAGTCGACGGGCAGCATATGGTCCGAGTTATCAAGCACCAGCGTGACCTCGGCCACACCCACCGGCTTGCGCGCCGACGAGCCCGAGAAGATGACATCCTCCATGGCCTGACCGCGCAGCTGCTTGGCGCTCTGCTCGCCCAGGACCCACAGAATCGAGTCGGAGATGTTCGATTTTCCCGAGCCGTTGGGACCGACGATGACGGTCAGGCCCGGCTCAAATGACATATGGGCGCGGTCGGCAAACGACTTGAACCCTTTGAGCGTGAGGGACTTGAGATACACGGTTCCTCGCTTAAACAGGCTTCTTGTTGAGAATCACGCC
>CABQJJ010000130.1 GCA_902464485.1 uncultured Collinsella sp. | reverse complement strand
GGCGCGCTCGGAACGTTCGGTCTTGCTATCGGCTACCATCGTTACACTCCATCCCGCGCATGCTCGGACTCAAATTCTTCAATCGCCGCCATAAACTGCTCGCCAAAGGCGTCGGCCTTTTTCTCGCCAATGCCGTTGACCTGGATCAGCTCGTCGCGCGTCTGCGGGCGCAGGCGGCACAGGCCGCGCAGGGCCTTATCGGAGAAGACCATGTACGGCGCCATCTCCAGCTCGGTCGAGATCTCCTTGCGCAGGGCGCGCAGGCGCTCGAACAGCTCGGCATCGTCGCCAACGCGCGGGCGCTGATCCAGCTCGGCCTCCTCGCGCAGCAGGTCCACCGCCCGGCGGGCGCGGGCAGAGGCCTTGCGCTTGGACGCACGACGCTTAACGGTAAAGGCAAACGCCTCGTCCTCGACCTCGCCGGCACGCGGGCCCAGGCCCACGACCGGATACTGCCCCTGCGAGGTAGCCAAATAACCGCGGCCGCACAGCTGGCCGATGATGTCCTTGATGCGCCCGACCGATTCGCTCGACAGCTCACCGTAGCCGCGGTCCTCATCCAGATGCATCTGGCGAATGCGCTCGGTGTTGCCGCCGTGGAGCACGTCGGCGATGAGCGACTTACCAAAGCGCATGGGGCGCGTGGCTACATAGCGCACGGCAACGCGGGCCATATCGGTGACGTCCTCGACCTCGAACTGCGTAAGGCAGTTGCTGCAGTTGCCGCAGCCCTCGGCCTCGTTCGTGGCGGCGGCGCCCGAACCAGCCGCGGCAGCATGCTCGACCGCAGCCTCGTCGCCAAAGTAGCGCAGCATGTATTCGCGCAGGCAGCCGGTGGTATTGCAGTAGCCCTCCATCTGGCTGAGCAGACGATATCGATTCTGGAGCGCCCACGCGCGTTGCTCGTCATCGAGCGCCTCGTCGGCCACATCGCCGCGGTCGATCAAAAAGCGACGCATGCGAAAATCGTTGCCGTTCCATAGCAAATGGCAGCTGGCCGGGTCGCCGTCGCGGCCGGCGCGGCCAGCCTCCTGGTAGTAGGCCTCGATGCTCTCGGGCACGTTGTTGTGGATCACGTAGCGCACGTTGGGCTTGTCGATGCCCATGCCAAAGGCGTTGGTGGCAACCATCACCTGAATGTCGTCGTCGATAAAGGCACGCTGGCTCTGGCGGCGGGCGTCGTTGCCCATGCCGGCATGGTAGCGGCCCACGCGAATGCCGCTGGGGCCCAGTGCCTCGGCAAGCTCGCCTGCCAGTGCATCGACGGTCTTGCGGGTCGAGCAATACACGATGCCGCTCTCGCTCGAATGCGCGATCACATAGTCGCGCACCCAGGCGGTCTTGGCCTTGTCGCCCATCTCCTCGCAGCCAAAGTAGAGGTTCTTGCGATCGAAGCCCGTCACCACTGTCGCAGGGTTTTGCAGGCCGAGCATCTGCTGAATGTCCGCGCGCACACGCTCAGTCGCCGTAGCGGTAAAGGCCGCCACGATGGGGCGCTGCGGCAGGGAATCGATGAACTCACGAATCTGCAGGTAGGCGGGGCGGAAATCCTGGCCCCATTGGCTCACGCAGTGGGCCTCGTCAATGGCCACGAGCGGCACGCCAATGCCGCCGTCCGCCGCGGCCTCCTGCGCAAAGGCTAAAAAGCGCGGCTCGAGCAAGCGCTCGGGCGCCACGTACATAAGCTGGTAGCGGCCCTCGCGCGCCCGCTTGAGCACGGTGTTTTGCTGAGCCGGGGTAAGGCTGGAGTTGAGATAGCTGGGACGCGCACCCGCCGCGAGCAGCGCGCGGGTCTGGTCCTCCATAAGCGACAGCAGCGGACTCACCACAAAGGTGATGCCGGGCAGCATGAGCGCGGGCACCTGGTAGCAAATGGACTTGCCGGCGCCTGTGGGCATAACGCCCAGCGCGTCGCGACCGGCAAGGATCGCATCCACCATGCGATCCTGTCCCGGGCGAAACGAGGTGTAACCAAAATAGGCGCCGAGCGTGTCGAGCGCCATCTGCTGCATGCTATCGGTCATGGTTTCCTAACGTCCAAGTCATCTGCCGCCGATTATACGCCGCCACGCGGACCGGTGCCGCACGGCTGCCAGCCACGGGCAATACAATCCAAGGCGGACGAACGTGAATTTTCGGACACTTGCCGAACAAGCGTGGATAATCTCCCACTTTGAGGCCGTCACCGAGCCAAAAACGGGAGATTACCCACGCTCATTCTGCAGGTAGTCATTGGGGACGTTCTTGAATGACTAGTCGTTTGAACTGCGTCCCGAATCTTGGCCTTCTTTATTAGAAGCGAACACTAGGACGCTT
>CABQJJ010000129.1 GCA_902464485.1 uncultured Collinsella sp. | reverse complement strand
ACGATGGCGGTCAGAACATCGGGCGAAATGCCGATGCCGTCAATCTTGATTTCCTGGGGCATGAGTCCTCCTAGAAGAGTTGGTTGCTAGACACGGGAGACGAACTTGCCGTCGCGGGTGTCAACCTTAATGACCTCGCCCTCGTTGAGGTACATGGGGACCTGGATGACAGCGCCGGTGTCGATGGTAGCCGGCTTGGTGGAACCCTGGACGGTATCGCCCTTGAAACCCGGGTCGGTCTGGACGATGGTGGTCTCGATGAACATCGGCGGGGTCACGCCCATGAGCTCGTCGTCTGCGAAGAGCAGCTGGCAGGTATCGTTCTCACGCAGCCACTTGGAGTTCTCGCCCACCATGTCCTCGGGAACGGGAACCTGCTCATAGGACTCGTTGTCCATGAAGATGTAGTCGGCACCGTCGTTGTAGAGGTACTGGAACTCACGGGTGGTGAGCATGACGCTCTCAAACTTGGTACCGGCGTTGCAGGTGTTCTCGACAACACGGCCACTCTTGATGTCACGGGTCTTGTAGCGCACGAAAGCGCCGCCCTTGCCGGGCTTGACATGCTGGAACTCAACAATGGTGTAAACCTTGTCCTTGATGCGAAGACCGAGGCCGTTCTTGAAGTCGGCGGTAGAAATGGTAGGCATAGCGACCTTTCTTGTTATGGGCAGAACGCACAAGCGTCCAAATTACATACGACCAAAATTATACACTTGCAGGCGGCGCCTGCGGCGAGCGCATAAAAAGAGAACGCGGGGCGCCCGAATCATTTCGAACGCCCCGCCCCGATAATCTATCAAAGCAGATTAGCAGTCGATAATGTGCAGATCGTGCGGGGTCTTGGTGAACGGCTCGTAGCCGTTCTCGGTAACCACTCCATAGTCCTCCAGACGCACGCCGCCTACACCGGGCAGGTACACGCCGGGCTCCATGGTGATAACCGAGCCGACCTCGATGATGTTCTTGCTGCGGTTGAAGTTGGGCAGCTCGTGGATGTCGATGCCCACGCCGTGGCCCAGACCATGGTTGTAGTAATCACCATAGCCGGCATCGCCGATGATCTTCTTGGAAAGCTTGAAAATGTCGTTGCCCTCGACGCCCGGATGGATGGCGGCGACGCACTCCTCGTGCGTACGGCGCACGAGCGCGTACAGGTCGAGCTGCTCCTGAGTAGGCTCGCCCATCACAACGGTGCGCGTCATGTCAGAACGATAATCGCAGTAGCCCGCGCCGTAATCCATGAGGACGAAGTCGCCCTTCTCGATCACGCGGTCGCTCGGCACGGCGTGCGGGTTGGCGGTGTTGGGACCACTCGCCACGATGGAGCCAAAGGCCAAGCTGTCGGCGCCGTTGGCGAACATAAAGTTCTCGAGCTCGTTGCGAACCTGCTTCTCGGTCATGCCGGGCTTAATAAAGCCAAGCATGTGCTGGAAGGCGGCGTCGGTGATCGACTGCGCATGGCGCATGAGCTCGATCTCCTCGGCGTCCTTGATGGCACGCATCTTACGGATGTCGTCATGCATCAGCGGCAGCATGCAGGCAACGGAACGGTCCTCCAGGCCACGCTGAATGCCCTTGTAGAAGTTAATCTGCATGTCATCCTCAACGGCACAGACGCGGGACTTGTTGGCCGCGATCTTGCCGGCGACCCAGCCGGGAATGGTGCCCTCGTCCATGTCGTAGACCCAGGGGCTGCCGGCTGGCGTGTTCTCCTCAAAGCTATTGAGGTAGCGCGAGTCGGTGTGGAACAGGCACTGGTCAGCCGTAATAAACGCGGCGTGCGGGAACTCGAAGGTGTAGTCGAAGACGCCCTTCACGCCCGTGAGCCAACGAAGGTTGGCCTCGTCGCGCACCACGATGGCATCGTAGCCACGCTCGACCATCAGGGCACGGACACGCTCGATACGACCGGCAGGACCGGCAGCAAACTCAGACATGCAGTTTCCTTTCTTGATGTCCTCAATAAAAGCGGGACGGGTTCAATCGGCGCACGGAACCGCAAACGATTCGCAACCGATAAAACCCGTCCCCCAACATGATACGAAAGACGATGGATGTCAATAAAGTTAGAGAAGTTCCTTGCGAGAAGCCAAATAGGCTACCGCATGGCGCTCGAGGACATCGTCGTCCACGGCGTTAAGACGAATGGCACCAAGTGCCGCGGGCAGCGGCAGCATCGTGCGATTGGAGCGCGCGAACTGCTGCCTGCGGAACTCCGCAATAAAGGCCGCCGGTTCAAGGTCGAAGGCGAGCTCCTCGATTCCAAAGTCCTCTAGGCAATCATCGACCTCAAACACATAGTCGATATCGAAGTCGCAGGCATCGTGGGCCAGGCGCGCCTCAAAGCGCATGCCCTCGGACAACAGCTGGTAGGCAGGGACCTGCGTCGCGGCATTGCCCAGGCAGACGCGCAGGGTACGCTCCCCCGTCTTGCCAAAATCGAGCGCATGGCGAGCGCTCGGGTTCGTGGCCAT
>CABQJJ010000128.1 GCA_902464485.1 uncultured Collinsella sp. | reverse complement strand
ACGCTGAGCCAGGACGAGATCTTTGGAACCATTCAAATCAACCGCGTCGAGGGCGCCGAGGCATACGTGCCCGGCGAGGGCCCCGAGCTCACCGAATAGGAGCGGTAACTATGTCAACCCTTTCCACGCTGGAGGCAAACAGCCTCAAAGGCGCCTTGGAGGCGCTCCTGCTGGTGTCGAGCGATCCGGTGAGCGCCCCTGCGCTGGCTGGTGCGCTGGATATCGCCCCCGGCGAGTGCGCATCGCTGCTCGCCGAGCTCAAAGTTGAGTACGAGGAGGCCAACCGGGGCTTTCAGCTGCGCGAGGTCGCCGGCGGTTGGCGCCTGTTTACGCATCCCGCCTATCACGACGTGGTCGAGGCCTACGTGCTGAGCTGGGACACGCAAAAACTGTCGCAGGCGGCACTCGAGACCCTGGCCGTGATCGCCTATCACCAGCCCGTAACGCGTGAGGTGGTCAAGGGTATTCGCGGCGTCAACTCCGACGGCGTCATCGCGTCGCTCGTTGACAAGGGCCTAGTGCGTGAGCTTGGCCGCGATCCCCAGCGCGGTCAGGCCATCATTTACGGCACGACCAACGCCTTTTTGGAGAAGTTCGGTCTGCGCTCCACCCGCGACCTGCCCGATCTGGAGCAGTTTGCCCCCGACGAGCAGTCGCGTCAATTTATCCGTGAGCGCCTGAGCGGCCGCAGCATTCAGTCCACGCTCGAGGAACAGGCCGAGGATCTGGACGAAGAGCGCGAGCTGATCGATATCGATGTTGATGATGTCGAGACAGTCGGCGGCGAGGAATCGCTAGCCACCGACGATACTGCGGAGGATACGCATGACGAGGACTAACGAAGCAGGGGAGACGCGCGCTGGCGCTGCGGCGCCCAACGCGGATACGCACAAGTCCGACGCCCAGCCCGTCTACCCGCACACCATGCGTCTGCAGCGCTTTTTGGCACGTGCGGGCGTGGCGAGCCGCCGTGGGTCGGAGGACCTGATGACCGCCGGCCGCGTGACTGTTAACGGCGAGGTCGCGACCGAGTTGGGCACCAAGGTCGATGTCGACCGCGATTATATCGAGGTCGATGGCATGCCCGTTAAGCTCGGCCAGGGCGCCGTGTACCTGATGCTCTACAAGCCGACTGGCTATCTCACCACCATGAGCGATCCGCAGGAGCGCCCCTGCGTGGCCGGCCTGGTCCCCCGCGACCGATTTCCGGGCCTGTTCCCGGTGGGCCGCCTGGACCGCGACACAACGGGTCTATTGCTCTTTACCACCGACGGTGACCTGTCCCAGGACCTACTGCACCCCAGCAAGCACGTCTACAAGACCTACCAGGCACTCGTGGACGGCAAACTGTCCGACCGCGACCTCACGCCGCTACGTCGTGGCATCGAGCTCGACGACGGCCTATGCCAGCCGGCAATCTGTCGCGTCATCACCGCGCGCGAGGCCGAGGCCGTGGCTCCGCAGGGTGTGAAGCCCGGCACCACCGCCGTGGAGGTCATCATTCGCGAGGGTCGTAAAAACCAGGTCAAGCGCATGCTGGGCAAGATTCACCATCCCGTGATCCGCCTGCATCGCTGCAACTTTGCCGGCCTTGAGCTCAAGGACGTGGCCAAGGGCTCGTGGCGCGAGCTCACCGACCACGAGGTGCAGATCCTCAAGGCCGGCGGCATTCCGCCCAAGCAGGCCGTCGGCAAGTGCGGCGGCGGCAAGCCCCAGGACACGCCCACGGCACGCACGCGTCACCACGGCAGCCACGGCTCCGCACCCAAGCGCAACACCTACCGCGAGCGCTACACCGGCTAGGCAGACCGCCACGCCACAGCGTCCGTGTCCCATACCAGCACGTCAACCACCGAAAGGAAGCATTGCATGATCGTCGCCATCGACGGCCCCGCCGGTTCCGGCAAGTCCACCATCGCCAAGGAGATTGCCCGCCAGCTGGGCTTTAACAAGCTCGATACGGGTGCCATGTATCGCGCCGTCACCTTCGCCGCGCTCGACCGCGGCATCGATCTGTTCGACGAGGCGGCCATCGACGCCCTCGCCGAACAGATCGAAATCCGCTTTACCAACGGCACTGGCGAAGACACGCGCCTGACCATTGACGGGCAGGACGCCTCGGCTGCCATTCGCACCCCGCAGGTCGACGCTAACGTGTCCAAGGTCTCGGCCTACCCGGGCGTGCGCGCGGCCATGCTCATCCATCAGCGCCGCGCCGCCGAAGACCGCGATATCGTGGCCGAGGGTCGCGACATCGGTACCGTCGTATTCCCCAACGCGCAAGTAAAGGTCTTCCTGACCGCTGACCCGCGCGAGCGCGCCCGTCGCCGCGTGCTGCAGCGCCACCAGAACGACGCCCAGACGCTTACCACCGAACAGCTCGAGGCCGAGGTCGACGAGACTCTCGACGCCCTCAAGCAGCGCGACAAGCTCGACAGCAGCCGCGAGGTCGCGCCGCTCGTGCCCGCCGAGGACGCCGTGCATGTCGACTCCACCGCCCACACCATCGACGAGGTCGTCCGCATTATCGAGG
>CABQJJ010000127.1 GCA_902464485.1 uncultured Collinsella sp. | reverse complement strand
GGCAAGTTCTCCATCGCCTTTGTCACCGGCACGCTCATCATGATCGCGTGCAACTACGGCGTGCGCAATTTCCAGGTCTCGGATATCGACGAAACGACGTCCTTTGCCTCCTACCAGTTCAACCGCTGGCTTTGCGGAGCGCTCGCCCTAGGCTGCGGCCTCATGTACAGCAGCGCCCGCGGCTATGACGCGCAGATGGCGACAATCGGCCTGGGCGTCTACCTGTATAAGGTGATCGACGGCGTGGCGGACGTGTACGAGGGCCGCCTGCAGCAGGCCGATAAACTCTACCTGGCCGGCATGAGCCAAACGCTACGCTCCGTCGGCGTCATCGCGGTCTTTAGCGTGGCGCTGTTCCTTACGCGCAGCATGCCCATCGCGGCCATGGCCATGGGAGTCACCGCCATCGCCTCGCTCGTGCTGGTCACCGCGCCGCTCGCCCTGCTCGAGACCGAAAAATCGCGGCGCGTGAGCCTGCGCGAGGTCGGGCACCTGTTTGTCCAGTGCGCTCCGCTCTTTGGTGCACTGTTCCTGTTCAACCTCATCGAGAGCATGCCCAAGTTTGTGATGGAAGGCACGCTGGCCTACAAATACCAGCTGTACTTTAATGCCCTGTTCTTTCCGGCGCAGGCTATTTTGCTGAGCATCGGATTTGTCTATAAACCGCAGCTTTTGCGTCTGTCGAGCATTTGGGCGAATCCGCGTCAGCGTAGGCGCTTTGACTTAATTATTGTCGCCGTCATAGCGCTCATCGTGGTCATTACCGCCGCATGCGCTGCGTTTATGGCGGGCCCAGGCATTCCCCTCATGAGCTTTATGTACGGGCTCAGTTTTGAGCATTATCGCACACTGGCGCTGCTGATGGTCGTCGCCGGAGGCATCACCGCGGCCATCGACTTTATCTACGCCATTATCACGGTGCTGCGCCACGCTGGAGACGTCACCAAAATCTACCTGACCTGCTTTGCCGTGAGCGTGGTGCTCCCGGTGATCCTCATCAACCTGCTGGGGCTGATGGGTGCCGTCGTGAGCTACCTGGCCATCATGGCCCTGCTGCTAATACTGTTGATTATCGAGTATGCCCACATTCGCCAACGCATCGAACGGGATCGTAACCCATACGGCGCCTAATTGCAGCGATAGGGGCAGCCAATTTGGGACGGAGCTTTCGGTGGAATCACCCCGGCTGGGGTCTCGTTGCGAACACGCAAAACTAAGTGAGTAGACTTTTACCGAATCACCGACCACGTCAACAAAGCACAAGTCTGTGCCCTGCGGTTTTGTTGAGGCAAATATGTTGGGTGCTCAGCATTTCCAAAAAAGTCTACTCACTTAACCAGCGGGCAGCCAAATGATTATTTAATACCCGTCTCAGAAAAATCAATTAGAGGGCAGAAGGGCAAAAGTAGTCAAAAAAGCCCCGTCCCAAATTCGCTACCCTTTGCAACGATTATTCGCCCGGGTTGATGTTCGCATAGAACTCGGCCCCGTCGTCCAGGCGCAAGATGCCAACGCGACCGAACTCGGAGCCGGTGGCGGCGGCGCAGTCGATATCGATGCGATCGGGCACGCCGGCGGTATCCTCGCCACCCAGGCGCACAATCTGTCCGCGGCCCGACTCCTCATCGAGCCCTGCCAGGCCGCCAACCTCGCAATAGCGCCCCAGCGACACCGTGGGCGTGTGGCCGCTCACCACGACCGGACCCTTGCCCTCGGCAGAAAGCAGCCCCGTCGGCGCATCCCAATAGCCATGGCGAATCCATAGCAGGTCATCGGACGACTGCACGGCGAGCATTTGCTGCAGCAACTCGCTATCGGCATCGACCGCTCCCCTGCCGTCACCGCAATCGACACCATGCTCAAGCAAAAACGCGCGCGCTGCCTCGGTCTGAATGCCGGCGTGCACCAGCAGATACGGACGCTCGGCAGCCTCTGCCACCGCATAGAGCGGCAGGGCAGCAGTCCAGCGTACCAACTCCTCGTATGCCTCAAACTCCATTTCGTTGAGCTGCTGGCACGTGGTCCATCCGCCGTTGATATCCCAGGTCTCGGCATCGAGCGGATCCTGGCCAATGATCGCGTCGAGCATAATCTGCTCGTGGTTGCCCTTAAGCACGCGAGCGTTGGGCAGCGACCGCACCAAATTGATGACACCGACCGGATCGGGACCGCGGTCGATCATGTCGCCCAGCACATACAGCGTGTCGTCGGACGTCAGCGAGATCTTAGACAGGGCCTCGTCGAGCGCACGCACGTGCCCGTGGGCATCAGATGTCACATAGATCGCCATGGTACGCCTTTCCTCGCCTTACCTTTAAAGCTCTGTCGTCGCAACTCAAAACTTCAAGTTGAACTTAAACGTTATCCATTGTACTCCGTTGCGGTAAAGCTGAAAAGTAGGTACGAGCCGCCGCCAATGGTCTAGAAAAACGGTGCCGCCTGTGACGATATCGCGAACGCCCTCCGTTCAACCCATAAACCCACCACCTTTGGGTACAAATAACCGAAGACAGCTGACCGTGCCACGCCAACCACCCAGGAGCGGACACTATCCATGAACCAGATACT
>CABQJJ010000126.1 GCA_902464485.1 uncultured Collinsella sp. | reverse complement strand
TCGACTCCAACCCGGATGGTTCTATCAATTACTGGCGCGACGAGGCGCAGGTGCACCACGTTCCCAAGCGTCCGCTTGCCGATGTGCTGGTGTAGTTGCGCGCCATTTCGGCGTGATCCGGCGGTTTTGGATGAAAGGGAAACTTGGCTATGAAAGACCTGTATCTGGTCCGTCACGGGCAGACATTATTTAACCTCAAGCGCATTATTCAGGGCTGGAGCGACTCGCCGCTCACGCAGCTGGGTTGCGATCAGGCGGCGCGCGCCGGCATGTTTTTGCGTGCGCGCGGCATTGAGCCCGATCATGCCTACACCTCGACGCTGCATCGCACCGAGCAGACTATCGCTAACCTGTGGCCGGGCCTTGCCTACGGGCGCCTAGACGGCCTACGCGAGTGGTTCTTTGGCGATTTTGAAGCCGAGCGCGTGATGCTGATGCCCGAGCGCCCGTGGCGCGATTTCTATCGCCAGTTTGGCGGCGAGGGTCAGATGCAGGTGCGCGGGCGCATGGTGGCGACGCTGACCGAGCTCATGCGGCGCTCGGACCATTCGTGCGTGCTCGCGGTGAGCCACGCCTCGGCCATCAAGGAGTTTTTGGACCACTCCAGGGGAGCGGCGGCAGACGAGCGCGAGCGCGTGCCGGGCAACTGCTCGGTGCTGCATTTTACGTTTGACGATGCGACCGATACGTTTGACCTGGTCGAAGTCTTTACGCAGGAGGATTATGCGCGTGAGCTGGGGCTTGAGCCGCTCGTGGCGGCGGCAGGCCCACAGCGCGGGTAGCGCGGACGTGGCGATGCGGATCGCCGACATAATTGTTTGATGCGAAAGGGGCGGAGATGCATGCATTTGCTGCATCTCCGCCCCTTGTTTATTTGGATGCTAGGTTTCCCGCTTCGCGTTCGAGTCCGCTAGAACCGTGAGATCTGGTGAGCAAGCAGACCCGTCGGAACCTGCGGCGCGCCGCCGCTGACCTGCGCGGCGGGGAACAGCACGGTTACAGCAAAGTTGAACGGCTCTTTGCCAGAGTAGGCGCCGGCGGCGCGGGCCTCGTCGGCCAGAATCTGCGATGCCCCAGCCAGCGCGGCGGCATAGGCGGAGTCACCGGCGAACACCGGGTCGGGCGCCTGATCGAGCATGGCGCGGATGGCGGCAACAGCGTCCTTGCGTTTGACCTCCCACACGCGATGCGTGATGCCCGCGGGATCGGTGACGGCGTAGAGCGATGCGCCCTCTTTGGCGGCGCCCAGGATGATATCCATGACGGGCGACGCTTCGTAGGCGAGCGACACGGGGCGCGGCTGCACCTTGAGCTCGGCGATCGCGCGCGCGGCGGCGAGTGCGTCGACGCTCTCGGCGGCAGCCTCGTCGCTACCCGTCAGAACGTTAACCGGGCAGATCGCCACGACACCCGTTACGCGTCCCGGCTCTCCCGAGCACTCGTACGCGTAGTATGCCGCACCCGGATCCTTGAGCATGAGCCCATCGGCAATCGCGCCGTGCAGGGCTTCGTTGTCACTCAGAATACTGCCCATCGCAGGCAGTGCCTCGAGCACGCGGTCCTGAGCCGGGCGGATGCAGGGGAACGGAAGAGCTTTCATGGACGGTCCTAACGCGTAAGTCGGATTGTTCGCGGCTTATTATGCCCCAACTTGGCTATCCGCGCCCCAGAGGGTGTTGTCGGCGAGTGCGGTCAGCACCTGCTGGCATCGAACGATATCGGCGTGGGGCACATATTCGTTGGGCTTGTGGGCGAGCGCGAGCGAGCCTGGGCCATAGCTCATGCAGTTGCGGTTGCCTGTCTTGCCGGCAATGACGGCAGTGTCGGTGTAGCCGGTAAAGAAGCCGACGGTCGTTTCCGCGCCCGTCACGTCATCGGCGGCACGCTTGAGGGCGGCTAGAAGAGGAGAGCCCGGATCGCGCTCGATGGCGGGGCGGTCGCCTGTCACGGTATAGCTGCCATGGCAGCCGGGGACCGCGGCTTCGGCGCCGGCGATGGCCTGCTCTACCATGCGCGTCGCGGCGGCCGTATCAGTCGGCGGGGCCAGGCGCATATCGACCCAGACCTTGGCGTGGTCGGGCACGACATAGGGGCGATAGCCGCCTTCTATCTGCCCAAACGTGATGGTCGAAGGCCCCAGCTCATTATGCACGGGCAACGCCGCAAACGCATGGCGCAGCGCGCAGACGGCCTCGGCCATGGCCGCGACGGCATCCGCGCCTTTCCAGGGTTGGCTTGCGTGCGCCGTGACGCCGGTCATCTCGATCTCGAACCACGTGCGACCCTTGTGTGCCACCTGAATCTGCCCGTCGGTGGGCTCGGTATCTAGAACCCATTCGCGCGATCCGACCCAGCCGGCATCGATGGCCGCCTCGGAGCCGCGCATAAAGTCCTCCTCATCGACCGAGCAGATGAGCGAGAAGCCGCGGTGGGGAAGTGCGCCCTTCGCCGCCACGCGCTCGAGTGCGTGTACAAGCGCGGTAATGGCGCAAGCCAGGCCGCCCTTCATGTCGCAGGCGCCCCGGCCATAGAGTTTGTCGTTGCGCACAACCGCCCCAAGCGGTGCGATGTCCGCGTCCCAGCCATCGCCCAGGGTAACGGTATCCATATGGCAGATATAGACCAGCCGTGGCTCGTCGCTCAAACCGGGCACGGTGACCATAAGGTTGCGGCGTCCGGGGAGTACCTCGAGTTCCTCGATCCGCACGGCATCGAGTGCCGGGTGGTTCAACCGCTCCAGCCGTTCCTCAACCATTGCTTTGATATATCGCTCAATTTCATCCTCATATGCGCCGGGGTCCGAGCTGTCGATCCGCACAAGGTCCTGCGCAAGCCGCCAGGCAAAGTCCTCATCAACCATATGCAACCTCACAATCA
>CABQJJ010000125.1 GCA_902464485.1 uncultured Collinsella sp. | reverse complement strand
CTGGTCATCTTCCTTTCCTATCCCGGCCTGCACGCCAAGTGGAACCACGTGCCCGAGCACTGGCTGTGGGAGCACGGTCATCGCTCGCTCGCCCGCGTGCTCTCGCAAATCACCCGCCACATCACCGGCGTTGAGATTCATCCCGCCGCACAGATCGGCAAGCATTTCTTTATCGACCACGCCATGGGCGTCGTCATCGGCGAAACCACCATTGTGGGCGACAACTGCGTGCTCTACCAGGGCGTCACGCTCGGCGGCACCGGCAACGAGACCGGCAAGCGCCACCCCACCCTGGGCAACAACGTCACCGTGGGCACGGGCGCCAAGGTGCTCGGCAACATTCGCATCGGCAACAACGTCAAAATCGGCGGCAACTCGGTCGTCGTCAAGGACGTGCCCGACAACTGCACCGTCGTTGGCGTGCCGGGACGCATCATCAAACGCAACGGCTGCCGCGTATTCGAGGAGAGCTTCGACGCCAAGCAGCACCGCGAGTACATGCCCGACGACGCCGCCGAACAGTCCGCGCTCAACCGTCAAGGCATCACCGAGAACGCCCGCCGCGTCAAAGAGCTCGAGAAAGAGGTGGCCGAGCTTAAGGCCCTCGTCACCAAGCTCGTGGACGAGCGCTAGGAACGCAAGCGGCACAAAACAACATCGGCACCAACGCAAAAGGCGCGCCAGGAAATTCATCCCCGGCGCGCCTTATTTCCAATGTGATAAAGGGGTCGTCCCTTTGTCACATTATGCGAACTGGCTCAAGTAGAGGTCGGCGTAGGCGCCCTCGGCAGCCAGCAGTTCCTTATGCGTGCCTTGCTCGATAATGTTGCCGTGATCCATGACCAGGATCAGGTCGGCATCCACAATCGTCGACAGGCGGTGCGCAATCACAAAGCTCGTGCGCCCGCGCATAAGTGCGTCCATGGCGCGGCCGATGGCAAGCTCGGTGCGCGTGTCCACGCTTGAGGTCGCCTCGTCCAGGATGAGGATCGCCGGGTTGTTGAGCAGCACGCGCGCAATGGTCAGCAGCTGGCGCTGGCCCTGGCTAATGCTCTCGGCATCGTTGGCCACCCGCGTGTCATAACCCTGCGGCATGGTGCGCACAAAGAAGTCGACCTGCGCGGCGCGCGCAGCCGCCACGATCTCGTCGCGCGTCGCCTCGGGACAGCCGTAGGCGATGTTTTCGGCAATCGTGCCATCGAATAGCCAGGCGTCCTGCAGCACCATGCCAAACTGCTGGCGCAGCTCGCCGCGGTCCATACAGCTCGTGTCCACGCCGTCGAGCGTAATGCGGCCGCCGTCGATCTCGTAAAAACGCATGAGCAGGTTGATGAGCGTGGTCTTGCCCGCACCCGTGGTTCCCACCACGGCGATCTTCTGACCTGGCTCGGCGGTAAACGACACGTCGCGCATAAGCGGCTTGTCGGGCGAATAGCCAAAGCGTACATGCTCAAAAGCGACGCGGCCCTCAACGCGACCCGGCAGCTTGGCAGCCTCGTCCGGCAGCGGATCGGCCTCCATCTCGGACTCATCGAGCAGGTCGAACACGCGCTCCGCACTCGCCAGTGCGCTCTGCAGCGAGTTGAAAGTGAACGACAGCTGCGTCATGGGTTCGGACGCCTCGTAGATAAACTGGAAGAACGCCTGGAACACGCCGACGGTCATGTGGCCGGCGACCAGCATGCTGCAGCCCACCAGCGCGATCACGATCTGCGCCAAACGGCCGATAAAGCGCACCGCAGGACCGACGGCATTGATCATAAAGTCGGCCTTGGTACTCACGCGCGCCAGCTCCCTCGAGGCCTCATGCACTTCGGCAGAGCTCTGGCGCTCGCGGTTAAACGCGCGAATCACCAGACGACCCGAATAGCCTTCCTCGACTGCACTCGTAATCTTGGACACCCACTCCTGGCGCTCGCCGGTCACGTCATGTGTGCGACGCGAGACCACTTTGGTCACCAGCAGCGACAACGCCGTAAAGAACAAAAAGACCAGCGTGAGCGGCACGCTAAACACGAACATCACGCCCACGGCGCCCACCACGGTGCCAATCGACACCAGCAACTGCAGCAGTCCGCGCTGCATGCTCTCGGACATCTTGTCCAGGTCGTTGGTCGCACGGCTGACGACCTCGCCGGGACGATGCGCATCAAAATAGGCGAGTGGCAGACGGTTGAGCTTTTGAGCGATACGGTTACGCAGACGCAGGTTGAGGCGTTCGGCCACGCTCGACATCAAAAAGCTCTGGAGCGCGTAGAACGAGGCGGCGGCCGTCCAGATCATAAAGTAGATGAAGATGGTCCTGCCGCAGTTCTCCCAGGTGATACTGAAGGTGGTGTCGCTGGCAAACGCCAGCTTCACGTGTCCCCACAGCTCATCGATGACGCGTGCGCTGTACGCCGGCGCCGCGGTGTTAAAGATGACGTAGAACACGATGCTCGCGAACACGAGGTAGAAGCGCCAGTGATCGCCGGCGGCCTCGCTCCACAGACGGCGCACCGTCGCCCAGGTGTCGCGGGGTTTCTCGTCCTCGTCCTCGTCGTCCACATCGCGCATACGTTCTGCCTCAGCGCGGGCACGCTCGTCCTCGGCGCGTTCGTTTTCCTCGTAGAGCGCTTGGCGGCGAGCCTCGCGCTCGGCTGCAGCCTTGGCGGCGTCATCCAGATCGGGCGCGACCGCCGTCTCCTCAGCCGTCCCTGTTGCCACGACGCCATCAACGACGCCTTGCTTCTTGAGCTCCTCGGTCATGCTACTCACCTCCCTTCATCTGCGATTCCGCAATGGCGCGGTACACCTCGCAGGTCTCCATCAACTCGTCGTGCGTGCCCAAGCCCACGACCTCACCATCCTTAAGCACCACGATCTGGTCGGCATGCAGAATGGTCGAGATACGCTGCGCGATGATGAGCACCGCGGCATCGC
>CABQJJ010000124.1 GCA_902464485.1 uncultured Collinsella sp. | reverse complement strand
CGGCCGGCGATAAGCTCAATCGCGGCAGCCATGTCGTCGTGGGTCATGTTGTCGAGCATGATGATGTCGGCGCCGGCCTCCACGGCCTCGCGTACCATGTCCAGGTTCTCGCACTCGATCTCGACCGTCGTGGTAAACGATGCATGGGCGCGCGCCATCTCGATCGCACGCGCCACACCACCGGCGGCGTCGATATGGTTGTCCTTGAGCATGACAGCCGTCGACAGGTTGTAGCGGTGGTTGCTGCCGCCACCGATCTCGACCGCGGCCTTCTCGAAGACGCGCATGCCCGGCGTGGTCTTGCGCGTGTCGACAAGCACGGTGTTGGTACCCTCAAGCGCCGCAGCCATCTGGTGTGTATAGGTAGCGATACCGCTCATGCGCTGCAGATAGTTGAGCGCCACGCGCTCGCCCGAAAGCAGCACACGCGCGTCACCGCGCACTTGGCCCACGTGGTCGCCGGCGTGCACCTCATCGCCATCGACGACATCAAACAGCACGGAGCTCTGGAGGTCCAGAAGCTCAAAGGTACGAGCAAACACATCCAAACCGGCGATGATGCCGTCGGCCTTGGCGATGAGCTCCACCGTGGCGGGACGCGCCGTAGGACACACACTCGCTGTGCTCACGTCCTCAAACGTAATGTCCTCGCGCAATGCCTGCAAAATCAGGTCATCGACGACGAGCTTCATGGTAATGGGATTCATGGTCTACTCCTCCACGGCCTGCGTGCCGGCGGCACGGGCCAAATCATCGATTGCCAGGGCGTCGGCGCTCAAGGCGCGATGGCACCCATCGAGCGCGGGCTCGCCCGCCTGCTCCACGGCGAGCGACTCGCCGGTGCGCATATGCCAAGCGGCACGGCGACCCCACACCAAGGACTCGAGCAGGCTGTTTGAGGCAAGACGATTCTTGCCGTGAACGCCGTTACAGGCCGTTTCGCCCGCTGCGTAGAGCTCGGGCATCGAGGTGCGGCCGTCCTTGTCGACCCACACGCCGCCCATAAAGTAGTGCTGCGTGGGCGTAACGGGGATGGGCTCATCCAGGATGTCGCGACCGTCCTCAAGGCAGCGCGCGCGGATGTTGGCGAAGTGCCCGGTCACCACGTCGCGCTCGACAGGGGCAAAGCTCAGCCACTCGTGCTCGGTGCCGTCCTGCTTCATCTGCTCGCGAATGGCGGCAGCGACCACATCGCGCGGCTGCAGCTCGTCGGTAAAGCGCTCGCCGGCGGCATTGAGCAAAATCGCGCCCTCGCCGCGGCAGCTCTCGCTGATCAGAAAGGTGCGACCCGGCTGCGGCGAGAACAGCCCCGTGGGGTGAATCTGCACGTAGTCAAGGTGCTCCATCGTAATGCCGTGCTCCTGAGCAATGTAGCAGGCGTCGCCCGTGAGCTGCGGATAGTTGGTCGAATGGTCGTACACGCCGCCGATACCGCCCGTTGCCCACAGCGTATGGCGGGCGCGAATCTCAAACGGCTTGCCGGCATGTACGCCCTCGGCGGCATTTGCGAGCTCATCGGCGGGACGGACCGAATCGCCCTCGTCCACGGGAACGGCGACGACGCCTGCGCATACCGTGACGTCATCGCGCTCGGCAGTCAGGATGTCGGTCATGGCCACGTGCTCAAGAATCTGCACGTTGTCCAGCTTGCGGACGGCCTGCAGCAACTTGGTCGTGATCTCCTTGCCCGTAATGTCGGCATGGAAGGCAATGCGCGGACGGCTGTGCGCGCCCTCGCGGGTAAAGTCGAGGCTGCCGTCAGCCTTGCGCTCAAAGTCCACGCCCATGGCCAACAGGTCGTTGATGACCGAGCGGCTCGAGCGAATCATGATGTCGACGCTCTCGCGGCGGTTCTCGTAGTGGCCGGCGTGCATAGTGTCCTCAGAGAAGGCATCGTAGTCCGAGCCTTCGGGTAGCACGCAGATACCGCCCTGCGCAAGCATCGAATCGCACTCGTCGACAGCGCCCTTGGAGAGCATGATCACGCGCGCGCTCGTCGGCAGATTGAGGGCAGCGTACAGGCCCGCCACACCGCAGCCGGCAATGACGACATCGCACTCCATATCGGGGTATTGCTTGGTTTCCACAGGAATCCTCTCCCTTGTAATGTGACATAAGGGACCGTCCCCCATGTCGCATCGTTCTAGCGCGCCGCGTACTCGAGCATGCGGTCGAGCGTGAGCTTGGCCTGGTCGGCGGCCTCGTCCGACACGCCGATCTGTACCTCGCCCTCACCCGTCTCCAGGCAACGCACGAGCTTTTCGAGCGTGATGAGATCCATATTGACGCAGGTGGGCTGCACCGCGGGGAAGTAGAACTTTTTCCCGGTGCCCTGGCAGCGGCGCTCGAGCTCGTAGAGCACGCCGCGGACTGTCACGATGATAAACTCGCTCGCATCCGACTCCTCGGCGTACTTGATGATGCCAGCGGTGGAGCCGATGTAGTCGGCCTCGGCCAGGACGTCGGCCTTGCACTCGGGGTGCGCCAGCACGAGCGCATCGGGATGCGCCTCCTGCGCGTCAATAATTTGCTCGACGGTGATGATGTGATGGCGCGGGCAGTAACCATTGTTGAGGATGACGTGCTTTTGCGGCACCTGCTCGGCTACGAAGCGGCCCAGGTTTTGGTCGGGGATGAACAGGACGTGCTGCTGCGGCAGCTCGGACACGATCTTGACGGCGTTGGAACTGGTGACGCACACGTCGCTCCAGCTCTTGATCTCGACCGTCGAGTTGACGTAGCAGACCACGGCAAGGTCATCGCCGTACTCGGCGCGTGCCACGTCGACCGTCTCGCGCTTGACCATATGAGCCATGGGGCAGTCCGCACCCGGCTCGGGCAGCAGCACGGTCTTGGTGGGGTTGAGCAGCTTGGCGCTCTCGCCCATAAACTCCACGCCGCACAGCACGATGGTCTGCTGCGGCAGGCTCTTGGC
>CABQJJ010000123.1 GCA_902464485.1 uncultured Collinsella sp. | reverse complement strand
CGCTCGAGCGCTGCGAGCCAAGGGCCAACGTACTCTTCGCCGGTGTTGTCGACGGATTCGCCCTGGTATTCACCAGTCAGGAATATCGTCTGGATAATGACGTGCCCGCCAAAGCTCGCGAAAGTCTCAATCTGATGCTCCACGTCGTAAGGACCGACAGGCTGGTCGAGCAGCTGGATAAACGCCGGATCCACGGTATCGAGCTTGAGGATGTTGTCGTCGACCATCATGAGCGCATCGTGTACCTGGGGACGGTCGGCGCGCGTGCCGTTGGAGAGCACGGCGATCTTGGTATTCGGCGCCAGCTCGTCGCGCAGCGCCACCGCGCCGGCGATGGCCTGCGGAAACTCCGGAGCGGCAGTGGGCTCGCCATTGCCGGCAAAGGTGATCACATCGGGAAGCTCGCCCTCGGCGGCCATCTCGCGCAGCTTGGCTTCGAGCGCGTCGAGCACCACGGCGGCCGTGTTGTGCGGCTCGTGGCACGGGCGCTCGCCGTTAAAGCCGTTCTCGCAGTAAATGCAGTCAAACGTGCAAATCTTGCCACTGGCCGGCATCATGTTGACGCCGAGCGAAAGCCCCAAGCGTCGGCTGCGGACAGGGCCAAAGATCGGGCTGGCATTCAAAAACGTAGACATAAAAAGGTCCCCTCGTAACGTTTGCACTCCAGCTTATCACCCTGCGAGCGGTTGGATATGGGGCACCCCGATCAAACTCAAAAAGTGGGACAGCAAGCGCTGCTCTGCCGCCTGCCGATTAAACCTGCTTCCAAACACCGAGAACTTCGCCAACATATACCGTGTGAAAATCACGCTGAGGATAGTTGTCGTCGATAAGGCGGCGATCGACAAAGCCCCCTTCCACAAGAGGCGCCGCATAGAGCTTTTTGCAGGTGAGCACGAGCTCCGATTCGGCGATGGCGCAAGCCCCGTCGAGCTCGATTGCCGTGAGCTTGAGATGCTCGAGCTCGTCGCCGTCGCGCCCGCTTTTAGCGCCAAGGTAGCCAAGTTCGCGGCGGTGCCCCTCGCCTAGAAAACAGATGGAGAAGTGGTCGCCGTGCTCCATAAGTTCGTGGGTGTAGCGCTGAGGTCGCACAAAGACGGTGACGGTGGAGAGCCCCCGATGGGGCGTGCCTTCGCCGCGCCGCTCCCAAAGCGATCCCATCTGCCCCCACGAGATGGTCATGGCGTCATGAATGCCGTCTGCACGCCCGCTCACGAGGGCAGCCCATTCCAGGCCAAACTTGGTTACCGGATTCATTTGCAGGTCATCGATTGCGATTTTCTCCAACATATTGAGCTTCCTTTCGTGCTGTCGTCTCTTGAACGTCTGTGCTTTTGCTCGCGTTCGGCTGCTGAGGCTGGCGCTCATAAGCCGGATCAAACCCACAGGTGACAAATACTGTGGCAGCTAAGATATTCCCCTTCTTACTAGCGACGTAAAGAGGGCACATAATGCCAAGTTGGTTTCCTTTTGGTTAGTGGGATGATGCGAAAGCGATAGTTCTAGAACCCAAATCTTGCAGTTTTGTCTTACAAGATTTATGCTTTCTTGCAAAGTAGAACTGCAAGATTTGGAGTTGTCATGCCGTTTAACTCATTAGTGCAGGAGAAAATCCTTGATTTTGAGAAGCTCGGTATACCAGAGGTTTTCAATCGCGAACTCCAGCTTCTTCCCATTCAAAAGCCCGCGCGTAATAACCTTGCACAGGTGATTGTGGGTACGCGTCGATGCGGCAAGACGTATCGCCTTTTTCAAGAGATGCACGACATTGTTGCGGCGGGCTATAATCCTCAGAATATTCTGTACTTCAACTTCGAAGACGAGCGTCTCAAGCCGTATTCGGCGGCGCTTCTTTCCGATGTGCTCGATACATTCTTTGCCATGCGTCCTGCGGCAAAGGAAGAAGGGTGCTTTCTCTTTTTCGATGAGATTCAAGAGGTGCCCGACTGGAGCCTTTTCTTGAGACGCGTTATCGATTCAACTGAAGCAACAGTCTATGTCACGGGTTCCTCATCAAAGATGCTGTCAGCTGAGCTAGCCTCGGAGTTCAGGGGTCGCTCGATTTCCAAAGAGCTTTTCCCATTGAGTTTTGGTGAGTTCGTTCGTTGGTCGACGGGGCAATCCGTCAGCGCTTCCGATGGGTTTTCGTCGACTGACGCAGCTGTGCTGCGAAATGCGCTTAATGACTATCTACTTCGTGGCGGTTACATCGCAGCACTCAAATTGCCCGCCGCCGACGGCATGATACTCATGCAAGAGTATGCGTACCGAACGGCGGCGATGGACGTGATCGAGCGATATAACCTGCGAATGCCGCAAGTCGCGGTGAGTTTCCTCACCAGGTGCCTTGCCTCGTCTGGGCGTGAGCTCTCTGTGAATAAGATCGCGCATGAGTTAAAGAGCCGGGGAGTCTCGACGTCACGAGAGACGCTGTCAAGCCTGCTGTCGTATTACGAGGAGGCTTATTTAGTCTTTTCTTTGGGTGATTTGAGCCGAGCGCTTGCCGACAACCCTCGATCCAGCTCAAAGGTTTATTCGGTCGATCCGGGAATGTTTGCTGCGTTCTCGAAAGCGGCAAGCAAGGAAGTGGGCCAGCGGCTAGAGACGGCGGTGTTTAATAGACTCCGTCGTTTAGCACCGGTCGCGCGCACGGGCTCTCTCGCTCGGCTGACGTTTGAGCATGAGAAGAAATCTCATGAGATCGACTTTGTGATGGGGGACGCTCTACTTGGTGATGCGTATCGGTTGATTCAGGTGAGTACAGATATAACGAATCCAAAGACGCTGCAACGCGAGGTATCAGCCCTTGCGGCGGGCATGTTCAAATACGGCATCGATGAATCGGTTATCGTAACGATGGATACCGAAGAGACGATTGAAACCCCATCGGGAATCGTTCGAGTGGTTCCTGCCTGGAAATGGCTGATTGACTAATTGTGCTGCAAGCAAAGGGCGCCAGACGGGTAGAGTAAACGCGTTCGTTTCTGTACAAATGACGCCAA
>CABQJJ010000122.1 GCA_902464485.1 uncultured Collinsella sp. | reverse complement strand
TGTTCGGTGACGAGCGCATCGGCTGCGAGCCCAGCATGGACAAGCGCACCGGTCGCCCGCTGTGCGACAAGTGGACCTTCTCCACGAACTGCGTTTCCATCCAGGGCCGCTACGGTATCCCCTGCGTGGGCTTTGGCCCGGGTGCCGAGTCTCAGGCTCACGCCCCCAACGAGGTCACCTACAAAGACGACCTGGTCACCGCTGCCGCCATGTATGTGGCTGCCCTGAACCTCTACGACCCGAGCCAGGCCGATGGCGACGCCACCGTGTTCCGCGCCGGTCTGACCAACAACAAGATCGATTAGTCCCATTCCTCGATTTTGTTGAGCCGGGGGCCGCTCGTGCCCCCGGCACCTTTCGATGACCTGGGACCCGTTAACGCTGTCTTCCATGCTTCCTTAGCAGTGGCGGGTCCTTGTCATACGCTCCGCATGTTTTGCCACACGCGCACGACGGGGCGCATCTACCCATTAACATCGTTCGCATCTTTAGAAAGGACATTTACATGGACGCCAAGTTTACCGAGCTCGTCGAGCAGCTGAACGGCCTCGATTTTAAGGGTATGTACGGCAGCGACTTCCTGCACACCTGGGACAAGACCACCGATGAGCTCAAGGCGCTCTACATCGTCGCCGACGCCCTGCGCGAGCTGCGTGAGAACAACGTTTCGTCCAAGATTTTCGACTCCGGTCTTGCCGTCTCCCTGTTCCGCGACAACTCCACCCGTACGCGCTTCTCCTTCTCTAAGGCCGCCAACCTGCTGGGCCTTGAGCTGCAGGACCTGGACGAGAAGAAGTCCCAAATCGCCCACGGCGAGACCGTCCGCGAGACCGCTACCATGATTTCCTTCATGGCCGACGTCATCGGCATTCGCGATGACATGTACATCGGCAAGGGTGACGCCTACATGGCCGAGGTCTCCGAGTCCGTGCAGCAGGCTTACGAGGACGGCGTTCTGGATCACCGTCCCACGCTCATCTCCCTGCAGTCCGATTCCGACCACCCCACGCAGTCCTCTGCCGACATGCTCTACCTCATCAACGAGTTTGGCGGCCTTGAGAACCTCAAGGGCAAGAAGGTTGCCGTCACCTGGGCCTATTCGCCCTCTTACGGCAAGCCGCTGTCCTGCCCGCAGTCGCTGATCAGCCTGCTGCCCCGCTTTGGCATGGACGTCACCCTGGCCCACCCCGAGGGCTACGACCTCATGCCCGAGGTCGTCGAGCGCGCCAAGGGCTATGCCGCCGAGTCCGGCACCACCTTTAAGCAGGTCAACACTATGGCTGAGGCCTTCGAGGGCGCCGACATCGTGATCCCCAAGAGCTGGGCTCCGTTTGCTGCCATGGAGAAGCGTACCAACCTGTACGCCGAGGGCGACGACGCCGGCATCGCAGCGCTCGAGAAGGAGCTGCTCGCCCAGAACGCCACCCATCAGGATTGGTGCTCCACGACCGAGCTCATGGAGAAGACTGCCAACGGCCAGGACACCATCTTTATGCACCCGCTGCCCGCCGACATCTCCGGTGTCTCCTGCGAGCACGGCGAGGTCAACGCTGACGTCTTCGATATGCACCGCGTGGGCATGTACAAGGAGGCCAGCTACAAGCCGTACGCCATCGCAGCCATGATGTTCCTGCAGAAGGTTGCCGATCCCGCTGCCGCCCTCAAGGCCCTCGACGAGCGCAACACCGCCCGTTGGTTCCAGGCCTAAAGCTGGGCTGAGATATGGCTAAGCGTATTGTTGTCGCCTTGGGCGGAAACGCCCTCGGCGCCAACCTTCCCGAGCAGATGGAGGCCGTCAAGACGACCTCCAAGGCCATTGTCGACCTGATCGAGGAGGGCAACGAGGTCGTCGTCGTGCATGGCAACGGTCCCCAGGTGGGCATGATCGCCAACGCGATGGCCGAGCTTACCCGCTCTAACCCTCAAAAGTACATTCCCTGCCCGCTGTCCGTTTGCGGCGCCATGAGCCAGGGCTACATTGGCTATGACCTGCAAAACGCCCTGCGCGAGGAAATGCTCGACCGCAATATCGACAAGGGTGTCGCCACCGTGCTCACCCAGGCCGAAGTTGCGGCAGACGACCCGGCCTTTGCCGACCCGGTCAAGCCGATCGGTCCGTGGATGAGCGAGGTCGAGGCCAAGGAGCTGGAGGCCGACCGCGGCTATCAGTTCATCCACGACGAGAAGCAGGGCTTCCGTCGCGTGGTTGCCTCGCCCAAGCCCGTGAACATCGTCGAGCTCGACACCATTAAGTCGCTCGTCGAGTCCAACCATGTGGTGATCTCCTGCGGCGGTGGTGGCATTCCCGTCACCAAGTCCCAGGGCAACCACCTTAAGGGTGCTGCCGCCGTCATCGATAAGGACTTTGCGGCCGAGAAGCTTGCCGAGCAGCTCGACGCCGATGCCCTGATCATCCTGACGGCCGTGGAGAAGGTTGCCATTGGCTTTGGCACCGACCACGAGCAGTGGCTCGACACGCTGACCGCTGCCGATGTTAAGCGCCTGTCCGAGGCCAACGAGTTCGGTCGCGGCTCTATGCTGCCCAAGGTTCAGGCTGCCTCGACGTTTGCCGAGAGCAAGCCGGGCCGCACGGCGCTCATCACGCTGCTCGAGAAGGCGCGCGATGGCCTTGCCGGCAAGACCGGTACCACGTTTACCGGTAACGCCGAGTAGGCATATCGCACTGATGTAGAGGAGGGTGTCCTGCGCCGCGGGATGCCCTCCTTTGTGTTGCAGAGAGCCGAGGGGCGCTCGCTGGAAAAAACGAGCGCGTGCCTGTTCCGACGGAGTGTGAGCTTGGTATGGTGGGTATAGCAGCTATGGTGTCCAAGGCAGCCAGGGGAGGTTTGCGGAGATGAAACTCGGTTGCGTCATTATGGCTTCGGGCGAGGGCAAGCGGTTTGGCTCTAACAAGATGCTTGCCGATATCTATGGCGAGCCGCTGATTGCCCGGACCATCGATTCGGTTCCCCGGGGCTTTGACGTCGTGGTTTCGACGCGTTGGCCCGAGGTCG
>CABQJJ010000121.1 GCA_902464485.1 uncultured Collinsella sp. | reverse complement strand
CGGTGCGCAGACGCGCCGACGGGTCCGAATTCAAATCGATTCGATTATATCCGCCACCCGAGCTTCGGGGGTTCGGGCGTTGGGGACGCCCCTGCGGCGCCGTTCGCGGTCGCGGACGAGCCGCCGGCTCGGACGCAGAGCCGTCAAAAACAGTAAAACCGTTGCGCGAAGGGCGATCGCCGCGCACATGGGGCACGCCTGCGGTGCTCTCGTCCATAACGGCAAAGCTCTCGCGGCGACGGTCGTACTCATCACGACGGGCACTCTCGTGCGAGACGCGCAAGATCAACCCGGCAAGCATAAGCGATACGATAATCGACGAGCCGCCGTAGCTGATAAAGGGCAGTGGTTTGCCCGTCATGGGAAACACGTTGAGGATGCCCAGCGCATTAATCAAAAACTGCACCGCGAGAATGACTGCGGAGCCCGACGCCATGAGCGCTCCGCGACGGTCCGTAGCCTGCTCGGCAATGCGAAACGCCGAGTAGATAAGCATCGCAAAAACCAAGAAGAACAGCACGGTCCCGACAAAGCCAACCTCCTCGCCAATGATGGCCAGAATGTAGTCGTTGTGCGCCTCGGGCAGATACGAATACTTCATGGTGGAGTTACCGATGCCACGGCCGAACAGGCCACCCGAGGCAAACGCCATAATGGCAAGCGTTGCCTGATAGCCGTCTCCATATTCATCGGCCCAAGGGTTCAAGACAACCTGAACGCGCACCATACGGTACGGCTCGACGACAAGAGCGACTGCGATAATGACGGCGCCGGCAAGAATCGCACCGATGATGAATTTGGGGTCAAGGCCGGCAAAGAGCGCCATGCACATGATTGTCAACAGAATAATCACGATGGTGCCGAAGTCTGGCTGAATAAAAATCAAGGCGAGCGATATGCCCAAATAAAAGCCCATACCCTTAATGAACTCATTGATGTTGCCGCCAGGCGCAAACACGCGGTCGAGCATAATGGCCGAATAGGCAATGGCAAACGGTTTGAGAAATTCCGATGGCTGAAACTGAATGCCGGCAATGTTCAGCCAACGCGTGGCGCCACGGCTACCGTTACCAACAAGAAACACCGCAACCAGCAAGATTATCATGGCGATAAGGGCAATCTTAAGCGCCCCCTCACCAAACCAGCTATCGGGCGCTACGCGGGCGATGAACTCGAGGGCAGCAACACCGACAACGGTAAACATAAACTGTCGGAACAAGAAGTACGTCGCCGAACCATTCTCGTGCAGTGCCTGGACCGAAGATGCCGAATACACCATCAGCAGACCAAAGCACACCAAGGAAAACAGGCACGCCATGAATATCAAACGAGGGCGCATGATGCGGGCGGGGACGCCGGCAATATAGCGTTCGCCGAGCGTCTGCCCGCCGCGACCGGAACGCGGTGTGCTGCGCTGCGAGGAAGCACGGTCCGAGTCGGGCCTCCTCATACCTTGTCGGGGGCTCTCCTCTCTCACCGGCAACCCCTATTCCATTTGCGATTTCGCTGCGGCGGCAAGCTGGGCCACGTAGTCCTTAAACACGCGGCCGCGCTCCTCATAGCCCGAGAACTCATCAAACGAAGAACAGGCGGGGGAAAGCAGGATCACGTCGCCACGGCTCGACAGCGAACGGGCAACGTCCACGGCGTCTCGCAGGTCGTCTGCCTGAGCGATATCAACGTCACCATCGACATCGGCCTCGTCCATAGCGGCGGTAAAACGCTCGCGCGCATCGCCAAAGCAGACCACCGAGCGAACGTTATCCATCACAACGCGGGCAAAGGTCTCGAGCGGCGTGCCCTTATCGTGGCCACCGAGCAGCAAAATCACGTCGTCGTCGGGAAACGCCGTCAGGGCCTTTTCGACCGCATCGGTGTTCGTTGCCTTGGAATCGTTGACGTAGCGCACGCCATCGATTTCGCCGCAGGGCTCAACGCGGTGCTCCAGCGGCTGAAACGAGGCCAGGCCGCGACACACACCGTCGACATCGGCACCGACGGCCAGGGCAGCCGTGGCAGCGCACAGGGCATTGATGACATTGTGATGTCCGGAGATTTTGAGCTCGGACGTGGCAATGAGCGGGGTCTCGACGCCCTTCAGGCGAACGACCATCTTGCCATCGCGCACAAATGCGGCGTCCTCGCCCGCAGGCTCGTCAAAGGCGACCTTGCAGATGCGACGACCCGGCGTGTAGACATACTCATCAAACTCATGGATACCGGCGTCCTCGAAGTCAACAATCACCAGGTCATCGTCGACCATATTCTCGAAGAGCTTAATCTTGGCGAGCGCATAGTTCTTATGGCTCTTGTGCCAGCCCAGATGGTCGGGGGTAATGTTGAGCAGCACCGCCACACGGGGGTGAAGCTCCTGGGTCGTTGCGATCTGATAGCTCGAAAGCTCCGCTACAAACCACTCATTGTGTGCTCGGCCGTCGATTTCGTTCACCGGCGGCTCACCAATGTTGCCCACGGCCACACTAGCCTCGCCGGCCACCTTAAGCAGGTAGTCGGTCAGCGACGTGGTGGTCGTCTTGCCGTTGGTTCCCGTGATGGCAATCCAGTTTTGGGGAGACAGGCGGTAGGCAAACTCGGGCTCGCCCATGATCTGGGCAGCATGATCGCGGCCAGCCTTAAAGAATGCCGAGAACTCCGAGATGCCCGGGCATGTCACGCATACGTCAAACGCACCCTCGACCTGCTCGGTTCCGTAGACAAACGATGCCCCGCGCGCCTCGAGCGAGCGTGTGGCGTCATTGGGCTCGGACGTGCCACCACCGTACACGGTAACGGCACTCACGCGCTCGGGATGCGCAAGCGCCCAGCGAACGACATCAAGACCGGACTTTCCCTGGCCCAAGACGAGCAGGCTAAAGGAATCTGCAAGAGGCATGAAAAACCACTATCCCAACTGGAAGAACAAAGCGAGGCCCAGGGCACCAAACGCCGCGGCGACAATCCAAAAGCGAATGACAACCTTGGTCTCGGCCCAGCCCTTCTTTTCGAAATGATGATGAATGGGCGCCATAA
>CABQJJ010000120.1 GCA_902464485.1 uncultured Collinsella sp. | reverse complement strand
CACACCATGGCGTCGAGCTCGGCGGAGACGTTACCGGCGTCCTGCATATCCTGTGCCATCTTTAGACCTTCCCATCGAGTCTGGCGTCGTTACAGTTCTTGCGCCTCGGCGGCGATCTTAGCAGCGGCATCGCGGGCGCGCATCATGTCCGCCGCGCGCTTTTCGAGCACCTTGATCTGGCTGGTCAGCATAACCGCATCGACCACGCCCCAGATCACCAAGCCCGTAGAGATCGAAAACCCAAGCGCACCAACTGTACCACGAAGGCGCGAACAGATTGCCGCGACAAAGGCGGAGATGACAACCATCTTGATAAACGAGCCGCGGCGTTCGCGAAGCGTGCGGGCCTGCATCACATAGGCAATACGTGCCGCCTCGGACGCCTCAGAGCGCATCTGGGCCTCGCGGGCGATCGCAGCCGCCTCAGCAGAAACTCCGGCGCTCACGAGCGCGCACTCCGTCGCGCGTTTGTCGAGCATTTAAAAATCATCGGGAGAAAGCGTATGGACAAACTCGTCGAACTTCTCGAATTCCTGCTCATCGTCAACTTCCTCGGCATGCGGGGAGATGGTACCCAGACGGTTCATGATGTCATCCTCCACAAACATAGGGGCATTGCTCCGCACGGCAAGGGCGATGGCATCGCTAGGGCGAGCGTCCAGTATATGCTCGCCATCTTCGCCAAGAATAACAACGGACGCATAAAACACCGGAGGCTCGGCGCGCACGATCTCGATTCGCTCGAGCTTTCCGCTCAATGCGACAACAGCGTCAAGCAGCAAGTCATGGGCAATCGGACGCTCGGCACGACCGACATCGATACCGCGGCTAATCGCGGCAGCCTCAAATGACCCGGTCTGAATAGAGAGGGAGCGCAACGGGGCGGTCGAATCAGATTTGCTGCAGCGCTCGCGCAAGACGATAAGCGATGGCACGGGACCGGCGGCCATGACGATAGTCTCTATGTCGACACGAACCATGGAACACCTCCGGTACGTAGCGGTTAACACGCGGCAGCCCGCCGCATTGAATAGCTATACTACCCAAACTTTCGCACAGCACACAAAATCAAAGTAGTTAATTTGGGACGGGGCCTTTTGGCTGCTTTCAGTAGGTAAGAAAAAAGCCTCGAGGCAATTGCCCCAAGGCTCTTCACGGTTTTGATGGTGGACCTGACAAGATTCGAACTTGTGACCTCCCGGTTATCAGCCGGACGCTCTAACCAACTGAGCTACAGGTCCATCATGGTGGAGGTTAGGGGGATCGAACCCCTGACCTCAGGCTTGCAAAGCCCGCGCTCTCCCAGCTGAGCTAAACCCCCACGGAGACAGTAATAAACACCCCAGCGGCGACTCGGCTCTCGCTGGGGTGTTTATTGCGAAAGAAAGTGGTGGACCTGACAAGATTCGAACTTGTGACCTCCCGGTTATCAGCCGGACGCTCTAACCAACTGAGCTACAGGTCCATCGCGCAAGGGATATATTAGACGAGTCGTTACGCGCGCGTCAACAACTTTTTTGAAAATCTTTGGAGGGGCGTCAGGCCCCGGCTGCCCGGCGGCATGCGAAGTCGCCTGCTCGGACAGTCCTGCTCGCACGGAGAGCACATTAAGTGCTCTCCGGCTCGTGCGGAACTCGCGATCGACTTCGCATGCCGCCGGGCAGCCGGGGCCGACGTGGGGTTCAAAGATTGTCAAAAAAGCGGTCGGCGCGCAGGTGCGCCGACCGCCGATATATGGGGTCTGATATTTTCTACCAGCTAGTTTCTCTTACTCGTCTAGGAAATCCTCTGGCATGTCGTTGCTGTCGCCTAGGTCGACTGGGGTCTCTTCGGTGGCGGTTTCGGCCTCGGAACCTTCGCCCTCGGGCTTCTCTTTGGCGGCCGTCATGCGGGCTACGGCGCAGATGCGGTCGTTGTCGTCGACGGTCATTATCTTGACGCCCTGGGTGACGCGGCCGGTCTGGCTGATCTCGTCGGTCTTGACGCGAATGACCGTCGCGCCTTCCGTCACGATAAACAGCTCGTGTTGCGGCTCCAAAATCTTCATGGCCGCAAGGTTGCCCTTGCGCTCGGTCATTTGGATGGTATAGACACCCTGGCCGCCGCGATTCTGCTCCGGGTAGTCCGCGACCGGCGTGCGCTTGCCGTAGCCGCGCTCGGTAATGACGAACAGGTCACCGTTGCCGTTGGTAACCTCCATGCCCAGAACGCTCACGCCGTCCTTCATGCTAATACCGCGAACGCCGCTGGTGTCGCGGCCGGTGGCGCGCACCTGCTCCTCGGAGAACATAATCGCCTTGCCCGCAGTGGTAGCCAGGATGATCTTGTCACCCTCGCGCACACGACGCACGTTCAGTAGTGCGTCGTCGTCGCGCAGGTTGATGGCAATGAGTCCATCGCGGCGGCTGCGGTCATACGCGCTCATCACGGTCTTTTTGACCATGCCGCTCTTAGTGGCAAACATTAGATACTCGTCGGCCGGGAACTCGCGGCAGCTGATAACGCTCGCGATCTTCTCGCCGTCCTCAAAGGGCAGCAGGTTAACGATCGCGGTGCCGCGGGCTTGGCGCGTGCCCACCGGCAGTTCGTGCACCTTCAGACGATAGACCTTGCCCTTGCTCGAGAAGAACAGCACGTACTCGTGCGTGGACGCAATAAACATCTCGTCGATAACGTCATCCTCTTTGAGGTTGACGCCCGACACGCCCTTGCCGCCGCGCTTCTGAGCACGATAGGCAGCCACCGGGATACGCTTAACGTAGCCGGTGTGGGTGATGGTCACGACCATGTCCTCGTCGGCAATCAGATCCTCGACATCCAGGTCCTTCTCAACCTGGCTGATCTCGGTGCGGCGCTTGTCGCCGAACTTCTTGGAGATCTCGCGCATCTCTTCCTTGATGACGCCCAGGATCTTCTCCTCATGCGCCAGCAGGTCCTCATAGTAGGCAATGGCGCGACGCAGGCCGTCCAACTCTTCTTGGATCTTGTCGCGCTCCAGGCCGGTCAGGCGGCGCAGCTTCATCTCGAGGATGGCCGTGGTCTGCTCGGGCGTAAAGCCAAA
>CABQJJ010000119.1 GCA_902464485.1 uncultured Collinsella sp. | reverse complement strand
TTTCCTGCTCTACAGTCCTGCTCACGACGGAGGCCACATTAAGTGGCCTCCTGTTCGTGCGGAACTCGCGATAAACTTCATCAGTGCCCGCCCCACGGGAAACCAGCCAATAAGGGACAGGTTTATTTTGGTCGGTTTTATCTGGGAAAATACTGCTGCGTCTGTCAACAAAACTGAAATCTGGCTACTGAATAGACTGTCTAACTAAATAGCGAGCGGCACTAACCAGCACTTTTGCTTGCGCCCGGGAGGGCCGCATATGAAGTTTATCGCGAGTTCCGCACGCAAAGGAAAGCACTTAATGTGCTTTCCGTCTTGCGCAGGACTGTAGAGCAGGAAACTTCATATGCGGCCCTCCCGGGCGCAAGCAAAAGGGCGACCCCTGTTCGGAGTCGCCCTTGTTGAGCTGTTTATGTGTAGCTGTTACTCGGCGTCGTGGTGACGGCGGGGCTTGCGGCCTCCGTTGTCGCCGGGACGGCGCGGACGGTCGCTCCGCTCGGAGCGCTCGCGACGCGGACGCTCACGGCGCTGGAAGTGCTCGCCGTCGCCCTCGGAGGCACCCTCGGCGCGAGCCGGGGCCTCGGGCTTGTCAAGACGATCGAGCGAGATCTTGCCGCGATCGTCGACCTCGATGACGACGACCTTGACCTCGTCGCCCACGTTGAGAACGTCCTCGACCTTCTCCACGCGGCCCTTGGCGACGCGGGAGATGTGCAGCAGGCCGTCCTTGCCGGGCAGCAGGTTCACGAAGGCGCCGAAGGGCTGGATGGAGACCACGCGACCGGTGTACTCCTCGCCCGGCTCGGGAACCTTGATGATGAGCTTGATGCGCTCGACGGCCTGGTCGACGGACTCGCCGGTGCCGCCGACAAAGACGGTGCCGTCCTCCTGGATGTCGACCGAAGCGCCGGTCTCGTCCTGGATGCCGCGGATGACCTTACCGCCAGAACCGATGACGTCGCGGATCTTGTCGGTCGGAACCTGGATGGAAACGATGCGCGGAGCGGTGCTACGCGTGGTGTGGCGCGGCTCGGGGATCACATCGAGCATCTTCTGCAGGATGAAGACGCGACCCTCCTTGGCCTGCTGCAGGGCGCGGGCCAGGATGTCGAAGGTAAGGCCGGTGGCCTTGTTGTCCATCTGAAGGGCGGTGATGCCCTCGGTGGTGCCGGTGACCTTAAAGTCCATGTCGCCCAGGAAGTCCTCGAGACCCTGGATATCGGACAGGACCACGGTCTTGCCCTCCTCCTGGATCAGGCCCATGGCGATACCGGAGACCGGGCGCTTAATGGGCACGCCGCCGTCCATAAGGGCGAGCGTTGAGCCGCAGGTCGAAGCCATCGAAGAGGAGCCGTTGGACTCCATGACCTCGGAGACCACGCGGATAGCGTAGGGGAACTCGTTCTCGTCGGGGAGCACCGGAAGCAGAGCGCGCTCGGCCAGGTTGCCGTGGCCGATCTCGCGGCGCTTGGGGCTGCCCATGCGGCCGGTCTCGCCGGTGCAGAACGGCGGAAAGTTGTAGTGGTGCATGTAGCGCTTGCCCTCGGTGGGCTCGATGGTATCCAAACGCTGGCCCTCGTTGAGCATGCCGAGCGACAGGACAGAGAGCACTTGGGTCTGGCCACGCTGGAACAGGCCGGAGCCGTGAACGAGCGGCAGGTAGTTGTCCTTCACCATGATGGGACGGATCTCATCGGCGGCACGACCGTCGACGCGCTCACCGGTCTCGACGACCATGGTACGCATGGCCTTCTTCTCGAGCTTCTTGAGCGCCACGGGGATCTCGCGCTCCCAAGCGGCCTGTTCCTCCTCGGTGAACTCGGCACGGATGGACTCCTTCAGAGCCTCGACCTTGCCGATACGGGAGAGCTTGTCGGCGTCGCGCAGGGCAGCAGCCATCTCGTCGTAGTGGGCGAAGATGCGCTCCTGGACCTCCTCGACGGGCTGATCGAGCGGGTACTCCTTCTTGACGATGGCGCCGTTGACCTGCTCCCACTCGGCGACGAACTCGTCCTGGGCCTGGCAGAAGGCAGCGAGAGCCTCCTGGCCAAACTTCATGGCGGCGAGCATGTCGTCCTCGGAGATCTCCTCGGCGCCGGCCTCGACCATCGAGATGAAGTCGGCAGAGCCGCCCAGCTCCAGGTCCAGGTCGGAGTTCTCGCGCTCCTCATAGGTGGGGTTGACGATAAACTCGCCGGTCTCCACGTTGCGGCCGATGCGCACGCAGGCAAGGGGGCCCTCGAAGGGCACGCCGCCGAGCGTCATGGCCAGAGAGGCACCCATGACGTTGATGACGTCGAAGGGGTTGACCTGGTCGGCGACGAGCGAGGTGGCGACGATGTGCACCTCGTTGCGGAAGCCGTCCGGGAAGCTCGGGCGGATCGGGCGGTCGATCATACGGGCCGTGAGCGTGGCCTTCTCGCTGGGACGGCCCTCACGCTTGAGGTAGCCACCCGGGATGCGGCCGGCAGCGTACATCTTCTCGTTGAAGTCGACGGTCAGCGGAAAGAAGTCGTAGTTCTTACGCTCCTTGGAGACGACCACGGTGTCGAGCATCGTGGTATCGCCCTGCTTGACCAGACAAGCACCGGTGGCCTGCTTGGCAAGCTCGCCGGACTCAAAGGTGTAGGTCTTGCCGTACAGCTCAAAGGTCTTGGATACGAGTGTCATTGTTCTCCTTTACCCCACAGGCCCCTTGCCTGCGGGCTTCTCATGTGACGCGGGCCCCCTGCCCCCGCCACGCTTCAGAGCGTGATTGTTCACGCCCTTACACAAAAAGAGCGCCCCGCTGCGCAGGACGCTCCTTGCATGTACAAATCCTACTGGATGTTGTCGCGGATGCCCAGAGCCTTGATGAGCTCACGGTACTCGACGATGTCGTTCTTCTTGATGTAGGAGAGAAGACGACGACGACGACCGACAAGCATGAGCAGGCCACGACGGGTGTGGAAGTCCTTCTGGTGGGACTTCATGTGCTCGGTCAGCTCCTTGATGCGCTCGGTCAGGATGGCGACCTGAACCTTGGGGTTGCCGGTGTCGACCGGGGTGTTACCGAACTGGGCAGTCAGCTCCGCCTTGCGCTCTTTGGAAACAGTCATTGTTTCACCTTTCGTTTC
>CABQJJ010000118.1 GCA_902464485.1 uncultured Collinsella sp. | reverse complement strand
GCGCAAGACGATGTCAGATGGAGGTCTGAATGTACAAGCGCACCAAGATTGTATGCACCATGGGTCCCGCCTGCGATAGCGACGAGACCATCCGCGAGATGATCAAGGCGGGCATGAACGTCGCCCGTTTTAACTTCTCGCACGGATCCTACGACGAGCACCACGGTCGCATCGAGCGCGTCCGTCGTATTTCCAAGGAGCTCGGTATGCCCGTCGGCATCCTGCTCGACACCAAGGGCCCCGAGGTCCGCACCGGCCTTCTGGTCGACGGCAAGAAGGTTGCCGTCAAGACCGGCGATAAGATCGTCGTCACCGCTCAGCCCACGTCCGAGGATTTCCACGGCACCGCTGAGCACATCTCCCTCGACTACCTGGCTCTGCCCTCCGAGGTCGAAAAGGGCTCCCTTATCCTGATCGACGACGGCCTGGTTGCCCTCGAGGTCGAGTCCGTCAGCGGCCAGGACATGACCTGCGTCGTCAAGAACGACGGCCTGATCGGCGAGCGCAAGGGCGTCAACATGCCCAACGTCAACATCTCGCTGCCCGCCATCACCGAGCGCGATCGTCAGGACATCCTCTTTGGCCTGACCGAGAACATCGACTACATCGCCGCTTCCTTCATCCGTGACGGCGAGTCCGTCCGCGGCATCCGCGAGCTTTGCCGCGAGAACGGTGGCGAGCACGTGACGATTTTCCCGAAGATCGAGTGCGCCCTGGGCGTCGAGAACTTCGACGAGATCCTCGAGGCTTCCGACGGCATCATGGTCGCCCGTGGCGACCTGGGCATCGAGATCAAGCCCGAGCTCGTTCCGCACATCCAGAAAGAGATCATCGCCAAGTGCAACGCGGCCTACAAGCCCGTCATCACCGCTACGCAGATGCTCGACTCCATGCAGCAGAACCCGCGCCCGACGCGCGCCGAGGTTGCCGACGTCGCTAACGCCATTTACGACGGCACCGACGCCGTCATGCTGTCCGGCGAGTCCGCTGCCGGTAAGTACCCGGTCGAGGCCGTTAAGATGCAGGCCAGCATCGCTCTCGAGACCGAGAAGTACCTCCCGGCTCACGCTCCGCTCGAGGTTCCTGCTGACGCTCACGGCACGCGCGTCGTCAACAACGTTGTGGGTATGTCCGCTGTGAACATGGCCACCACCGTTGGTGCCAAGTGCATCACCGTGCCGACGACTACCGGTCGTACCGCTCGCCTGATCTCGCACTTCCGTCCCAACATGCCGATCTGCGCGTTCTCCCGTCACGAGTGGGCCGTCCAGCAGATGATTATGTACTGGGGCGTTATCCCGCACCAGGCCGAGATTACCCAGGGCACCGTCAACGGCACGATCGTCAAGGCGATCGAGACCGCTAAGGAGCTCGGCTACGTCGAGGCTGGCGATCTGACCGTCGCTACCGCCGGCGATCCCCGCATGAGCGTCCAGCTCGAGGACAAGGTCTCCTCGACCAACGTCGCTTACGTCGCTCAGGTGCGCTAAATCGCACTTGCAAGCAGATTTGCATTGCAAAGGGCCCGGAAGGCTTTGCCTTCCGGGCCCTTTTTCTATGCCAATACCGATGCACGACAAAACACGCACTCATTTCTTTACCATAGACGCCCAAAACGACCTTCGGGGCCTTAAAAATGAAGTCTCGACCCAAAGAGTATCCGCCCGATGGCGAAACCACACCTTAATCGACGCTGCTAAATCGTTTTAGCAAAGTCCAAACCAACCGCGTTTTCGGAAGTATGCGGCAAATTCCGAGACCTCCGAGCACACCCTGTTTTTTCACAACAAAATGCCTGATAAACTAGGCTCAAAAGCCAGGTCTGCTCATAGGGTTCAGATTTTGCCGCATACTTCCGGATTGACGCTGGCATCGCACGGTCCAAAAGCACATTTCGACCAGGAGGACGTCATGGACCTAACGCTATGTGGTCAATCCGCTTTTAACTATTACCGCATCCCGCCGCAGGTATTAGGCCTTTACCCCGCTGTCAGTCTAGACAACATGGATCGCAGGTGCTGCAACCTTGGAAACCATGCATTTGTTGAGGACCTGCTCTGTGCGCCGCTTCATCGATTTGTGTTCAGTCGTACGCAAGCTGGATCACGAGCCTTGTTCAAATCGCATTTGCTGACTCAAGAACCGCCTCCGGGGTCGTTTAGGCAAACTGAACATGGCTTTGATATCACATCGCCAGAGTTCACGTTGCTCAATCTTGCTACGCAAGTCTCCCCCACTCAGCTGCTCATGGCATGCTACGAAATGTGCAGCTCCTTCGCGGTGTTCATGCCTTGCAAACGCGCGCAAAAGCAGCTCGATGAGGCAATATCCCTTAAACTCATCCCACCCGACTGTGGTTGGGAACGCGTTGTCGACACCAAGGGCAATGACACCAATTTGTGGAAGCGCACGCCACTTCTTACCGCAGCGGATATCGCCGCGTTCGCCAAGCAGGCCGCAGGCCTGCGCGGCGTCAAACAACTCCGTTGGGCCGCAGAACGCATGACGGGGCAGACCGCCTCACCTTTCGAAGTCCAAACGTCCATACTCGTCTCGCTCCCCCGTGACGAGGGCGGCCTGGGCATCGGCATCGCCAACAATGTGCGCATCCCGCTCAGCGAGGGCGCGCGATCGCTGTATGACAAAACCTGTTGCTACGCCGACATCCTTATCGAGAGCAGTACCGACAGCATGGGCGTCATTCTAGAATGCCAAGGCCGCTCCGCCCATGACAGCGAAGCCGCAAGTCTCTCCGATGCCGAGCGCACTACCGCACTCACGAGCATGGGCTACGACGTTATCCAAATTACCTACGACCAGATCAAAGACAAGAAGAGCTTCGACCGCATAGCCGAGCTTATCCATAAAAAGGCCGGGTTTCCCTATACCCCAAAGACCAAACAGGAGCGCACCGCCGAAGATACACTGCGGCATGAGCTACTTGTCGATTGGAATGGGCTGTTCACTGTCATGCCGGTCAACTAGCAGCTAGTAATCAGGGGCAGCGCAGGCATATCGGGTGATTCGACGCGGGTGGCAAAACCCGCCTCGGTCAGCTCGATGACCTCGGTAAAAGTCGCGTCGAAGAACTCCTCGGTCAGCAGGCGGTATGGCGGATGGTCGGGCTCGCCGGGGTTTTCGCGCACGATCTCGTGCATAACGCCGATGGTCTTGAGCACATACTCCTTATGGATGGGATACTGCCCAAAACGCGTCGCCGCAGTATACAGGCGATCGGTCGC
>CABQJJ010000117.1 GCA_902464485.1 uncultured Collinsella sp. | reverse complement strand
ACCCCGGTCGCCGAGCAGCTCGAGATGATGCAGAAGGTCCTGCCCGACGTTAAGAAGGTCGGCCTGCTCTACTGCACCGCCGAGTCCAACTCCGACGTCCAGATCAAGGCCGCCAAGAAGGAACTCGACAAGCTAGGCCTGGAGTACACCGACTTCACTGTCTCGAGTTCCAACGAGATCCAGTCCGTCGTCGAGTCTGCCGTGGGCAAGGTTGACGCGCTCTACTCCCCCACCGATAACACCATCGCCGCGGGCGCCTCGCAGGTGGGCCAGATCTGCAAGGAGAACAAGCTTCCCTTCGTGACCGGCGAGGAGGGCATGTGCATGGCCGGTGGCCTGTTCACCCTCTCCATCAACTACGAGGACCTGGGCTACGCCGCGGGCGAGATGGCCGTCAAGATTCTGAAGGGCGAGGCCAAGCCCGAGGATATGCCGATCAAGCACCTCTCGAGCAAGGACCTAGTCGTCGTCAAGAACGACGAGATGGCCGAGGCACTGGGCATCGACCTCTCTGCTCTGGACGAGTAGCGGCATGCGCGGCGATGCGCCTAGGGCCCATACTCGCGCCGTTGCCGTGTTATTCAATATCTGAGCCACAGGGGCGGACGTCGTAGACCGGCGTCTGCCCTGCTTGTTTCGGATGAGACAAAACATCCGGCCGCAGCTCTTTTATGCATTGTTACCGCTATCATGGTGACTCACGTGTCCACCCTATCCTAGGAGGTATGAAGCATGCTCATTGCATTGCAGGGCGCCGTTTCGCAGGGCGTCCTCTGGGGCATTATGGTGCTTGGCGTGTTTATCACGTTCCGCCTGCTCGACATCCCCGATATGACCTGCGACGGCAGCTTTGCCCTCGGCGGCTGCGTCTGCGCCGTACTCATCGTCAACAATAACGTCGATCCGCTGCTCGCCGTGCTGGCCGGCATGTGCGCTGGTGCCATCGCGGGTGCCGTCACGGGCATCCTGACCACCGTCTTTGAGATCCCCGCAATCCTTGCCGGAATCCTGACGCAGATCAGCCTGTGGTCCATCAACCTGCGCATCATGGGCAAATCCAACACGCCCATTCTTGCCAAGGGCACTATCTTCTCGTCCGTCAGCAACATGACGGGCCTGCCGCAGTCCACCGTCGCCATCATCCTGGGTATTGTGCTGGCCGTGGCCATCGTCGCCATCCTGTACTGGTTCTTTGGCACCGAGATCGGCTCGGCGTTGCGCGCCACCGGCAACAACGAGTACATGATCCGCGCCCTGGGCGTCAACACCAACTCCACCAAGATGATCGCCCTCGTGCTCTCCAACGCCCTCATCGGCCTCTCTGGTGCGCTCATCTGCCAGAGTCAAAAGTATGCCGACATTGGCATGGGCACTGGCGCCATCGTCATCGGCCTTGCCGCCATCGTCATTGGCGAGGTGCTCGGTCGTCTGCTGCCTGGCGGCCTGACGCAGTTTAGCGTTCGTCTTGCCTCCGCGGTCTTTGGCTCCGTGGTGTACTTCCTCATCCGCGCCATCGTGCTGCAGCTGGGCATGGACGCCAACGACATGAAACTGCTCTCTGCTGTGATTGTCGCCGTGGCCCTGTGCGTGCCCGTGGTTTGGGAGCGCTATAAGCTCCGCAGCTCCTACACGAAGGGAGATGAGGCAGATGCTTAAGCTCTCGCACGTCAAGAAGACCTTTAACAAGGGCACCGTCACCGAGAAGCGCGCGCTCACCGGCGTCGACCTTACCCTCAACGACGGCGACTTTGTAACTGTGATCGGCGGCAACGGCGCCGGCAAATCCACGCTGCTCAACATGATTGCCGGCGTATATCCGCTCGATTCGGGCGTTATCGAGCTCGACGGCACCGACATCTCGCGCCTGAGCGAGTCGCAGCGCGCCAAGTACCTGGGCCGCGTGTTCCAGGATCCCATGCGCGGCACCGCAGCCGACATGCAGATTGCCGAGAACTTGGCCCTCGCCAAGCGTCGCGGCCAGCGTCGCGGCCTTTCGTGGGGCGTCACCAAGGCCGAGAAGGACGAGTACGTTGAGTTGCTCAAGCGCCTGGACCTTGGCCTGGACACGCGCCTCAACGCCAAGGTCGGCCTGCTTTCGGGTGGCCAGCGCCAGGCACTCACGCTGCTCATGGCCACGCTCACCAAGCCGCGCTTGCTGCTGCTCGACGAGCACACCGCGGCACTCGACCCCAAGACCGCCTCTAAGGTGCTCAATCTGACCGAGGAGATTGTCGACGAGAACCACCTGACCACGCTCATGGTCACGCACAACATGAATGACGCCATCCGTCTGGGCAATCGCCTGATCATGATGCACGAGGGCCACGTTATCTACGACGTGGCGGGCGACGAGAAGAAGTCGCTCACCGTCGCCGACCTGCTGCAGAAGTTCGAGGAGGTCTCGGGCGGCGAGCTCGCCAACGACCGCATGCTGCTGAGCTAAAACCTGCCAATAAGGGACAGGTTTATTTTGGCAGGTTTTATCTGCGCAAACGTCAAAACCGCCGCAAAGGAACAGATACCTTTGCGACGGTTTTCGCATATCATGTCGATAATCCAGCGTCAGCAGGAACCACTGGTTAAGAACTAAGGAAACTGCCATGAGAAGACTCCTTCCCCGTCTTGCTTGACCGCCGCACTCCTTGCCGGCGTGCTCGCCGGCGGCCCAGCTTACGCCACCGCGGCCACCCCATCTCAAGTTATCGGCCCGTCCGATGTGATCGGACGGGCTTTTTGGTGGGTATCATGGTTGAATGATCATTAGGAGGTTTTCCCTACATGGAATTGTTTGAACCGATTCTTCATTTCTTTGAGCAGCGCTGGGTCCACAACATCATCTGGGCCGTCATCTTGGTAATAGTCACCGCCATCGCCGCCAAGGTGGCATCCAAGACCCTGCGCCACCTACTCAACCGAGACGACAACCCGCTTCCCGCATCGAGCATCTTCATCAACATCGCGCGTGCCGTCATTTGGATGATCGGCGGCAGCTTTATCCTCGACAACTGCTTTGGCATTAACGCAAACGCGCTCGTCGCCGCTCTTGGCGTCGGCGGCATCGCCATCTCGCTCGGCTTTCAGGACACGCTATCAAACCTTATCGGCGGCATGCAAGTGACCTTTATGGGCATCATCAAGCCCGGCGACAATATCGAGGTCGGCGGCGTGTCGGGCGTGGTCCAGGACATCACTTGGCGCCACACGACCATCGAGGACGCCTGCGGACAGACCATCATCGTCCCCAACTCCAACATCTCCAAGAACACACTCGTGCACCTCATGCCCTTTGGACGCGTTGTCGTTCCCGTCGCGGTGAAGGACACGTCAAAGTGGGACTCGCTCGATGCGCTGGCAGACGAGCTCGCCTGTGCCACCAAGGTCGCCGTTTCACCCATCTCGGGCTTTGACAAGGAACCCTACGTGCTCTTTAGCGAGATCGGCGACTTTGGCATTAAGGGTAAGATCATCTTTATCGTCAGTGACGACAGCACCACCTTTACGGCAGCCGACGCCTGCATCCGCGCCATCGCCCCCATCATCGCCTAAAACCACCGCAAAGGGGACAGGCACCTTTTGAACTGCGTCCCGAATCTTGGCCTTCTTTATTAGAAGCGAACACTAGGACGCTT
>CABQJJ010000116.1 GCA_902464485.1 uncultured Collinsella sp. | reverse complement strand
CCATTGCGTCTCTCGATATAGATGCTTGTCTTCCATGTTCGCCTCCCCACAGGCACGCTCGTTAGGCCAATCGTACCCATTCGAGCTATACTTGAGCCCATTACATAAACGGGGAGCTTGCAGGCCAAGACGGCAGGCTGAGACTGGGCGCGCCCGCCCTGACCCGCAAACCTGATATGGGTAATGCCAACGAAGGGAGCCGTGCCAATGAGCACACAGACCGAGCCCAAGCTCGTCACGCAAATCGACTTCGCCCGCGCCGGGCAAATCACACCGCAGATGAAGGAGGTTGCCGAGCGCGAACATCGCGACCCCGAGTACATCCGCGAGCGCGTGGCCGACGGCCGCATCGCCATTCCCGCTAACATCGTGCATATCAAAAAGGGCATGCGCGCCTTTGGCGTCGGCGAGGGCCTGTCCACCAAGGTCAATGTGAACCTGGGCATCTCGGGCGACAAGGCCGATGCCGCCGAGGAATGGAAGAAGGTCAAGATCGCCGAGGACTACGGCGCCGACGCCATCATGGACCTCTCCAACTCGGGCAAGACGCGCCAGTTCCGCCAGCAGCTCATCGACGAGACGCCGCTCATGGTGGGCACCGTCCCCATGTACGACGCCATCGGCTACATGGAAAAGCCGCTGGTCAAGCTTACCAAGGACGACCTGTTCGAGGTCGTGCGCGCGCACGCCGAGGACGGCGTGGACTTTATGACCATCCACTGCGGCATCAACAAGTCGGTCACCAAGACCTTTAAGGAGACCGGCCGCCTGATGAACATCGTGAGCCGCGGCGGCTCGCTGCTGTTTGGCTGGATGGAGGTCACCGGCAACGAAAACCCCTTCTATGAGTTCTTTGACGAGCTGCTCGAGATCTGCCACGAGTACGACGTGACGATTTCGCTCGGCGACTCCTGTCGCCCGGGATGCCTCTACGACTCCAACGACGCCACCGAGACCGCCGAGATGATCGAGCTGGGCAAGCTGTGCAAGCGCGCTTGGGCCGCCGGCGTCCAGGTTATGGTCGAGGGCCCGGGTCACATGGCGCTCGACGAGATCGCCGCCAACATGAAGCTACAGAAGCGCCTGTGCCACAACGCCCCGTTCTATGTGCTGGGACCGCTGGTGACCGATATCGGTGTGGGCTACGACCACATCACCGCCGCCATCGGTGGCGCCATCTCCGCGAGCTCCGGCGCCGACTTCCTATGCTACGTGACGCCGGCTGAACATCTGTGCCTGCCCGACGCCCAGGACGTGCTCGACGGCCTCATGGCCACTAAGATTGCCGCACACGCCGCCGATATCGCCAAGAAGGTGCCGCACGCCCGCGACATGGACGACAAGATGGGACAGGCACGCCGCAAACTCGACTGGGACGCCATGTGGAAGTGCGCGCTCGACCCGGTCACCGGCAAGAAGCGCTACGAGGAGTCCCCCGCTGCCACCGAGGGCACTTGCACCATGTGTGGCAAGATGTGCGCCGTCCGCACCGTCAACAAGGTGTTCGAAGGCACGACGATCGACCTCGGCATGGAGGACTAACTCGTCACCGGAGCCACAATCGGCCGCAAGGTGTTCGTCAATTGTTGACATGTGAACATTTTCTTACATTTACGTAAAGATTGCACCGCCCGCCCGGGATCGGCATACAGCCGGCCCGGGCAACTTTATAATGCAGGCAGAAGACCCATTTGAATCCGACCGAACAAGGGAGCGAACATGGATCGTAGTAAGGTACCCGCCGTCCTGTCCATCGCGGGATCCGATTCCAGCGGTGGCGCCGGCATTCAGGCCGACATCAAGACCATCACGGCGCACCGCCTGTATGCCGAGACGGCCATCACAGCCATAACCGCACAAAACACGCTCGGTGTCACCGCCGTGCAGAACATCTCCCCGGATATTGTCGCGGCGCAGATCGATGCCGTTTTTGACGATATCCGCCCCAGCGCCGTCAAGATCGGCATGGTCTCCTCCGTCGAGATTATCGAGGTTATCGCCGACCGCCTGAGCGATTGGGACGCACAAAATATCGTCGTCGACCCCGTCATGGTCGCCACCTCGGGCGCTCGTCTGATCGCAGAGGACGCCGCCGAAGCGCTTACACGCCGCCTGTTCCCACTGGCGACCGTCATCACGCCCAATATTCCCGAGGCCATGGCGTTGCTCGATTATGAGGTCGATTCCGAGCGCACGCAGCAAAATGCCGCCATGCTTCTCACCCGCCGTTTTGGCTGCGCGTCTCTCGTTAAGGGCGGGCATTTTGTCAACGAGGCCAACGATGTGCTAGCAGAGCCCGCGCCGCTCGATGACGATGGCAACCATCTGGGCGATCCGCTCACCACGTGGTTCCGTCACAAGCGTATCGACACCAATAACACGCACGGCACCGGCTGCACGCTCTCGTCCGCCATCGCCTGCGCGCTAGCCCAGGGCATGGATCTTGCCGATGCCGTCAACGCCGGCAAGGCCTACCTAACGGGCGCTCTCGCCGCCGGCCTGAACATGGGTAAAGGCTCCGGCCCTGTCAATCACATGTGGCAGTACTAAACTCACATTTCCAAAACCACTACAAAGGGGACAGGCACCATTGTGGTGGTACAAAGGGGTCAGGTTACTTTGCACCATATAACCGTCCCAACATTCGATGGACAGCGCCCAAACGCGAAAAACCATCCAATGATGTGACGGTTTGTTTTAGGAGGCGGTCGAGCAGAGGACCGGCGCACTAGTCGTCGGCGAGCTGGATGCCCAGCAGACCCGACAACGCCAGTGCCTGCTGGGCATTGACTGTCAGGCCTCGCAGTTCGTGGTAGTCGCCCGAAACAATGGGCGCCGCAAACGTGCAACGCGATACGTCCACACCGGAAAGCGGCGTTTTGAACACATCGACGCGCGTCAGGTCGCAGTTGTCCAGGCGAAGCTGCCCCAGCTTGGTCCCCTGAAGTGCGGTCTCGGTCAAACGCGTATCACGCGCCGCCATGGGGCCAATGCGTCCCCCTGAGAAGTTCGCATAGCTTAGATCGCACGATGCAAACGACACGCTCGACAGACGCGCCCTGAGTAAATTGAGTCCCGGTGCCGAGCAGTCAACGAAGTCGCAGCGGTTGAGCCAGCAGCCCTCCATATTGCAGCGGATAAAGCGGCAACCTCGAAACACGACGTCGCGAAACGTCGAGCCGTTCCAGTCAACACCATCAAAGACGCAGGACCGAAACACGACGTCATCGAAGGTCGCGCCATTCGCCACGTCGTAGGAAAGATTCAAATCCTCAAAAGCTGTATTTGAGATGAGCTCATCGCCCTCGGCAAAGAGGTCAATGAGCTCATCCATGTCCACATGACACCCAAGCCGTGCGTTTGTACGGGCAAAGCCGCCGCAATAGTGTCTATCCCCTTTACGGCGGTTTACGGTATCCGACCAGCTACAGGAACCTGCGCCCATTACAGGTACTTGCGCCAGTCGTCCTCGTCCTCATCGTCCTCGGCGACAGCTTGAGCCTGCTCGGCGGCACGAGCGGCTGCGGCGCGGGCGGCAACCTGGGCATAGGACTCCTCGTTGCGCTCGGGGAAGTTTGCCAGCACGTGCTCGAACTTGGCAAAGTCCTCATCCCAGCGCGTAGAGGGCACGGCAAAGAAGACCTGCTTGACCTTGAAGTCGCCCGATGCGAGCTCCTTGCGGAAGAGCTCGGCCACGGCCTCGGCGTCAAAGCCGTTGTTGTCGCAGCCCCAAGCACCCAGCACGA
>CABQJJ010000115.1 GCA_902464485.1 uncultured Collinsella sp. | reverse complement strand
AGGAAATCAAGATTGACGGCATCGGCATTTCGCCCGATGTTCTGACCGCCATCGTTTCTCGCGCCGTCACGGATGTTGAGGGCATCGCCTCCGTGGGCGTCAAGGACCTTGCCACCAACCTTGTCTCTATGATGCTTTCGTCCAAGGCACCGGCATCCGAGCCGGCGGTCGAGGCAGAGGTCATTGGTGACAAGCTCGCACTTACCGTGCGCGTCGTGGTGTTCTTTGGCTATCCGTTCAAGAAACTCGCCGAGGCCGTTCGTTCTGCTGTGGTCGCCGCCATTGATGCCCAGGTGGGCGTCGAGGTCGAACGCGTCGACGTTTGCATTGACGGCCTCGTTTTCCCCAAGGAGTAACCTTTGAGCCTTAAGGTTTATCGCGGGCGCACGCTTGCCCGCAGTCAGGCACTGCAGCTGCTGTTCCAGGCCGAGGCTACGGACAGCCCGCTCGAGCGAGTCCTCGAGGGCGATTTCCTGATCTCGAAGGGTCCCCTCGACCCCTATGCGCTGGAGCTTTGTCGCGGTGCCTATGAGCATATCGATCGCATCGATTGCGCCCTGCGCGCCGTTGCCAAGAACTGGGATCTTATGCGCATGCCCGGCGCCGACCGCAACCTGCTGCGCATCGCCGTCTATGAAATGCGCTTCCTAACCGACGAGGAGGTCTCGGACGCTATCGTGATTAACGAGGCTGTCGAGCTTGCCAAGGCCTATGGCACCGACCAGTCCGCGTCGTTTGTCAACGGCGTGCTGGGCAAGATTGCTCGCAGTGAGGAGCTGCCGGGCGAGGACTTGTACCAGGAGCTGCTTGCCGAGGACCGCGCCCGCGAGGAGTCCCAGGCCGCCGAGGCTGCCGTCAAGGTTGCCGCCGCTCAGGCTGCGGCCGGTGTTCTCCTTGAGGACGCAGAGGACGCCGAGGCCGAGACCGGTACCGTCGAGGAGTAGCCATGCCAGAGGGTTCCGTCCGCAACTTCGACGAGATCTCGGACCGCTTGGACCAGATTATCGCTACCGTTCGCTCCAAGGATACGTCCTTGGAGCGTTCGCTCGATCTGTTTGACGAGGCGATTGAGCTCGGCTCTCGCGCAGTCGATATGGTCGACAAGTTTGAGCTGACGCCGCGCGAGGCCGATAAGCTTGAGCAAGAATACGATGAGGATGCGGCTAAAGAATCACAGGATGGCCAGGCTGCATCTCCGGATACGAATGGTTGATGGCATTCATGAAACGCGTGCGTCTTGATGACGAACTGATTTCACAGGGCATCTGCGCCGATCGCGCGGATGCCCTTCGCACTCTTATGGCCGGCTTGGTCTCGAGCGGTGGCGAGCGCTTGACCTCGCCGGGGCTTAAGGTTGCCCCGGGCCTGACGCTGCATGTGAAGGGTCGCATTCCGTATGTTGGACGCGGCGGCCTTAAGCTCGAGGGTGCGCTCGATGCGTTTGATATCGACCCGATGGGCCTTGCCTGCCTGGATGTCGGGTGTTCTACCGGCGGTTTTACCGATTGTCTGCTTAAGCGCGGCGCTGCAACGGTCGTCTCGGTTGACGTGGGGCGTGCCCAGTTTGATTGGTCGCTACGTCAGGACGACCGTGTGACGCTGCATGAGCGCACCAACGTGACGCAGCTGCCCGAGCTTGGCTATGAGAGTGCTATAGACCTGGCCGTGTGCGACGTGTCGTTTACCAGCATCGCGAACATCATCGACGCGGTGCTGGCGTGCCTGACGCCTTCGGGTTCGTTTTGCACGCTCGTAAAGCCGCAGTTTGAGGCTCCGGCAGCGCTGGTGGGAGAGGGCGGTATCGTGACCGACCCCGTCGTGCGTGTTGACACGCTCGTTGCGGCAATCGAGCTGTTTGCCGCGAAGGGCCTGTTCCCGGTCGACGTGTGCGTGTCACCTATCCATGGCGCCAAAGGTAACGTTGAGTTTTTCCTGTACGGCACGAGGCTCGCCCCCGGCGAGCGCTCGAAAGACGAGCTGCAGGCCCAGGTATCGGCTTTGAGCGAGAAAGCGGCAACGCTATGAAGGTCTTTCTGGTTCCCAATTACTACAAACAAGAGGCGGTTGAGAGCGGCCTGATGCTCGAGCTCTGGCTGACGCGCCAAGGCTACGAGGTCGCATGGGCGGCCGATCAGCGCTCGAAGATTCAGAGCACGCCCGATGTCGACGATGCCGACTTGGTCATCACACTCGGCGGCGACGGCACGCTTTTGAGGGCTGCCCGCATCCTAAACTATCGCGAGATTCCCATTCTTGGTCTTTCCTATGGTCATCTGGGTTTTTTGACCGCGGCGAGTCCCGAGGAGCGCGATATTTTGCAGGTTGTGAGCGATGCCCTGTCCGGTGAGCTCCACGTGAGCCGTCGCGCCACGATCGCCGCAGACATCGTTTCCGTGCGTGAGGACGGCACGAAGGATGTCGTGCGTTCGTTCGCCCTCAACGACATGGCGCTCACGCGTGGGCCCCTGTCCGATATGGTCGAGTTCGACATCACCGTTTCGGGCCACCATATCGATCGCTTGCGCGGCGATGGCGTGGTCGTGTCCACGGCAACCGGCTCCACGGGCTATGCCCTCAGTGCCGGCGGTCCTATCGTGAGCCCGGATTACACGGGCATGGTCTGCGTGCCGATCGCGCCGCATACCATTCAGGCTCGCGCCTTTTTGACCTCGCCGAGCGATGTTGTCGAGATTTTTATGTCCGATGACCGCCCGAGTGTACCGGCTATTGCCATCGACGGGCAGTTTATTACCTGCGATGGAACCGTCGAGAGCGTGGCCGTGCGTCGCGGTCCCGGCGATGTGCTGCTGCTCGACTATGGCCCCGAGAGCTTCTACAACTCGGTAAGCCGCGTGTTCTACGGAGTTCGCCATGATCGATGAGCTGCAGGTTTCAAACATTGCACTCATTCGCGAGGCGACGCTGGTGCCCAGCGCGGGCCTAACTGTCCTGACCGGCGAGACTGGCGCCGGCAAGACTGCGCTGCTCTCGGCGCTTAAGCTCATCTTGGGCGAACGTGCAGATTCGTCGGCCGTGCGCGAGGGCGAGGCACTTGCGAGCGTCGAGGCGCGCTTGTTTGATGGCCCGCACGACACGGAGGGCTTCACCGTGCAGCGCAGCCTTTCTGCTGAGGGTCGCAGCCGCGTCAAGATTGACGGCCGCATCGCCAGCGTGCGCGAGCTTTCCGATCGCGTCGGCGTGATGATGGATCTGTGCGGCCAGCATGAACATCAGCGCCTGCTCGATCCGTCGCATCATGTTGCCATGGTTGATGCCTGGGCTGGTCGCTCTGCGCTCGAGGCGCTGAAAAAGTACCGTGCCTGCTTCAAGGCGTCGCGTGCGGCTGCCAAGGAGGTCCGTCGCGTCGAGGAGGCGTCGCGTGCGCAGGGGAGTCGCGTCGAGGAGGCGCGCTTCGCGCTCGAGCGTATCGCCGAGGTCGAACCCAAGCCGGGTGAGTACGAGGAGCTCGAGGAGCTTCTACCGCGCTCGGAGCATGCCGAAGTGCTGGTAGCGACGGCTAACGAAGCCCATGCCTCTCTTGCTGCCGAAGGGGGAGCGCTCGATGCCGTGAACGGCGCCGTGGCAGAGCTGTCGCGTATGGCGACCGTCGACCGCAAGCTGGGCGACATCGCCGATGCCCTTTCGGATGCCTGCATTTCACTTGAGGATTGTGCCAACGAGCTGCGTTCTTATCGCGATGGGGTTGCCTTTGACCCTCGCGAGCTCGCTCGCATGCGCGAGCGGTATTCCGACCTTAAGGGACTTCTGCGGCAGTGGGGTCCCACCATGGACGA
>CABQJJ010000114.1 GCA_902464485.1 uncultured Collinsella sp. | reverse complement strand
TCCACCCCAACCGCTCGGTCATCACCCGCGCGCTGGGCTCGGATCCCGCCATGTACGCCGACCACTTTACCCTGCACATCGATGAGGGCGACCGCCTGATCCTATGCTCGGACGGCCTTTCGAGCATGATTCCCGACAGCGATATCGAGAACATTGCCACGCAGTCCTCGACCGCGCAGATTTGCGTCGACAACTTGGTGGACGCCGCGCTCGCTGCCGGCGGCCACGACAACGTGACGGTCGTCGTTGTGGACCTGGTCGACGACGGCGTCATGCGCGAGGCAAAGCGTGTTCGCCGCCGTAACGTCACCATTGCCGCCGTCCTGGGCATCGCTTTTATGCTGGCGGCAGCCATCTGGGCATACACAGGCGTCACCGGTTCGTACTACCTGGGCACCTACAAAGACACCGTCGCAGTCTACCGGGGCATACCCGGCAAGCCGCTCGGCCTTAAGCTGCACTGGCTCGAGAGCACGACCACCATAAAACTGTCCGACCTGCCCGAAGACACACAGAATCGCCTGAAAGCAGGCATTCCGCAAACGAGTGTCGATGACGCGCAGGACACCATCTCCAAGTACCGTCATCAAATCGATGAGGAACAGACCCGTCAGGTGATCGACGCACAAACGATCCGCGACAACACCGACCAGGGATCGACTTCCAAATCGAATTCCGAAAAAACCGCCGAACAGTCCGCCGAGGCAGAAGCCTCCAATAAGAATTAGAAAGGGAGTGCCGCTTATGAGTCGCCGCAACACCGAAATGCTCTTGCTCATCGCCTCGGCGTTCCCCGTCATCCTGCTGTATGCGATGTACGTGCTCACCGCAGGCGCCTCCATTTCGTTTGAAACGCTCGCCGTACCGATTGGCCTCTTTGCTGCCTTCGCCGCGGCGCATATCGCCGTGCGCATCCTGGCACCCGGCGCCGATCCAGTCATCCTGCCCATCGTCTTTGTGCTTTCGGGCATCGGCATCACGTTCGTAACGCGCTTGGCGCCCTCACTCGCCATCTCGCAGCTCGTCATCCTGTTTATCTCGGTGGCGCTGATGGTAGGAACGCTTGCGCTGGTCAAAAACCTCGACGTGGTCATGCGCTACAAGTACACCTTTGGCGCCATCGGCATTGTCCTGCTGATGCTTCCCATCTTTATCGGCACCACGATTTCGGGCTCCAAGCTGTGGATTCGTATCGCCGGCTTTACCATTCAGCCCGGTGAGTTCGCCAAGATCTTTATCGTGCTGTTCCTGGCAGGCTACCTGGCCGAGAACCGCGAGCTGCTCTCTATCTCCAACCGCAAGATCTTGGGTCTTAAGATTCCGCGCCTGCGCCTGCTGCTGCCGCTGTTTGCAGTCTGGGGCGTATGTCTGCTCGTCGTCGTCTTCGAACGTGACCTAGGCTCGGCCGTGCTGTTCTACACCATCTTCTTACTGATGCTCTATGTTGCCACGGGTCGCTTCTCGTATGTCATCATCGGCCTTGCACTCCTGGCCGTGGGGGCCGTGGGCGCCTACAAGTTTCTGTCGCACGTCCAGGTGCGTTTCCAGATCTGGGCCGATCCCTTTAAGGACGCCCAGGGCCAGGGCTACCAGATTGTCCAGTCCCTCTTCTCGCTGGCAGACGGCGGCCTTGTCGGCGTCGGCATCGGCAACGGCCTGGCCAATAACATCCCCGTCGTCGAGTCCGACTTTATCTTCTCTGCCATCGGCGAGGAAATGGGTCTTTTGGGCGGCGGCGCAGTTCTCATTCTGTTTATGCTCTTTGCCGTGCGCGGCCTGACCACGGCAGCCCGTGCTAAGTCCGACCTTGCCGCATTTAGCGCCACGGGTCTCACGGCAGCCATCAGCTTCCAGGCATTCCTGATCGTCGGCGGCGTTACCCGCCTGATTCCGCTGACCGGCGTAACCCTGCCGTTTATGAGTCAGGGCGGCTCTTCACTGCTGGCAAGCTTCATCATCGTCGCGCTGCTGTTGCGCGCCGGCGACGAGGCAACCGGTCGCGAGGCCGAGCTCACCGGCACCGGCACCATGGCCGCCATCACCGACGAGCAACTCGTATCCGCCGCGGCACCGACCGGAACGAGATTCGCTACGCCTTCATCCTACAATCGCGGTGGCCACTCCACCGGATCCCGCATGCGCCGTCGTCTACTCGATACGCCCGAATCCGGCGTGCTCGGTCGCGTAGCGCTCGCCAACCGTCTGACACGCGCCGTTTTTGCCTTTACGGCCCTGTTCGCTATCCTTATCGGCAACCTCACCTATGTCCAGGTCATCAAGGCCAAGGACTATCAGGACATGCCGACCAACAACCACACCATCGCACGCTCCAAGTACATCCAGCGCGGTTCCATCATCACGTCCGACGGCGTAACGCTAGCCGAATCGCTGCAGCAGGAGGACGGCACCTACGTGCGTTCCTACCCCAACGGCAACCTGGCAGCCCATGTGGTTGGCTATGTGAGCCAGCAGTTCGGCACCGCAGGTATCGAAAGCGTCATGAACGACACGCTCACCGGATCCAAGGATTACTCCAGCTGGAACAACGCCATCGCGTCGCTCGCGGGCCAGAACCAACCGGGCAACACCGCCAAACTCACCATCGACTCCCGCATCCAGACGGCTGCCGAACAGGCTCTCAAGGGCTTTAAGGGCGCCGTTGTGGTCATGGATCCGCGCACCGGCGCGGTACTCGCATGCGCCAGCTCGCCCACCTACGACAACACCAACATCGATGCCCTGCTGCAGTCGGGCGGCGGTGAGGACGGTTCTATGTACGACCGCGCCATGGACGCCCTCTATACTCCGGGCTCCACGTTTAAGGTCGTCACGCTTTCCGCAGCGCTCGAGACTGGCACTGCGAGCCTCTCGAGCACCTACGAAGCTCCTGGTTCCATGGACATCGGCAACGCCCCTGTCACTAATTACGACGACGAGAGCTACGGAACCATCAGCTTGCAGCAAGCGTTTGCCGTGTCGTCCAACGTCGTCTTTGGCCAGGTAGCCAATGAGGTCGGAGCGAGCACGCTCGTGCAGTTTGCCAACGCCTTTGGCTACGGGCAAAAACTCGGCCAAGACCTGACCGCCACCGCTTCCATCATGGCCGATCCCGCACAGATGACCGAGTGGGAGACCGCTTGGGCCGGCGCCGGCCAGCCCGTCGGCATGGACCATACGCCTGGCCCGCAGACCACTGTCATGCAGAACGCCGTTATCGCGGCGGCCATCGCCAACAGCGGTGTCGTCATGGATCCATTCTTCGTGGCACAAGTCCTTGCGCCCGACGGGACCGTGGTTAAGACCACTCAGTCCCGCTCGCTGGGCCAGGCCGTTAGCGCAACCACAGCCGAGCAAGTCAAAAAGGCCATGCTCGACGTCGTTCAGTCCGGCACCGGCACCGATGCACAAATTCCGGGCGTCAAGGTTGCCGGCAAGACCGGTTCGGCCGAAACCGGCGGCACCAACGTCAATTCGATGTTTGTCGGCTTTGCGCCCTACGACTCACCCACAGTCGCCATCTCGGTGGCGCTGGAGGATTTTGACCAGCATGATGTCAAGTCGGCAAAGATCGCCAGTATCGTCCTGACCGCGGCCCTTGCCGCCCAGGGGGCGTGATGCCCATGATTGAGACGCAAACACCGGGCGCACCGCAGCCGATAAGCTAGCAGCACCGCGCCCTTAGGCCTCGACGGCCATATGTATTTGGTACTACACATATCGTTTGAGCGAATAGTTACGTTAGGAGCAGGAATGGAACAGAGGGTCCTCGGGGGAAGATACCTCCTCAAGGATAAGGTGGG
>CABQJJ010000113.1 GCA_902464485.1 uncultured Collinsella sp. | reverse complement strand
GCGTAGCTCAGCTGGGAGAGCGCTTGACTGGCAGTCAAGAGGTCAGGGGTTCGATTCCCCTCGTCTCCACCCGAGCATTGAATGAGGCTCCAACGCAAGTTGGGGCCTTTTTTCATATAGGCACACAAGGTCAAAGGCGGCACCATGATCCTCCTGGTCGACAAAATCGAAAAAAGCTTCGGCGCGCGCGTCCTCTTTAGTGGCGCGTCCTTCCAGATCAACCCCGGCGAGCGCTTTGCGCTCGTGGGACCCAACGGCGCCGGCAAAACCACCATGCTTAAGATCATCATGGGCATCGACAGCCCCGACGCCGGCCAGGTCCAGTACGCCAAGGACTGCCAGGTGGGCTACCTAGAGCAGGAAACCAACCTGGAGCAAAAGGACACCACCATCCTTGCCGAGGTCATGTCCGCCGCCAAGGAAATCCGCCGCATGGGCGAGCGCGCTAACGAGTTGCAGGCCCAGATCACCGAGCTCTCCGAGCAGGGCAAGGACGTTGACGCCCTCCTCAACGAGTACGGCCAGGTCCAGGACCGCTTTGAGCACCTGGGCGGCTACGAGCTTGAGAGCAACGCCCGCAAGATCCTGTCCGGTTTGGGCTTTAAGGTCACCGACTTTGCGCGCCCGTGCTCCGAGTTCTCGGGCGGCTGGCAGATGCGCATCGCGCTGGCAAAGCTCTTCCTGCGCCACCCTGATCTGCTGCTGCTGGACGAGCCTACCAACCACCTGGACCTCGAAAGCGTCCAGTGGCTGCGCGGCTTTATCGCCAACTATGACGGCGCCGTCCTCATCGTCAGCCACGACCGAGCTTTTATGGACGCCTGCGTCGACCACGTGGCCGCGCTCGAGAACCGCCGCGTGACCACCTACACCGGCAACTACAGCAGCTACCTTAAGCAGCGCGAGGACAACCTGGAGCAAATGCGCGCCAAGCGCGCTGCCCAGGAGCGCGACATCGCCCACATGCAGGTCTTCGTCGACAAGTTCCGCTACAAGCCCACCAAGGCCGCCCAGGCGCAGGAGCGCATCCGCAAGATCGAGCAAATCAAAAAGGAGCTCGTCATCCTGCCCGAGGGCCACAAGCACATCGACTTTAAGTTCCCCGATCCGCCGCGCTCCGGCGATATGGTCGTGGGTCTGGAGGGCGTCTCCAAGTCCTATGGCGACAAGCACATCTACAGCGACATCGACCTCAAGCTCTACCGCGGTGAGCACGTGGCGCTCGTCGGCCCGAACGGCGCCGGCAAGTCCACCCTCATGAAGATCCTCGCCGGCCTGGAGGCGCCCACTACCGGCACGCGCGACCTGGGCACCAACGTGGGCGTGGCCTATTACGCCCAGCACGCGCTCGAGGGCATGACCGAGTCCAACACTGTCCTGCAAGAGATCGACACCGTTACGCCCAAGTGGACCGTGCCGCAGCAGCGCAGCCTGTTGGGCGCCTTCCTGTTTAGCGACAACGATTCCATCGAAAAGCAGGTACGCGTCCTCTCCGGCGGTGAAAAGGCGCGTCTGGCCCTGGCCAAGATGCTCGTGGCCCCCGAGGCACTCCTGTGCCTGGACGAGCCCACCAACCACTTGGACATCGACTCGGTTGACATGCTCGAGAACGCCCTGCAAAACTTCCCCGGCACCATCGTGCTGATCAGTCACGACGAGCACCTGGTGCGCGCCGTGGCCAACCGCGTGATCGACATCCGCGACGGCAAGGTCACGGTCTACGACGGCGACTACGACTACTACCTCTACAAGCGCGAGGACCTCGCAGCCCGCGCCGCCGCCGAGGCGTCCACGGAGAGCGCGCCTGCGGCGGCCAAGTCCACCAAAGCCAGCGCCGCCCAGGCCGATACACCCGCCGCGGCGCCTAAGCCTGCCGAGGGCAAAAAGACCAAGGAGCAAAAGCGCGCCGAGGCCCAGGCCCGCGCCGCGCTCAACAAAAAACTCAAGGGCGTGCGCAACCAGCTGAAGAAAATCGAGGCGGAGCTCGACAAAAAGCGTGCCCGCTATGACGAGCTTATGGAATTGATGGCAAGCGAAGAACTTTATGCCGATCAGGATAAGTTCAACGCCGCGCTGGGGGAATATAACGGGCTTAAGCAAGAGCTGCCCAAGCTCGAGGACGAATGGCTCGAGCTTTCCACCCAGATCGAAGAGGAGACCGCGCGTGAACTCTCGTAAGGCCGCTGCCGTGGCGATGAGCATCATCGCCATCGCTTGTCGCATCTGCGGCATCTTTATGAGCGCGATGACCGTGCTGCTGTGCTTTAGCGGCCTCACCGCTAAGTTGCAGATCGTTGGTTTTGTCGTTGAGCTTTCGCGCGCGCTGCCAAGCGCCATCGCCGGCTACGGCGTCATCACCTCACCCTTTGGCGGTGTATTCCGCCTGGATTACGCCATCGTGGCCGTCATTTTGTTTGTGGCCGATTACCTGCTCACGCGCGCCTCGCGTCGCGTCCGCTAGGGGAGCGCCATGTCCAGCAGCTACCTCATGAACCTACTCGCAAGCGCCGTCGCCGTCATCGTGGGAATCGTCATCCACGAGAGCGCGCACGCCGCCGCGGCCTGGGCACTCGGCGACAAGACGGCCCGTTCGCGCGGCCGCGTCTCGCTCAACCCGCTCAACCACATCGACCCGTTTGGCACCATCCTCCTGCCGCTGCTTATGCTCGCGGCCGGCGGCCCGGTATTCGCCTTCGCCAAGCCCGTGCCCGTCTACCTTAACAACCTCAAGCACCCCAAGCGCGACGAGGTCCTGGTGAGCGCGGCCGGCCCCGCATCGAATATCGCGCTCGCGTGCCTGGCCGCAGCCCTCATGCACCTAGCCTATGGCAACCTCTATGCCAGCATGTCCTTTGCCGTAGCGTCGCAAATCATGAACTTTAGCGCCACGTTTATCGTGGTCAACCTGTCGCTCGCGTTCTTTAACCTTATTCCGATTCCGCCGCTTGACGGCTCGTCTATCATCGTGCCGTTCCTCAAAGGTAAGGCGCTCACCAACTACTACCACCTGCAGCAATACGCCATGCCCATCCTCATCATTGTGCTGTATCTGCTGCCCATGTGGACCGGCATCGATGTGATCGGCCGCTATTTCGACGTTACCGTGTATCCGCTGGCTGAGTGGCTGCTCAACTTCGCAATCGCCGGCATCTAAGGTAAACTTACAGGTCGACCGCGCAAAACGGTCGCAGCATGCACCCAAACCGCGCCGTGAAGGCGCCGTCAAAGGAGGTCGAAGATGTCGTATCGTGTGTCGACACAGGTCTACAGTGGACCGTTCGACCTGCTGCTGCAGCTGGTAACCCGCCAAAAAGTTGATATCGGCGCCATCTCGATCAGCGAGGTGGCCGAGCAATACCTTGCCGAGGCCGAGCGCATCGAGGCGCTGGACCTGGACGTGGCAAGCGACTTTTTGCTGGTCGCGGCAACCCTTTTGGACATCAAGGCTGCCTCACTGGTGCCTCAGGAGGCCCCGAGCAAAACCGTCGACGATGACGAGGACGACGAAGACCTCGAGGAGCTCAGCGCGCTCGACGGCGACGCCCTGCGCGAGGTCCTGATTCAGCGCCTAATCGCCTACAAGCAGTTTAAGGGCGCGGCGGCAGCCCTTGGCGCGCGCATGCAGGCCGAGAGCCGCATGCATCCGCGCGTGGCCGGCCCCGACCCCGAGTTCTTGGGCCTTATGCCCGACTACCTTGCCGGCATTACCCTGCGCGGCCTCGCCGTCATCTGTGCCGACCTGGACGGCAAGCGCCAGACCTTCCTGCTGGAGGCCGAGCACGTGGCACCGCATCGCGTGCCGCTCGATCTAACGGTGGCCTCGGTCGACCGCTTTACCATGGCACACCAAACCTGCACCTTCCGCGAATTGTTGGACGGCGACGCCACCACCGAGCAGCTCGTCGTCACCTTCCTGGCCATGCTCGAGCTCGCCAAACGCGGCTCGCTTACGCTGAGCCAGGACGAGATCTTTGGAACCATTCAAATCAACCGCGTCGAGGGCG
>CABQJJ010000112.1 GCA_902464485.1 uncultured Collinsella sp. | reverse complement strand
GCTCAGGTGCGCGACGAGCTCGTGCGCAAGAACATGGCCGCGGCTTCGGCCTTCCCCTGGGCAAAATGATCCATAGGGGACGGAGGAAAACGAATTATTTTCGCTTGTCCCGTGCCTGCTGTTCTTTGCTCGCTCGTTCGCTGAGCAGTTGATTGGTTTGACGTATGACGACTTCTTATAAAACGATGGTGGTAAAGATCGGTTCGTCCACGGTGGTGGGCACCGATGGCAAGGTCAACCGCGCCTTTATCGGCGGGCTTGCCGATCAGGCTGCTGCCCTGAGCAAGCTCGGCTGGCGTCTGGTCGTGGTGAGTTCGGGCGCCATTGCCTGTGGCTATCCCGTGTTGGGCTTCGACCGCAAGCCGGTCGGTGACCTGCCGAGCCTGCAGGCCTGTGCCTCGGCCGGTCAGTGCATCATTTCGTCGGCTTACGATGAGGAGTTTCATGCGCGCGACCTGCTCACCTCGCTTGTGCTGCTCACGCGCCACGACACGGCTCGCCGTACGTCCTACCTGCACGCGCGCGACGCCCTGCTGCGTCTGGTGGAGCTGGGCGTGGTGCCGGTCGTCAACGAGAACGACACCGTTACCGTCGACGAGATCAAGTTCGGCGACAACGACACGCTGGCAGCGCTCGTGAGCTGCCTGGTTTCCGCCGACCTGTGCGTGACGCTGTCCGACATCGACGGCCTCTACACCGCCAATCCGCACGAGGACCCGACGGCCGAGTTTGTCCCGGTCGTGCATAAGATCGATGCCAAGATCATTGCCTCGGCGGGCGATTCTTCGACCTCGGTGGGTACGGGCGGCATGATCACCAAGATTCGCGCGAGTCGCATTTTGATGACGGCAGGCATTCAGAGCGTGATTTGCTCGGGCGAGGAGCCCGATGCGCTTGTGCGTCTGGCCCGCGGCGAGAGCGTGGGCACGCTGTTCGACCCGCCGGCGGAACGCCTGGATATTGCGCCCCGCAAACTGTGGATCGCGCTGGGCGACAAGGCCCACGGCTCGGTGACGGTTGATGACGGTGCCGCGAAAGCGCTGGTCGGCCACGGGTCGTCCCTGCTTGCAGTGGGTATTCGTGAGGTCGATGGCGAGTTTGCCGAGGGTGATGTGCTTGACGTGTGCGACCCGAGCGGCATGGTTGTCGCGCGCGGTATCGCCGAGGCCGATTCGGACGTGTTGGAGCTTGCTGCCGGCCGCCGTCAGGACCAAATCGCCAGCAACCGCCTGCTCGCAAACCTGGCCGAGAAGCCCGCGATACACAGGGACAATCTAATCGTCTTCGCATAAAGAAAGACAGCGCTGCGGATCGTTTTCCCGCAGCGCTGTTTTTCTTTATCTCGTGCCGGCACTTGGGGACGTTCCTTTTGTGCCGGCAGTTGGGGACACACCTTTGCTAGAAGATTCGGCGCAGGTCTCCGCGGTTGAGGGCTTCGTCGAAGAGGTGCTTGAACACCACGCTGCCGTGCAGGCCATCGTGTTCGAACTCGTTGGTCACCCAGGCATGCGAGTTGCCCACGCGGCTGAGCGTGTCGAGCTGCAGGCCCGAATCCACGTACATGTCATCGAAGTACACCGCGGCCTGGAGCGGCACCTCGTTGCAGGCCAGGCGCTGCGGGTCGTAGATCTTGTCCCAGCTGGTGTCCTCCATCAGCAGGTCCATGGCGGGCTTGAAGGGCTTGAGTTCGGGCATCTGCTCAAACATCCACGGGAACATGGCCTCGCCGGTAAACATGAGCGGGCGCGCGAGCGTGTCGAACTCGGCACGGTGTGCCTTCTCTTCTGCCGCGGCCCAGCGAATGGGCATGGTGTCGCCGTCGGCGTAGATGAACTCCTGCAGTGTCCAGTACAGCGGATTCGTACGCGTGTTGGTGCGCTCGAAGGCACGCATCAAAAAGCTGTCGGATACCGAGGAACCGCGGCTCGGCGTGCCGTCGCCATCAACAAACGCATGGTCGATAATCCAGTGCATGCGCTCAAAGCTCGGCTTCATGCCAAAGTCGCTGCCCATGAGCTGCAGGCGCTCGACCGTCATCGGCGAGCCGTCGGGCAGCACGGGCTTTTGCTCTTCGATCGCATCGGCCAGCACCGCCACGCGCTCGACATCGGCGGGGTAGCGGTCGTAGTACTGCTGCGTCTTGGCTGCCATGCGCGGGAACGTGTGCGCATAGACCTCGCTGGCGCTCGCCGGCACGTGCGGAATACCGCCGCAGGTAAAGCTTGCCGCCACGCCCTCGGGGAAGAGCGACAGATAACTCAGCGTCAAAAAGCCGCCGTAGCTCTGGCCGAGCGTGACCCAGGGCTTGCCGCCAAAGCCCACTAGGCGCAGGTACTCAAAATCGCGCACGATGGAGCTGGCGAGGTGGCGTTTGAGGAAGTCCGCCTGCGAGCGGGCCGCATCGGCGCCGGCTGCCGTCGCGCGATTACCCAGCGCCGCGATTGTGTGTCCGTCCACGCAGCTGCTGCGCCCCGTTCCGCGCTGGTCGGGCAGGACGACGCGGAAGTGTTTGACGGCCTCCTCGATCCAGCCATCGCTTGTGGGCGACAGCGGACGCGGGCTCTCGCCGCCGGGGCCGCCCTGCAAAAAGAGGAGGAGCGGCAAATCGTCGTTGATGCGGTCGGGCCCGCAAACCACGCGGTAGAAGAGTTTGATGCTCTCGGGCGCGCCGGCGATGGGCGCCGGCATGGCGCCGCGGCGCATAGTGCTGCCGACGGCCAAAAGCATTGGCTCAAGGCCGCGCCAGTCGAGAGGGACATCGATGCTGTGGTCCTCGACATACAGGCCAGGGACGTGGTACGAAGTGATGAGCGCCATCTGATGCTTCCATTCGTTGCGGTGTTTCGGGTTGACCAATTCTACCGCCGTCGGCGAGGATGCGCATAAATCGGATACCATGTTGGCAAACATCTAAGAGAAAGGGCCGTCCATGTCGGTCGATATAGCCACGTACGTTCACGATCTTGCCGTTGAGGCCAAGGCTGCTTCGGGCGCGCTCGCCACGGCGAGCGATGCCCAGCGCCAGGAGGCCGTGCGTGCCATGGCCGCGGCGCTGCGCGACGGCGTCGATTCCATCATTGCCGCCAACGAGCTCGATATGTCTGCCGCGCGCGATGCGGGCACTTCGGCAGGGCTCCTCGACCGTCTGCTCCTGACGCCCGAGCGCGTCGAGGGCATGGCCGCCGGCCTGGAGAAGCTCGCTGAGCTGCCCGATCCCGTGGGCCGCGTGCTTGACCATCGCGTGCTTGCGAGCGGCGTGGACCTGACCCGCGTGAGTGTGCCGCTAGGTCTGGTTGCCATGGTCTACGAGGCACGCCCCAACGTGACGGCCGACGCAGCGGGCATCTGCATCCGCACCGGTAACGCCTGCATCCTGCGCGGCGGTTCGCTGGCCTATCACTCGTGCGCCATGATTGCCGAACTGCTGGCCGATGCTCTGGAGGCGCAAGGCTTCCCGCGCGAGGCCGTCTCGATGATCGAGTCTACCGACCGTGAGGCCACCGGCGAGCTCATGAAGCTCCGCGGTGTTGTCGATGTACTCATTCCGCGCGGCGGCGCGGGCCTGATCCAGCGCTGCGTGCGCGAGTCGCTCGTACCGGTGATCGAGACGGGCACGGGAAACTGCCACATCTACGTGCATGAATCCGCCGACTTCGATAAAGCGCTCAACATTATCGTCAATGCGAAGACGCAACGCGTGGGCGTGTGCAATGCCGCCGAGTCGCTGCTGGTCGATCGCGCCGTGGCCGATACGTTCTTGCCCGCGGTCGTTGCCGTGCTGCATGACCATGGCGTGCTCATTCACGGCGACGAGGCTACGTGCGCCGCGTGCGCCGACGCCGGTCTTGCCGAGGGCGACGACTACGTTGCCGCGACCGAGGAAGACTGGGGCCGCGAGTACCTGGCGCTCGAGATGAGCGTGAAGGTCGTGACGAACGAGGACGAGGCCATCGCGCACATCAATCGCTACGGCACCATGCACTCTGAGGCCATCGTTGCCGATGATACGGACGCCTGCGAGCGCTTCCTCGATGCGGTCGATGCCTCGGCCGTGTATGCCAATGCCAGCACGCGCTTTACCGACGGCGGCGAGTTTGGCCTGGGTGCCGAAATTGGCATCTCGACCCAAAAGCTCCACGCCCGCGGACCCTTTGCCGCCGAGGCCCTCACCACCTACAAATACAAGCTCCGCGGCACCGGCCAGGTCCG
>CABQJJ010000111.1 GCA_902464485.1 uncultured Collinsella sp. | reverse complement strand
AAGCGTCCTAGTGTTCGCTTCTAATAAAGAAGGCCAAGATTCGGGACGCAGTTCAAAACTAACCTGACCCCATCGCACCAAGTTGGTGCAAAGGGGTCAGGTTACTTTGCACCAATCGTTGTTTGATGAAGGGCGGATTCTCGTATGGCGCTTCCTATGGTTTACGGCGGTCCTGGCCGGTATGTTCAGGGGCCGGGCGAGCTTTCGCGTCAGGGCAGGTATTTGTCATGGTTGGGCTGCGCTGCCTATGTCTTGTTTGACCAGGACACCGAGGATCGGCTGTGCAGGCAGATCGTCGATGGATTTCTGGACGAAAATCTAAGCGAGCCGTTCTTTAAGATTTATAACGGTCCGTGTACGGAAGAGGCCGTTGTCGGAATGGCCAAGGAAGCCCGGGCCGAGTATTGCGACATGGTGGTGGGTATTGGCGGCGGCAAAATGCTCGATATCGCCAAGGCAGTAGCGTTTTATGCCGAGCTGCCGTTGTGCGTATGTCCCACGGCGGCTTCGATGGACGGTCCGTGCAGCGCGATTTCGGTGTTGTATCACGAGGACGGGTCGTTCGACCGCTACCTGATGCTCGAGAAGAATCCAGACCTGGTCGTGGTCGATACCAACGTGGTCGCGGCGGCCCCACTGCGTATGACGGTCGCTGGTATGGGCGATGCACTGGCAACGTACTTCGAGGCGCGTTCGTGCGCCGCGGCGAGAGGCGCGAGCGAGCACGGTGGCGCGCCGGGGCACTTGGCCCTGGTCGCGGCACGTGCCTGCTACGACACGCTTATGGAATGTGGCATCGCCGCTAAGCGTGACCTCAAGAAGGGTCGAATAACGCCGGCGGTTGAGCGCCTGATCGAGTGCAATATTCTGCTCTCGGGCGTCGGCTTTGAGAGCGGTGGTTTGGCGTTGGCTCATGCCATCGCCAACGGTCTGACGATTCTGCCCGAGTGCAAGGCCATGCACGGCGAGGCCGTAGCGTTTGGTCTGGTGGTCCAGCTTCGTCTGGAGCGTGCGTCCGAGCTTGAACAGGTGCTCGAGTTTTGTCAGCGCGTTGGTCTGCCGACGACGCTCGAGGAGCTGGGCCTTGGCGAGATTTCCGATGCCGACCTGATGAGCGTTGCGGATGCGGCCTTTAGAAACGAACGCAATATGGCTAACGAGCAGGCCAAGGTGACCAAACAAAAGCTCGTCGAGCTCATGCGCGAGGCATAGCTTGGCGCTTGATCGACCTTGTGCAATCGAGGCGGCGATAGGCCATAGACTATTTGCCTCAAAGGTGCTCCGCGTGTAATTTGCCCGAGGCGTGGGCCGATAGCGTATCATTATCTCTTGCTTGTTTGCACTGCTCAGGGAGGGGCCGCGCATGGCGCAGGAACATGATCTGTTTGATGACATTATCGAGATCAGCAAGGGTTTCGACTTTCTTAAAAACCCGCTTGGCGGTGTGACCGATGCACTCGATCCGTCGGCGCCGCAGTGGAATCCTGCCGACTATAAGGAGCGTCCGCGCGGCAACACCATTCCGTGCTTGACCTGCAAAAACGAGAAGAGCGGCTGCACCGCGTGCATGGATGTGTGCCCGGTCAACGCCATCGAGGTCGAGGAAGATGCCATTGAGATCCTCGATACCTGCCGCAAATGCGGTCTGTGCGCTGCCGCTTGCCCGACCGAGGCGATTATTTCGCCGCGTTTGGCGCCCAAAAACCTCTATGACGAGATTGTTTCTGCTGCTACGAGCCACGAGACCGCCTACGTCACCTGCACGCGCGCTCTCAAGCGCATGCCGCGCGAAAACGAAGTCGTCGTTGCTTGCGTGGGCGATATTACGGCCGAGACCTGGTTCTCTGTGCTGGCCGACTATCCCAACGTGAGCGTGTACCTGCCGTTGGGCGTGTGCGATAAATGTCGCAACACCGGCGGCGAGGACATCCTGGGCGAGGCCATTGCTACTGCCGAAGAGTGGGCTGACACGGGTTTGGGCCTGGAGGTCGACCCCAAGAGCCTCAAATGCCATAAGCGTCGCGAGTACGAGCGCAAGGAGTACATGGAAAAGATCGCTCGCACCACGGGCCTGACGGTGACCAAGCTCAATCCGGCGACGGCGGCGCTGGCCTCGGTGACGCAGAAGCTGAAGGCTCATCGTCACCAGATTACCCAGCTCGAGCGCACGCTCAACACCATGTGCGGCACCACGACGACCAAGCGCCGCCGTTCGCTCACCCATGGACGGCAGCTGGTGCTCTCGACGCTGCAAAACCATCCCGAGCTTGCCCAGAACATGCAGGTGGCGACACCGGAGTGCGACTTTGACAAGTGCACGTCGTGCGGCGAGTGTGTCAACGCGTGCCCCACGTCTGCCTGCGACCTGGTGGGAAGCGGCCGCTTTGCGCTTGAGTCCACGTACTGCTTGGGCTGCGGCGCCTGTGTCAAGGTTTGTCCCGAACATGCACTTAAGTTGGTCGAACACGATGCGTCCAACTTGGTTGTCGTCGACCCCGAGGCCGAGGAAAAGGCCGCGCAAAAGGCCAAAGCCCACGAAGAGGCCCAAAAGGCAAAAGCCGAGGCAAAGGCCAAGCTCGACAAGATGCTCGACCAAGTGGAGAAGCTCGCGGACTAGTCAGCGACCCCTATCTCTGCTTCATTTGCGCCGCCGTGGCGTCCGGGTTCGCCCAGATGCTGCGGCGGCGCTATACTTATGCAGTTTGAAGTACCTGTACCAAAAGGAGCTGTCGTGTCCCTTTCCATCGGTATCGTGGGCCTGCCCAACGTGGGCAAGTCGACGCTGTTCACCGCGCTTACCAAAAAGACCGGCCTTGCCGCCAACTACCCGTTCGCTACGATCGATCCCAACGTGGGTATCGTCGATGTGCCCGATAGCCGCCTGCAAAAGCTCGCCGACATCGTCAACCCGGGCCGCATTGTGCCGGCTACGGTCGAGTTTGTCGACATCGCAGGTCTGGTGAAGGGCGCTAACGAGGGCGAGGGTCTGGGCAACCAGTTCTTGGCAAACATCCGCGAGACCGATGCCATCTGCGAGGTCGTGCGCTACTTTAAGGACCCCAACGTTATGCGCGAGGTGGGCCGCACGGGCGAGTTCGTCGATCCCGCCGGCGATGCCGACACCATCATGACCGAGCTCATCCTGGCCGACATGGGCACGCTCGAGAAGCAGCTGCCCAAGCTCGAAAAGGAGGCTAAGCGCGACAAGGAGCTCATGCCCAAGTTCGAGGTCGCCAAGCGTCTGCTTGCCTGGCTCAACGAGGGCAAGCGCGCCGCATCCATGGAGATGACCGACGAGGAGCGCGCCGCTGCCAAGGGCCTGTTCCTGCTCACTATGAAGCCTATCCTGTATGTGGCCAACGTGGACGAGGACATGCTCAACGAGGACCTGGCGCCTATCGACGGCGTCAAGCCGTTGCCCATCTGCGCCAAGATCGAGGCCGAGCTCTCCGAGCTCGATCCCGAGGACGCTGCCGACTATCTGGAGAGCCTGGGCCTGGAGCAGCCCGGTCTGGACGTGCTCGCACAGGCCGCTTACAAGCTGCTCGGCCTGCAGTCGTTCTTTACGGCCGGCGAGATGGAGGTCAAGGCTTGGACGGTGCGTCAGGGCGCGACCGCCCCGCAGGCCGCCGGTGTCATCCATACCGACTTTGAGCGCGGCTTTATTAAGGCCGAGGTCATTGGCTACGACGACTACATCGAGCTCGGTGGCGAGCAAGGCGCCAAGGCCGCCGGCAAGCTGCGTATCGAGGGCAAGGACTATGTCATGGCCGATGGCGACGTCGTGCACTTCCGCTTTAACGTGTAAGGACGACGCGCATGTTTAAATACGGCAAAAAAGCCGGCTACATGGGCATCGCGCTGCTGGTGCTTGCGGTGCTTCCGCTGGTGGTCGCAGCGTTTGTTATCCCCAACATTGGTCCCGAGGTGGCAACGAAGTTTAATGCCGCCGGCGAGGTGACGCGCTGGGGCAAGAGCTACGAGCTGCTGGCACTGCCGGTGCTCAACCTGTTGCTGAGCGTGGCGACGTACTTTACGGCGGGACGCCAGGCTAAAAACAATGATGACTCCGCCGCCATGGCGCGCATCGTGTGCGAGCGCTACCTGCGAAACGGCTGCATCACGGGTGTGTTTCTCAACGTAATCAACGTCTACTTTATGTATTCGGCGATTACCGGTATGGGCTTTGGCCTGGGCTTTTAGCTTGCGCCTTTAGGCAACGAGTCTGCAAGCATATTCGATGGCTGCTGCGAGGCCGCCGCTCGATCGTGGTTTAAAGACCATGTCGGCGGCGGTCTCGTTTTCGTATCCGGCGCCGCG
>CABQJJ010000110.1 GCA_902464485.1 uncultured Collinsella sp. | reverse complement strand
GCGCGGTGGGATGGTAATATCGTTACGTTTGAACTGTTTCGATGTGAAACCGAGGAGATTCCCTCTATGAGTGCTGACTACCCGTCAATGACTACGGCCGAGATCCGCTCCAAGTTCCTCAACTTCTTTGAGGAGCGCGGTCTTAAGCTATATCCTTCTTCGTCCCTCGTCCCTGACGATCCCTCGCTGCTGCTTGCCAACGCCGGCATGAACCAGTTTAAGGAGTACTACCAGGGCAAGAAGACCATGAAGGAGATTGGCGCGATCTCCTGCCAGAAGTGCGTCCGTACCAACGACATCGACTGCATCGGCGAGGACGGCCGTCACCTGTCCTTCTTCGAGATGCTCGGCGACTTCTCCTTTGGCGGCGTCTCCAAGCAGCAGGCCTGCGCTTGGGCCTTTGAGCTCATCACCAAGGAGTTCAAGCTGCCGCTCGACCGCCTGTACTTTACCGTCTTTACCGAGGACGACGAGACCCACGACGTGTGGCGCTCCCTGGGCGTTGCCGAGGATCACATCTCCCGCCTGGGCGAGGACGACAACTTCTGGGCTGCTGGCCCCACCGGCCCCTGTGGTCCGTGCTCCGAGATCTACTTTGACATGGGCGAGGAGGTCGGTTGCGGTTGCCCCGACTGCAAGCCCGGCTGCGACTGCGATCGCTTCCTGGAGTTCTGGAACCTCGTTTTTACCCAGTACGACCGCCAGGAGGACGGCTCCATGCCGGAGTTGCCGCACCGCAACCTCGATACGGGCATGGGCCTGGAGCGCATGGCCGCCATCATGCAGCACAAGACCGCCAACTACGACGGCGATCTGATGCAGCACCTCATCAAGCTGGGCGAGAAGATCAGCGGCAAGACCTATGACGCCGACGATTACTCCGGTGCCAGCCGTTCTCTGCGTATCATCGCCGACCACTCCCGTGCCGTCGACTTTATGATCTCGGACGGCATCCTTCCCGGTAATGAGGGTCGTGAGTATGTCTTGCGTCGTCTGCTCCGCCGTGCCGTATTCCACGGTCGCCTACTGGGTATCGAGGGCGCCTTCCTGACCAAGTTCATCGACGAGGTCAATGCTCAGATGGGCGAGGCCTATCCCGAGCTGCTCAAGAACGTCGCGCTCGTCAAGGGTATCGTCGCCTCCGAGGAGGAGCGCTTCTCCACGACGCTCGACAACGGTCGCGTCTACCTGGATGAGGCCCTGGCAGCGCTCGCCGACGGCGCTGTGCTTTCGGGCGATGTCGCCTTTAAGCTGCACGACACCTTTGGTTTCCCCATCGACCTGACCGTCGAGATCGCCGGCGCCGCTGGCCACGATGTCGACATGGACGGCTTTACCGCCTGCATGGAGGACCAGAAGGCCCGCGCTCGCGCCAATGCCAAGGGCGACGCTTGGGGCAGCTTCAACGACGTGTGGGTCGAGCTTTCCGACAAGGTCGCCGCGACTGAGTTCGACGGCTATGATAACGATGTGATCGAGAGCGCCAAGGTGGTCGCCATCGTGCGCAACGGCGAGTCCGTCGAGTCCGCTGCTGCGGGCGAGGATGTCGAGGTCGTGCTCGACCGCACCCCGTTCTATGCAGAGATGGGCGGCCAGCAGGGTGACGCCGGTGAGCTTTCCGCTGAGGGCGTTGCGCTGACCGTTTCCGATACCAAGAACCACAACGGCCTGTATGCCCATGTCGCGCACGTCGCCGAGGGTACGTTGACCGTCGGTGCTACCTTGACCGCCGCGCTCGACGCCGAGCGCCGTGGCTTCCTGCGTCGCAACCACACCGCCACGCACCTGCTCGACGCCGCGCTTAAGCGGGTCCTAGGCGAGCATGTCTCCCAGGCCGGCTCGCTGGTGACGCCCGAGCACCTGCGCTTTGACTTCACGCACTTTGAGGCCCTGTCCTCCGAACAGCTCAAGGCTGTCGAGGACCTGGTCAACCAGCAGATCTTCGCTTCTAAGCCGGTCGTGACCCGCGTCATGGGCATCGACGAGGCCAAGGCCGCCGGTGCTGTCGCTCTGTTTGGCGAGAAGTACGGCGACGTCGTCCGCGTTGTCTCCGTGGGCGCCGAGGACCAGCCGTTCTCCCGTGAACTCTGTGGTGGCACCCATTCCGCCAACACCGCCGAGATTGGCCTGTTCAAGATCATTTCCGAGTCCTCTACGGGCTCCAACGTCCGGCGTATCGAGGCCGTGACCTCTAAGGGTGCCCTCGACTACATGGCCGACCGTCTGGCGCTCGTCGACGCCGCCGCCGCTGCGCTCAAGTGCCGCGTGGACGAGGTTCCCGCCCGCGTGGAGAACCTGCAGGCCGAGCTGCGCGAGACGTCCAGCAAGCTCAAGAAGGCGCTGACCGGTGGCTCCTCCGATGCCATTTCCAGCGCCATCGACGGTGCTGTCGAGCTCGCCGGCTACAAGCTCGTCGTCGCTGAGCTTCAGGGCCTTGAGGCTGCCGACTTGCGCAACGTCTGGGATACCGTGCACCAGAAGGTCGCTGGCCCTGTCGCCTGCGTCGTCGCCAGCGTGACCGAGAAGGGCACCCCGGCCCTGCTCGCCGCCGGCTCCGATGACGCCGTCAAGGCCGGTTTCCACGCCGGCAACGTGATCAAGCAGATCGCGGGCCTGGTCGACGGTCGCGGTGGCGGCCGTCCCAACATGGCCCAGGCCGGTGGCAAGAACGCCGCCGGTATCGCCGATGCCCTCGCGGCCGCCAAGACCGCGCTCGGCGCCTAAGAGCCTAGGTAGTCACTGTGGTCGCGCTCGCGCTGGACATAGGGGAGACTAGAATCGGCATCGCCGTCTCGAGCCGTGATGGCAAGATGGCGATGCCCGTCAAGGTGCTCCCGGCTGCCGAGGTCACCGGTATGGCCAAGACGTTTCGTTACCTGGTCGAGGACTATGAGCCCGACATCCTGGTCAGCGGACGTCCTCTGACCATGGCCGGTGAGCCCGGCCCCCAGGCCGAGCGCGTTGCCGCCGTGGCTCAAAAGATCGCCGACGAACTCGATCTTCCGCTGGAGTTTGAGGACGAGCGCCTGTCCTCGCAAGAGGCCAAGCGCATTCTGCGCGAGCAGGGCCTCAACGAGAAGCAGATGAGGGGCAAGATTGACATGATCGCCGCCAGCCTGTTCTTGCAGACCTGGCTCGATCGAAAAAACGAGGAGGTTCCTCATGCCTAGCGCTTCTGATCCGTGCCAGCCGAATCGTACACGCCAGCCTGTCCCGCGCCATCCGCAGCCGACGCGGCGTGCGGCCCAACAGCCTGTTGCTCGTCCGACCCAGCAATCGTCTGCCCGTTTGCCTCACCAGCCCGCTGCTCGCACGGCGCAATCTACTGGTGGTACGCGTTTTAAACAGCAAGTGCCTGCTCAGCGCGCGCAGACCCCTCAATCTCATGGACATTCTCACCGGACCCACGGCACGTCCCGCGTGGCTCCGGCAACGCGCTCAAGTTACAACTCCCATGCTCGCCGCAGCGCCCAAAAGAAGTACTCTCCGGTGCCCATGATTGTCGGCGCCGTGTTTGCCTTACTTGCGCTGGCCGCGATCGTCTTCTTTGTCGTTCCGGCCGTCAAGGGTTTCATTACTGGTGGGGACGCAAACGTTGAAGCTGGTCAGCAAGTTACTGTCACGATTCCCGAAGGCGCTTCGGGCGATACCATCGCCTCGATCCTCTCCGAGAACCATATCGTCGAGAATCCCAAGGATTACTACGCTGCGGTCAAAAAGCTCAACGCCGATATGTCGCTCAAGCCGGGTAAGTATTCGTTTACCACGCTCATGGACGCGACTAAGGTCGTCCAGCAGCTTATGGAAGGTCCCAACGCCGGCTCCGATGCGTTGACTATCCCTGAGGGCCTGACGGTCGATCAGGTCGCCGACCGTGTGGCCAAGGCGTATGACAGCATTTCTAAGGAAGACTTCCTTAACCAGGCCAAGGCGAGCAATTATGTGAATGATTACGCCTTCCTTAAAGACGCCGTGAACGATTCGCTCGAGGGTTTCTTGTTCCCCAAGACCTATTCGATGGGTAAGGACCCGAGCGCCGATGACGTGATTCGCGCCATGCTTGACCAGTTTAACGATGAGTATAAATCGCTCGATTTTGCCAGCTTCGAGGCAAAGATCAAGGAGCGCTACGGCGTGGAGATGTCCGATTATGACATCGTCAATCTTGCCTCCATCGTCGAGCGCGAGGGCCTCAACGCCGACCAGCGTGCGCACGTGGCCTCGGTTTTCTACAACCGTCTGGCCGGCAAGCTCGATGGCCTGTGCTATCTCAACAGCGACGCGACCATGATGTACGTCACCGGTGGCGAGGTTACCGCTGACGACCTGCAGAGCGATAGCCCCTATAACACCTATAAGCACGAGGGCCTCCCTCCCACGCCCATTTGCTCTCCGTCGCTCGAGGCGCTTAAGGCCACCCTTGAGCCGACCGACTCCGACGACCTGTATTTCTACATTACGCAGGACGAGGAGTATTTCTCGAAGACCTA
>CABQJJ010000109.1 GCA_902464485.1 uncultured Collinsella sp. | reverse complement strand
CGAGAACGGCCTTCTCGGCAGCGACGCGGTTCATGCCGGTCATGAAGGGCACGCCACTCACATACGGGCAGGTGAGGCCCTCGGGGGCAACGGTAGTGGCGATCAGCAGGTCGGCGCCGTCGTCGCAATAGTCCTTGGCCTCGGAGATGGCGCACTGCACGATCTCGTACTGGTCAGCGTAACCGTTGGCATCGAGCAAGTTGGCGACCTTCTGGGCAACGAGCGTGGAAGTTGCAGCGCCGGCGCCGCAAGCCAAAACGATTTTCTTCATAGGTAATGTCTCCCTTCGAGGTTTACTTTAGGTAAGTGTACCGCAGCGAGCGATGGCGCTCAGCCTCGATGCACTTTTATGCCAGTTTGCTTGCGCGCTGCGTATAATACATCTAGTACGTGTTGTCATACCGCTCGTTTTGTGAGTGACTAAGGACCCCAATATGCCCGATTCCCGCACACTCTGGACCGCCGTCGTTATCATCTGCATCGCTGTGTCGGTATTCTTTAGTGTAAAAAAACGCACCACGTTTAAACGCCTGCAGCAGCTTATGGCAGCTAAGCAGTGGGACGAGTTCGATCGCTTGCTCGAAAGCAAGCTCACCAGCATGCTGTACCCGCGCTACAACCGCGACTACCTGCGCCTGAACTCTTATCTGCTGCGCGAGGACCACGAGCGCGCCAACGAGATGTTCGACCTGCTGCTGGGGCTCAACCTGCCCAAGATGCAGCGCGTCGACCTGGTGTTCAAGGCCTTTAACTACTACGTTGGCCAGGAGGACCGCAAAAAGTCCAAGGAGCTGCTGCGCGAAATCAGGGGCTTTGAGGGCGGTCAGGCCGAGGCGGTCGCGCACGAGTGCCAGCTGATGTACGACACGATGATTTTGAAGCGCCACAACGACATTCCCGAGCTGGAGCGCATGCTCGAGGAGGCCGGCGACGATAAGGTTAAGGGTTGCCGCTTGGAGTACCTGTTGGCCCTCCAGTACAAGAACAAGGGCGACGAGGCCAAGTTTGCCGAGTACTTGGAAAAGTCGGGCCGGCACTCGATGGCTGTCAACGCGTAACGGGCGGCTTGTGCTAGACTTCTAGTCTCACGGGGGCGTGGCGGAATTGGCATACGCAGGAGACTTAAAATCTCTCGCCGCAAGGATTGTGGGTTCGAGTCCCACCGCCCCTACCATATATTGTCTACGAGCCCGTGTCCCTTTGAGATGCGGGCTCGTTTCTTTTGGACGCCGGTGGGGCTCTAAGTTGCGATGGAATAGTTCTTGTTTATGCCGCTTACCAGCCCATTTAGGAACCATTTCACCGCAACTTATGGGGGGAGATGGCTAAAGGACGCTGAGGCCGGGGGTCCAGCCGATGGTGGGGGTCGCACCGTCGAGAACTTCGTTGATGGTGGCAGCCATGCCGGCGAGTAGGCTGTTCTCGCTTACGGTGAGCGTCTTGTAGCCGCCGGCACGCATGAGTTCGCGGATCACCACGGCGCCAGCCAAGATCACGCCCGCGCGTTTAGGCTGTACACCCGGTAGCGCGGCGATGCCTTCCGCATCCAACACAGACATGCGCTCGATAGCGGCCGAAACCTGCTCCATCGAAAGCTCGCGCAGGTGCACAAAGCTCGAATCATACGGCTCCAGCTCGTGAACGAGCGCAACGAGTGTGGTGACAGTGCCACCCACCGCGACCAAGCGTTCGGCGCGCTCAAAGTCGCTGGGCAGGCCTTCAAAATAGGCGGCGAACTGCTCGCCTGCCCACGCGGCAGCGGCAGTAAGCTCGCCGCGTGCGGGTGGCAGCACCGAGAAAAACCGCTCCGTCACGCGACGGCAACCGATATCCAGCGAGCGCGTTCCCTCCAGCGCAAAGACACCGCGCTCCGGTGCATAGACGCCCGTCGCGAGCTCTGTGGATCCGCCACCCGAATCGGCAACAATGATGCGCTCGCCGGCAAAGTCGTGCGCCACGCCAAAAAACGTCAGGCGCGCCTCGACCTCGCCCGGAATCACCTGTGGCTCGAGCCCCAGATCGCGCAGGCCGTCCAGCAGCAGCGCGGCGTTGGACGCATCGCGCGCGGCACTCGTGCAGGTGGTGCAGACGCACGCGGCCCCAAAGGCTCGGGCCTCATCCACAAACATGCGACACGCAGCGAGCACGCGCTCAACGGCCGCCTCGCAAAAGCGCCCCGTCGCGTCCACGCCCTCGCCCAAGTCGGTAATCTCGGTATGCTTGGACGATTCCACAATCGCTCCGCCCTCGACCTGGGCCAACGCCAGTCGCGACGACACCGTCCCCAGGTCGATCGCGGCCACCTTATAGCGTTTGCAATTTGTCATTGCGGGCTCCCCTCCGGGCGCTATTTGCCGTTGGACACGACTGTCTGACCCTCGACGCCGTTAAAACCAAACAGCATGTCGAGCGCTTGGATGTACCACGGTGCGTCCTTACCGACCTCTTCGATTTCCTTGGCAACTTCACTGGCCTTCTTGGCGTTTGAGGACTTTTTGCTCGACGACGAGTCCGAATCGTCGTCCAGGCCCTGCACGTCAATCCTCTTCTCGCCGGGCATCACCAAGCCCAGCTCCTCGGTTGCCGCGTCCTTAATGCCCTCCTCCGAGAGCAGCTTGTCGACGCTTTTTTGCAGCCCGTCGTTGTATTGCTGGCGAATCTCGACCTGCTTGGCCAAGATGTCGCTCGAGCGTTTTGCCACGTACAGGTCGCGCACGGGAAAGTACAGGCTCACGAGCGCCAGCGCCACCACGATACCGATAAACAGCACGCGCTGGGGTCCATGGGTAAAGTCGTAGATCGCCTTGACCACCGCGTTGTCGTTGGCGTAGCGCATAAAGTCCGAGCCCGAAAGACGGTTCGAGGGCCTGGTCGGCTTTTCGTGCGTTTGAGCCGAGGGGCGCTGAGCATGCTCCGAGTGCGTCGAACGTGGCGCGCGCTCTACCGGCGTATTCATTTGAGCACGGGAGTGTGAGGTACTTGCCGGACGCTGCGCACCGCGATCGGCGCCAACGTAGTCGAACCCGCCGAGCTGCACGGTACGTGCACGGCGAGACGACGGCTCGCGCGAACCGGCGGAATAATACCTGTTGTCGTAAATCTGATCCATGTGCGCCTTGTGCGGTTGAGGTTTGTTTGCGCTAAGTCCTTTAGTTATAGCACGAGCGCCCGCACCGTCTTCGCCAGCCTTTGCTCGACATAAAAAAGGCGCTGAGCCGTATGGCCCAGCGCCCATGGCGCTTTGCGGCATCCAGCCAAGGCGGGGAGGAACCGAGTCAGCCTCCCCCCCCTCGTCAAATTCGCCCGTTTAGCGAATGTTGTAGAACGCGGCCTTGCCGGCGTAGCGCGCGCTGCCCTCGAGCTCGTCCTCGATGCGGATGAGCTGGTTGTACTTGGCGATACGGTCACTGCGGCACGGGGCGCCCGACTTGATCTGGCCGGCGTTGACGCCCACGACCAGGTCGGCGATCGTGGAGTCCTCGGTCTCGCCGGAGCGGTGGCTCACGATGCAGGCGTAACCGGCCTCCTTGGCGGTCTCGATGGCCTCGAGCGACTCGGTGAGCGTGCCGATCTGGTTGACCTTGACCAGGATCGCGTTGGCGGCGCCCAGCTCGATGCCCTTCTTGAGGCGCTCGGTGTTGGTGACGAACAGGTCGTCGCCCACCAGCTGCACCTTGTTGCCAATGCGACGGGTAAGCTCGACCCAGCCGTCCCAGTCCTCCTCGGCCATGCCGTCCTCGATGGAGATGATGGGATAGGTGTCGACGAGCTTCTCCCAGTAATCGACCATCTGGGCACTCGTGTACTCCACGCCCTCGCCCTTGAGCTCGTACATGCCGGTCTCGGCGTTGTAGAACTCGGTCGATGCCGGGTCCATGGCGTACATGAAGTCGATGCCGGGCTTAAAGCCGGCCTTCTCGACGGCCTTGGTGATGTACTCGAACGGCTCGGCGTTGGTCTTGAGGTTGGGCGCAAAGCCGCCCTCGTCGCCCACACCGCCGCCCAAGCCCGCCTCGTGCAGCACGCCCTTGAGGGTGTGATAGACCTCGGCGCACCAGCGCAGGCCCTCGGCAAAGCTCGGGGCGCCCACCGGCATGATCATGAACTCCTGGAAGTCAACGTTGTTGTCGGCATGCACGCCGCCGTTAAGGATGTTCATCATAGGTGTGGGCAGCAGGTGGGCGTTGACGCCACCCAGGTGCGAAAGACCCGCCGACTCGGCAGCGGCGCGAGCGACGGCCAGCGACACGCCCAGAATGGCGTTAGCGCCGAGCTTGGTCTTGTTGGGGGTACCGTCCGCGGCGATCAGCGCGGCATCGACGGCGCGCTGATCGAAGGCATCGAGGCCCACTACGGCATCGGCGCACTCGTTGTTGACGTGCTCGACGGCCTGAGAGACGCCCTTGCCCAGGTAGCGGCCCTTGTCGCCGTCGCGCAGCTCGCATGCCTCAAAGGCGCCGGTCGAAGCGCCCGAAGGCACCATCGCGCGACCGAAGCTGCCGTCCTCGAGCACGACCTCGACCTCGACGGTGGGGTTGCCGCGGCTGTCGAGCACCTCGCGACCGTAGACATCCAAAATATCGCTCATGTTGTCTCCCTCTCACTTGGAAACGGGTTGAATGCTTGGCGACCGGCTGACCGTGCGCCATCGGTGCGCCTCCGTAAGTTAGCCATGTCGCACTTTTTGCATTATGCCCTAAGTTAGCCGAGGGATACA
>CABQJJ010000108.1 GCA_902464485.1 uncultured Collinsella sp. | reverse complement strand
GTGCTCGAGGGCGCGATTCCGCTGTCCATCATGAATGCGGGAATCCGCTCCGCGCTAGGAAAGCTCTTTACCTGGAAGCTCGCGATTCTCATAGCGGTTGCGGTGCTGAGCGTGCTGTTCTACCGCCCCTTCTGCAAATGGATTTGCCCCCTCGGCGCGTTTTATGCGCTCATGAACAAGGTGTCGTTGCTGGGGATCCAGGTTGACCAGGGCAAGTGCGTTTCGTGCGGCAAGTGCGCCAGGGTGTGTCAGATGGACGTGGACGTTACGCGTACGCCCGACCATGCCGAGTGTATTCGTTGCGGCAAATGCGTGGGCGCGTGCCCCGTCGATGCTATTAGCTTTCGCTACGGGCTGGGTGTGACGGGCGACAAGCCCGCACAGCCCGCGCAAGCCTGCGAAAACAAATAGGTACCTATATAAGCTTCGACATAACGGAGGAACCATGAAACTGTCAAAAATTGCGGCTCTGTTGATGCTGCCCGTGCTGGCGCTGACTCTCGCGGCGTGCTCTGCCCCCAAGGGCGACGCGAAGGATACCGCGAGCGGCGATGCGCAGATTGCCGAGCTTGTGGCGCAAAAGCCGTCGAGCGCCGAGGAGGCGGCCGAGCTGTACCAGCAGCTGCTGCAAAAGGAAAATGAGATCTTTGCGAGCGATAACGCCCTATGGGAAAAGGTGTTCCTTGCGGCCAACAAAGACACTCCCATGATTGAGGACGGCAAGAACTACGGCGACTTTTTGCTTGATACCATCGAGGGCGCCAAGGATCAGTTTACGGCTGACGAGCTCAAGACGCTCAAGGCCGGCGCGCAGCAGGTCAAGGAGATCGAGGAAAAGCTCATGGCGCTGGAGAAGGAGTTTCCCGGATGCGGCAGCACGCCCGGAGAGGGGGAGAGCGTCGATGCCTCGACCGCAGGCATGACCAACGGCGAGAGCGAGGAGACGAAGTTCCCCAGCTTTAAGGGCAAGGACTTGGACGGCAACGATGTAAACAGCGACGAGCTGTTCTCCAAGAACAAGGTGACCGTCATGAACTTTTGGTTTACCACCTGCAAGCCGTGTGTGGGAGAGCTGGGCGATCTGGAGAAGCTCAATAAGGAGCTTGCCGAGAAGGACGGCCAGGTCGTGGGCGTTAATTCCTTTACGCTCGATGGCAACAAAGACGAGGTGGCCGATGCCAAGGACGTACTTTCCAAGAAGGGCGTGACGTACAAGAACATCTGGTTCAAGTCGGATAGCGAGGCCGGCAAATTTACCTCCAACCTGTACTCGTTCCCGACCACTTACGTGATCGACCAGAACGGCAACATCGTAGGAGAGCCGATCATGGGTGGCATCAACTCCGCCGAGCAGCGCGCGGCGCTCGATAAGCTTATCGACCAGGCGATTGCGAATAGCGAGCAGTAAACAAGCTGAACTATGCATTTTGTAGAGGTCTCGGGATCCCTGGGACCTCTTTGTTTTCGATTGCCCGGGATAAACATCTGATCCTGCCATGGAGGGACTCCATGGCAGGATCAGATCATTGATGTTGATAAGACGCGCGAGAGTAGCACTTAGCGGTCAATCACAAAATTGTCCATCTCGACGAGCTCGCGAGCCTTCTCCTGACCTTCGATGGCCTCGCGGAGACGCTTGGCGTAATACGTCATGCCATTGGCGATGTCGATGCGCAGGCCGATCTCGGCGCGTTGATAGAGCGTCAACGCGCGCAGGGGATTACGGTCGATGCCACAAGAGGGGGCGTCGGGGTCAATGAGCATAGAGGCTATGCGAATGGCGGGCTGGGCGAACTCTGCATCGTCGCGGGCAAGCTCAAGACTGCGTTCGTACAGGCGGTACGCTTTTGACTTATCTTGCGGCACGGCGCGACCGCGGCTGAACATGTCGCCGAGTTTGTACACCGCCTCGCTGGAGGGCGCAAGCGCTGCGGCAAGCGAATACCACTGATAGGCTTTGGCATGGTCGGGCTTGCCAGTCCTTCCGTACTCGTAGATATAGCCGAGGTTGATGATGCTCTGGAAGCAACCTGCGTCGGCCGCCATTTCGTAGAGTTCCGCGGCCTTGGTGTAGTCCTGCTCAACAAGGTCTCCCATATAGTAGAGGGCGCCTAAATCGTTCATACAGGCTCCGCTGCCGGACGAAACTCCCAGTCTGTAGCCCAAGACGAGCATTTCCGTAACTGCTGAAGACATGCGGGCCGCACGGTAGATGCGCTCTCTGTTTTCGCAGATATACTGGGCATAATCATCGCCAGGCGTGGAGAATGCAACGTCTGCCATCTCGGCGAGGAGGTCTTTTTCCTGCTCGGGCCCATAGATAAGATCTTCGGAAGGAAAATCCTCGTCGCATTCGTCCTCGCCATGGTCGACAAACTCCATACCGGCAAGTTCTGCCATGCGCGAGATGTCTTCCTTTTCGACTCCATAAGCGTTGTTGGGATTAAGGTCCATCGTTTGCTCCTTTCGGATTGCCTACTGTTTCGTATCGTATCAAGTGATGGAGACCGCGGAATTTCCATTTAGCTGTACGGCAGGTCAGAGCGCTTATCGCTTTTCAAGCTCATCCACAAAGATGGCCGAAACAAGGGATCCGTTGTTCACGCTAAAGGCAATGGGAAGTACATCACCCCTGTGGATACCCCAATTGTTATCGGGCTCGTTGAGAAGACTGCCGTAGATGGTGCCATCTTGCCGATCACAAAGCCTAAGCCAGACAAGCTCCAGACTTTTGCATTGCGGGCCAATGAGAAAGGCGAATATATCATCGGGAAAGAGGGGCTCTCTTAAGTGGTCGATGGTCTCGAGCTTTCGTAGCGTCTCGACAGCACTGCTTGGCTTATAGAGGGCGTCAATTTCTGCCGCTATTTTACCGAATGCAGCCGGATCGATATCGGTGGGACACCAGCGGGCCTTCTTTAGGGCACCGGCTCTTATAATGACTATGGTGTCGTCGGCTTTAGAGAGCACCCATCGGTCGTTTTCGACTTTTGCGGGGCATAAATAGCGAAACGATATGCCATGCTCGTAATCAATATAAGCGTAGGCAAGGACGGCGTGTATGTCATCGCGCTGTGTGACTTTAAGCCAGCTGCCGTCATCATCTTCGCCAGGAGTCAGATAGACAACTCTGCCAACGAATCTTCTAAAGTTCGTGTAGAAGACGGACCAAAGTGCCTCCGCAGGCTTAGGCTCGGGTGAATACAGTTCTCCTTGGGGGTTTACGCCGATGGGGTCCGAGCAACAATCGAGCCATTCTTCGGATGCTAGATCGCCGATGGGCTGCTGTTCGCATATGGTACTGAAATTGATGCGTATGGCATCAATTTCAAGTTCGGGTGCTGCCGGCACCGCATCGATAAAGTAACGCCAGCGTTCGTCGTCCAAAAGATGCAGCAGCGTAATTTGTGTCTTTCCGTGGTATTCGTACACATCGAGCACTAAAAAACGAGACTCCGACGGGGTCGCACAGTGTCCTCGATCGGCGTTTTGCTCCAGCTCGGTTAGATCGATGATGTGGTTCGACAGGATGAGAAAACGATGCGATGTGCTCATGCCGCCAATGTGGGACGATATGTCGGCGGGATTCTTGCTGCGAAAGATTGTGCCGGGCTTGTAGAGCGCGGCGACCTGAGGTGAAAGATCGGTGTCTCGTACATAGGTATTCAGCCCGGACAGCATGTAATCGAGGGCGTTTTTATAATCCTTCGCACTGGCGCTGTCCTTAGGCGTGCTTGTTTGGCCGCAATCGTTCATGGTCGCCTCCCGTATTGTTGCCGCGGAGAAACTTGCGGCATGGTTGCTCTTTATCGGCGAGCATATCAATCCGTGCGGACATCTTTTTGATTATCACGGCGGCTTACGCTATTCGGCAAAGGTTCTCATCAACCGCGCCACCACGGGACTCTTGAAGTGGTGGATGTTTCCCAATGCGATTCTTGGCAAACCGCTGCCCGCCGTCAGTACGATTGACAGCTCGGATCTTATCCCCGAGAAAGGTGGCTTACAGGAAGGCTGGCACGGCGTGCTGGTGCTGAGCAGCGAGGCTTCGGATATCGCTCCAGGGGGATACGCTCACAATTGACTAATGTGACAAAGTGACAGTTCCTTTGTCACATTTTCGACGGTATGCGCGGGATGGTACGTCACGCGACGTGCCGTCCTGCTCGTTTTTTGGCGCGGTTCGTTACATTCCTCATTGGCGCTGGTAAAAAATGGGGATAGAGTAGGACAAACGCGTCGAATACGAACGGTGGGGAAGAGCGGGCGGGGTGCCTGCGCGGGAGAGGTTGCCGTCCATGCTGGAGCTCAAAGGTATTTGCAAAAGGTACGTCACGCAGTCGTTTACGCAGGTGGCGCTCGACAGCGTAAGCCTGTCGTTTCGCGATAACGAGTTTGTGGCCATTCTGGGACCCTCGGGCTCGGGCAAAACTACGATGCTCAACGTCATTGGCGGACTCGACCATTTCGATTCCGGCGACCTGCTCATCGATGGCATTTCGACCAAGGACTTCCGTGATCGCGATTGGGATGCTTATCGCAACAACCGCATCGGCTTTGTGTTCCAGAGCTATAACCTCATTCCGCATCAGACCATCTTGGAAAACGTGGAGCTGGCGCTTACGCTCACGGGTGTAGGGCATGCCGAGCGCCGCCAGCGTGCGCGCGAGGCGCTCGAGGCGGTTGGTCTGGGCGAGCACGTTAACAAGCGCCCGAGCCAGCT
>CABQJJ010000107.1 GCA_902464485.1 uncultured Collinsella sp. | reverse complement strand
GGCTTGGGGTCGGGAGTAGGGGTGGTACCGCCGCCATCGCCTTCGTCGCCGCCCTCTCCGCCGCCGGTGTTACCGCCCTCGTTGCCGCTTCCGCCGGGGGTCTCTTCCTCTTCTTCCTTGTCCTTGTCTTCGTCCTCATCGTCTTTCTTTTTATTGCTGGCGCCGTAGAACTTCCAAGCACTGTTGTTCTTGTAGGAGGGGGCGGTTCCGGTCGGGAACTCCTTGCGCTCGGTGCCGGCGAGTACGGTGTCCATGAACTTCTTAAAGACGGGCAGGTTGGTCTGATTGCCAAACAGGTCGGCACCATTTTTGCGGACGGGGATCTCGCCGGCAGAGTAGCCGGTCCACAATGCGCATACGAGCTGCGGGGTGTATCCGCAGAACCACAAGTTAGTGTTGTCGTCGGTGGTGCCCGTCTTGCCGGCAAAGGGCTGATTGACGCTCAGCGCACCGGCGGCACCGGTACCGCTGCCGTACATGACGCCCGAGAGCGTGTCGGTCACAGCCGCGGCCTCACCTGCGGTGAGCACATGCGTGGGATTATCGGTGTGCTGGTAGATGACCGATCCGGTGCGGGAGTTGATCTCGGTGATGGCGATGGGCTGGCGATAGTAGCCGCCGTTGGCAAACGTCGCATATGCCGAGGCCATTTCGAGCGGCGAGATGGATCCCGGGCCGAGCGTCATGACGGGCACGTCTTCAATGTTGTTCTCGGAGGGGTCGATACCCATCTTCTTGATGAGGGAGAGGACCTTGTCATTGCCAATGGCGTCGGCCACCTGAATGTAGGCGGTGTTGGACGACACGGCCGTCGCCTGCTTGAGCGAGATGGTGCCATAGCTGGTATTGGCGTAGTTTTGGACCTTTGCCGTGCCGCCCTTTACGGTGAGCGGCGAATTGCAATTAAGGGTGATATTGGGGTTCATGCCGCACTGGATTGCCGCCGCAAGGGTGAATGCCTTGAATGTAGAGCCCACGGGGCGCTTGGCCGTGGCATGGTTGACATGGTTGGGGTCGGCATTGTAGTCGTAGCCGCCCACCATGCACTTGATATAGCCGGTGCTGGGGTCGATAACGACCATGCCCATGCTCAGGTCTTCCATCGAGAGCGTGTCGAGCTGCGAGCGCACGGCGTCCTCGGCGACCTTCTGCATCGTGGGGTCAATGGTGGTCTTGACGGTCAGGCCGCCCTTAAAGAGCACATCGGTCGAGAACTCCTGCTCGAGCAGCTGCTTGACATAGGACACAAAATAGGGCTGCGAGTATACGTCGACGCCGCTGCCAGAAATCTCCTTGACGTTGAGGGTGATGGGTTCGGCTTGGGCGGCGTCATGCTCCTCTTTTGTGATATGGCCCAGGCGCAGCATGTTGTCGAGAACCTTGTTGCGGCGGGACAGCGCCAGGTCGGGATTGACCGTGGGGTCGTACTGCGAAGGCGAATTGGGGAGGCCGATAAGCAGGGCCGCCTCGCTGAGCGTGAGGTCGGAAGCGCTCTTGGACAGGTAGGTTTCGGCTGCCGCCTCGATACCGTAGGCGCCGTGGCCGTAATAGATGGTGTTGAGGTACATCATGAGGATGTCGTCTTTGGAGTACATCTCCTCCATTTTGATGGCAATGTAGGCCTCACGCACCTTGCGCTCGATGGTCGAATCGAACTGCTCTGCCTGCAGAATGGTGTTGCGCACCAGCTGCTGGGTGATGGTCGAAGCACCCTCGTGGCCGCCGGTCAGCGTCGCTACCGATGCGCGCGCGATGCCCCACAGGTCGATGCCGCCGTGCTCGTAGAAGCGCTCGTCCTCGACATCGACGGTGCCCTTTAAGACATAGGGGGACACCTTGTCCATGGCAATGGACTTGCGGTTTTGGGTGTAGAAGCTCGCAATCGTGTTGCCGTTGCAGTCAACGATGTCGGTGGGCTCGCTGACCAGATAGGCGTTGGCGTCGGTGTAGTCGGGCAGGTCGGAAAGCCAGCGGTTGACGTTGCCGATCATGCCAATGCCAAATGCCACGCCCGAAACAAGCAAAAAGCCCAAAATAGAGAGCAAGATGACGGGAAAGGCATGCGTCTTGGAACGGCTATGACCCTGTCGTTGGCGAGGACCCATATGTTGACCTCCAGGTATGTCGTGCCGGGCGGAGTGGTTGATGAGCCGCCGGGGCTGGATGGACATAAGTTATTACACAATAAACCAATCGAGGTGCTCGAGGCCTCGTGTATGCTGGTTGACGGTAATATTTCAGAGTGAATGCATACCTTGGTAAGGAGATTGCCGATGCCGAATCGGGCTATGTCGCCGAGTGGACGATGCGAAAACAGTCCATTGGGGGGCAGGACGGCGTTGCCGGAGCTATTGGCGCCGGCTGGTGGGTTCGACCAGATGCTTGCGGCAATCGCCGCCGGTGCCGATGCCATCTATGCCGGGCTGGACGGCTTCAATGCCCGCGTGAGCGCCCATGGCTTTACAGACGATGAGTTTGCGCGCGGATGCGCCGTGGCGCACGCCCATGGCGTGCGCGTGTATGTGACGCTGAACGTGTTTGTGTTCGATGACGAGCTGGACGACGCCGTGGCGCTTGGGGCGCGTGCGCTGTCGTTGGGGGCGGATGCCCTGATTGTTGCCGATGCCGGTCTGTCCCGCTCGCTGTGTGAGGCGCTGCCCGATGTCGAGATTCACCTGTCTACCCAAGCCGGTGTCCACAGCGAGGGCGCCGTACGGCTCGCAGCCGATCAGTTGGGTGTCGAGCGGGTGACGACCGCGCGAGAACTGACGGTCGAGGAGATTGCGGCGCTTTGTGCCACCGGTGTGCCCATCGAGGTGTTCTGCCACGGCGCCATATGCATCGGTTACTCGGGGGCATGCGAGTTTTCGGCCCTGCGGCGCGAGCGTTCGGCGATGCGTGGCGACTGCACGCAGCCGTGTCGCCTGGCATATGACTTGGTTGATGGGGCGGGGGAGAGCGTGGCCACCGTCGAGGGCGACCGTCTGCTCTGCCCTCACGACTATCTGGGCATCGCGCATCTACCCAAACTCATCGACGCCGGGGTTGCGTCGCTCAAGATCGAGGGGCGCATGAAGAACCCCGACTACGTGTTCAACGTGGTGCGTGTGTGGCGACGGGCGCTCGATATGCTGCGCGACGGCACGTGGAGCGACGATACGGTGCCGGCGCTTGAGCGCGAGCTGGGAAGGTCGTTCAACCGTGGCTTTACCGACGCGTACCTGCGGGGTCGCTCGGGTGCGGAGCTTATGAGCTTTGAGCGTGCGATCAACCAGGGCGTTCGCGTGGGCGGCCTCGTGGCCGTGGGCCACGAGGAGGTGACCGTCGAGCTCGACGCCGCCGTTTCCGCGGGCGATACGCTCGAAATCCGGTTTTATCCGGGCACCGACGCACGTCCCGATGTCCCCAAGCGCTGGCCTCAGGTCCCCTGCCCTGTTGATGCGGAGGCGGGGGAGCGCGTCGTCGTGCATTGCAAGCGCAAGGTGGACGTGGGGTGCGAGGTATACCTCATCCGCAGCGCCGGCGTGCTGGGGCAGACGGCGTCGGTGCTCGAGCGCATGCGTGTCGAGGCCGATGCGGTTGTTCTGGCCGAGCATGCCGTCGAGGCGCTGCCGTTTGAGGGCGTCTCGTTTGTCGGCGATGTCGTTTTGGAGGAGCCGATTGCCCCTGCGGGCATGGTGTTCGCTTGGCAGCTGATGGACCAGGACCCGCGGGGCGTGCGTGACTTGTCCGGCGTTGCCGTGGTGCTCGACGAGGTGTGCCGAGCGGGCGATGTGGAACGAACCCGTTCTGTCATGCGGCGTGCCGGGCGCGTGGTCTGTCGCAATTTGGGTCAAGTGGCAATCGCTCGCGAGCTGGGCGTGGCGTTTGATGTTGCAGCGCCGGTGTTTTGTGCCAATCGCGCCACGCTCGCCTGGTTGCGGGCGCTTGGGGCGGGACGCGTGTATCTGTCTGCCGAATTGGTCGCCAATGACGCGGAGCGCATCGGCGGACTGATCGCTCTGCCGGGTGTCTTGGGCCCCGTTGATGCCGAACGCCCCGAACTGATGGCGTGCGAGCATTGCTTGCTGACCGCCGAGGGCGTCTGCGCGACGGATGCGACGGGGCAGGTCCATTGCCATGACTGCCCGCGTCGTCGGCAGGCGCGCTATCTGGTCGAGCGGGATGGTACGCGTCTGCCGGTTGCCATCGACGCGTGCGGCAGGACGAGGATTTTCCTGTCGTAGATGCCGCATCGCGCTGTTTTGGTTATTATGAGTGAGTTTATGAACTTCCAGCACCGCCGTATCCGGTGAGGGTGCTATAGCAAAAGGAGGATACCCAATGCTGTCTGTTGACGAGCAAATGCGTATCATCACCTCGGGCGCAGCGCAGATCGTCCCCGAGGCCGACCTTCGCAAGAAGCTTGAGAAGGGTGAGCCCCTCAACATCAAGCTCGGCGTCGACCCCACCAGCCCCGACCTGCACCTGGGTCATGCCGTGCCCCTGCGCAAGATGCGTCAGTTCCAGGACCTGGGCCACAACGTCACCCTCATCATCGGCAACGGCACCGCGCTGATTGGCGACCCCTCGGGCAAGAACTCCACCCGCCCGCAGCTTTCTCAGGAGCAGATCGAGGCTAACGCCGAGACCTACGTGAGCCAGGCCATGAAGATCCTGGATCCCGAGAAGACCACCATCGTGCACAACGGCGACTGGATTCTTTCGATGGATTTGGCCGGCCTGCTGCAGGTGTGCTCCAAATTCACCGTCGCCCGCATCCTCGAGCGCGACGACTTTACCAAGCGTTACCAGTCCCAGACGCCGATCGCCCTGCACGAGTTCCTGTACCCCGTGATGCAGGCCTTCGACTCCGT
>CABQJJ010000106.1 GCA_902464485.1 uncultured Collinsella sp. | reverse complement strand
TTGAGATAGTCGCCGCTCCCCTGCTCCTCGTAGCGCGACTGCGAGAACAGCACGTCCATATCGAGCGTGGAGGCATCGACGATCGGCGCGGCCGCGTCAAAGAAGGCCAGGGCATCGCCGCCGACGAGCTTCATGACCTCCTCGCTCAACGCGGGCGAGCATAGGGGGCCAGCGGCAATGACCACATGGCCCTCGGGAATCTGCGTGACCTCGCCGTGAACAATCTCGATATTGGGGCGGGAGGCAACCTCGGCCTCGACAAGCTCGGAAAACTTGACGCGGTCGACCGCCAGGGCGCCACCGGCGGGAACGGCCGCGCGATGGGCACAATCGAGCAAGACCGAGCCCATACGCTCAAGCTCGGCCTTTAACAAGCCCGCCGCAGAGTCCGGACGGGTCGATTTAAACGAATTGGAGCAGACGAGCTCGGCCAGACGGTCGGTATGGTGAGCAGGGGAGCTCACCTGGGGGCGCATCTCGCACAGCTTTACGGCAAAACCACGGTCTGCCAGCTGGATCGCGCATTCCGAACCCGCCAGACCGCCACCGATAACTGTCACCTGATCGAACTGCATCTGCAAACACCTTTCTAATTGACACGTTTTCCATTGTGACCGAAGGGCGTCTGGGCGTGAAGGGCAAACTTGGAGGGAGCATACCTTCCATCCATCATGCGCTCGATGAGGCCCTCGAGCTCGAGCGACCCTAGGAGCTTGAGCACGCCGACGGCATCGAGCGAGACGAGCGCCGCGATGTCGTCGACCTTGAGCGGCGAGGCGATGAGCGCATGCATCACGGCCTGCTGCGTGGGGTCCAAATCGGCGATGCCAGGTGCATCGGGACGCGAATAGCGCAAGGTGCCGTAGATTCGCGAGATGGCCATCTCAATAGACTCCTCGTCAATAATACAGCAGGCCCCGTTGGCAATGAGGTAGTTGGTCCCTCGCGACTCGGGTGACAAAATGGAGCCCGGTACCGCAAGCAGTTCGCACCCCAGGTCCATGGCGGCCTCCGCCGTCGAGAACGTGCCCGAGGGCATGCCAGCCTCCGACACAAAGAGCGCCTGCGAAAGCGCGGCAATCACCCGGTTACGCCGCGGAAAGGCAAACTTACGCGGCCCCATACCCCAAGGCGAGATGGACACGACCGCGCCGCCTGTATCGATCGTGCGCGCGATAAGCCCCGCACTCGAACGCGGGTAGACCACGTCGGCGCCCGTACCCAGCACCACGACGTGCCTGCCACCGGCGTTGACCGCGGCCCAACCCGAGGCCTGGTCGCAGCCGACCGCACCGCCCGAGACCACCGTCACCCCCGCCTCGACCGCAACTTTCGCCGCCAGCTCTGCCACGGCAAGGCCATACGGCGAGGCCTTGCGGGCGCCGATGATGGAGAGCGCGGGCGTCGACAGTGCGGCGGGGTCGCCACGCACATAGAGCGTCCGGGGTACATCAGAGAGCTCCAAAACGGTATCTGGATACAACGCATCACCGGGATGCAGCTCAAAAGTCTCCTCGGGCATTACTGGTCCCTCCTCCCCTGGTACATCGCCGCCTCGAGCACGTGGTCTTGAGTTACCCGCTCGCTTTCGGCGACATCGGCGATGGTGCGCGCGATACGCACCAGGCGCACGATGCCGCGCCCCGTGAGATGCGTGCGCTTCGACAGGCCAAGCACGCATTTCTCGGCGGCCTCGTCGAGCGCAAAGGTCGACACGACGCCATCAATGGACCGCGGCTCATCGTCCTCGGCCTCGGCATCCGCATCGTCCATACGGGACTCGCGCCAGGCGCGAAAAGCGCGTCCACGCACCACATAGTCGCGCAGCTCGGCCGAAGACATGCCCTCCGCGCCCTCGATAATCACCTGAGGATCAGGCCGGCTCACATCGATCATCATGTCGATACGGTCGGCCAAAGGACCGCGCAACTTGGACCGGTAGCGCTCGACCATCGAAGCCGAGCAGCGGCAGGGCACCTCACGATCGCCCAAAAAACCGCAGGGGCAGGGATTGCTCGCGGCAAGCAGCTGAAAGCGCGACGGGAAGGTAAAAGCGCCGTCGACGCGTACAATCTTGACGTAGCCGCGCTCGATGGGCTGGCGCAGCGTCTGCAGAACGCCGGTGGGAAACTCGGCGAGCTCGTCCAAAAAGAGCACGCCGCCATGGGCAAGGCTGATCTCGCCCGGATGCACCGGGCGCCCTCCACCAATAAGGCCCGCTGTCGAGATGCTGTGGTGCGGGCTTCGAAACGGCCGATGACCTGCAAGCAGGTCATCGATGCTCTCGCCCAAAACCGAATGGATGCACAGCGCCTCTTGTTGGTCCTCAACAGAAAGCTCGGGCAAAATGCCCGTCATGCGGCGCGCAAGCATGGTCTTGCCCGAACCGGGCGAGCCGATCATAAGTAAGCCGAGCTCCCCTGCCGCCGCAAGCGCCATGCCGCGCTTGGCGACCTCCTGCCCCAGCACGTCGGCATAGTCGAGCTCAGGTTCAAAAGTGGCCTCTAGCACTTCAGAATCCAGATAATGTCGCGCGGCCTCGCCCATACCCTGGGCAAGCTGAGACAGGTGATCGATAAACCCGCAGTCAACGCCCGCAAGCGGCACATGCTGATCGGACCTGCCGGCGATAAAAGAGAGCCCCATATCGCGTGCCAACAGCTGAAACGCCACCTCGCCCTTGACGGGCAGCACCGTGCCGTCCAGACCAAGCTCACCGGCAATCAGGCAGTGATCGAGGTTATCGCGGGGAATCTGTCCATCGGCAGCCAGCACAGCGATGGCTATCGGCAGGTCAAAACCACTGCCGGTTTTGCGGATATCACCGGGCGCCAGGTTGACGGTAATGCCCGAGCGCGGAATCTCAAAGCCCGCCGAGCGCATGGCGCACCGGATACGCCCACGCGACTCCATCACCTCCATGCTAGGGATGCCGAGCATCTGGATACCCGGAACACCACCGGCAAGCGAGACCTCGACGGTGACGGGAATCGCTTCGACGCCACGGATACAGGCCGCGTGAACGGCAAACGTCTCGAACGCCATCACGACACCTGCCAATCGAACGCGTTGTACTGATGCTCGATCTCGGCGATATGCCCGCCGCGGATGGTGACGCCCACGGCATCGAAGCGGATCGCCTTGAGCGGATAGTGCTCCATGAGGTAGCAGCTTGCGATGCGACGATACCGACGCTGTTTTTGAGCATCCACAGCTTCCTCCGGAAAGACCCGTGTGTTGCAGCCCACGGCGACACGTCTTGTCTTGACCTCAGCCATCACCACGACGTCGTCGATCTCATCGAGCAGCACCAGGTCGGCCTCGCCCTCGGCACAACGATAGCCCTGCTCGAGCAAGGTGTAGCCACGTTCGCTAAAGTAATCGATGGCAATCAACTCACCCAGCATGCCGAGCTCGCGGGGACTAAGTGCCTTGATAAACTCGGGCGTGATCGCCCCGCAGTCGAGCTCGCCGTCATCCCAACGCTCCTTGAGCTGCTGTGTCTTGCTCTTTTTGCTTGCGGCACACATGGGTTCTCCTTTCCCGCACACTGCATTGCCCCGATGATGAGGGCGCCCTTCATGCGGGTAAGTACCGGAAGCAGACCAAAAGCTGGCCAAATGCCGACAAATAACGGGCCGTGTGCAACAATCGTGTCGCACACGGCCCGCTACCAGCTGGTTTATAAAACTCCAGAAGTCCCTATCTTCACAATTGAGCTAGAAAAGCCGCTCGGTCTGCAAAAAGTTTCCGCAAAAGCTCACGCGGTGCAGCGGACAAAGTCCGTGTTTGCGAATGGCCTCGATGTGCTCGGGGCTCGCATAGCCCTTCGACTCCGCCAGATGGTACTCGGGATACTCGGCATCGTACTCGACCATCATCTCGTCACGCGTGACCTTGGCCATGATGGACGCCGCGGCGATGCAGGCGATCTTGGCATCGCCCTTCACCACGTCGCGCTCGTTAGGAACGGCACCCAACGGATTGCCATCCATAAGCACGCAATCCGGCTCAAGGCCCGTATCGGCAACAGCGCCCGCAACGGCGGCACGAATGGCACGCGCCATGCCCATATCATCGATAGCCTCCGGCGCGATATGGCAAAACCCGATGGCAGTCGCCACCTCGGCGATTTTTACGGCTAGCAACTCGCGACGGGCAGGTGTCAGCTTTTTGGAGTCGTTGATGCCCCAGACGCGCGGCTCCATGGGCAGGCACACGGCACACACCGTCAGAGGACCGGCAACCGAACCGCGCCCGACCTCGTCCACGCCCACGACAACGCCGTCGCCACCGAGCTCGTACATCAGCTCATACATGCCATTAACGCGCTCACGCTCGGCGAGCTCCTTGGAATGACGCTTCATGGCGCGTTCGCAGGCTTTGATGACCTGCTGGCGCGGATCCTCGCGATAATGCTCAACGAGGGCGGGAATCTCCTCAAACGTGGCACTCGCCAGCTCGCCGGCCACCTGGGACGCCGAAACCGAGCTTGTCATGTTGGCCATACCGGGGCCTCCTTGCATGCGAATCAGTAAAAAGAAGGGCCACCCGAAGGTGACCCTTTTGTTCAAATGAGCGGACAGACGCTGCGATCGTCTTAGCGCTTCTCGGGAATACGAGCAGCCTTGCCCACCTTGTCGCGGAGGTAGTACAGCTTGGCGCGACGGACGCGACCATGACGGACAACCTCGAGCTTGCCGATCTTGGGGCTGTGAAGCGGGAAGGTACGCTCGACACCGACACCGAAGGAAATCTTGCGGACGGTGAAGGTCTCGCGGGAACCGGCACCAGCCATGCGGATGACGTCGCCCTGGAAGACCTGGATGCGCTCGCGGTCGCCTTCCTTAATGCGGTAGTGGACCTTGACGTTGTCGCCAACGCGGACCTGCGGGATGTCCTCGCGGATCTGCTGGCGCTCGATTGCGCGGATGTAATCCATGTGCAATTCCTTACTCTTCTAGAGGTGCCGTACCACCTTGGCCGGCACGTAGTTGAACAAACGTATT
>CABQJJ010000105.1 GCA_902464485.1 uncultured Collinsella sp. | reverse complement strand
TCTCCAATCGGTTGAGGTTTCGATTGAAATACCCAAAGCCGCCGCGGTCTATGCGTGAGCCGACGACTCGATAGCTTGGACCAGAAACGCCGTGGCTCCGGTGCCGCAGGGCTTGTCGTAGTAGTCGATAAAGCGCTGGTCGGCAAGATAGCCGTGGGCGAGGCCCAGATATGCTTCGTCTTGGGGTTCGTGTCCCCAGTTAAGGCCAATCCACCGACGGTGCATTGCGACAAGTTTGCGGGCCTCGTTGCTCTCTGGGTCGCCAATGCCCATGGCAATCGAAAGCTGACCCAGAACAGCGTGTTCAAGTTCCTTCATGTCGTTCCATGTCTCGGGGTCCATGTCCAGCAGCGCCTCGTTTGCTGCGTCGATCGCCTCGTTTCCGTAGCGCTTCCGGGCTTCGGCGCCGTAGCGCTCCTCGTTTTTCTGCACGGTGCGCCAGCGCTCCAGTTGCGGCAGCACGGCGCCCATGAGCGAGACGGCTTCGTCGAGCGACATACCGGTGTTTTGCGCCAGCCGCGGGGCACAATCCTCGATCATCGCCTCCATCGTGGTCTCGTAGGTGTACTCGCCGTGGTCGTAGCACCACTTGCAGTAATGATCGGTCGCGGTGTCCGCAGCATCGGTGCCGCAGTCCTCGGGCGTGAGTATCATGCCACAGCTCTGGCAATAGTGCTCGGGCATTTCGAGCAGGTGGGACAGCGGTTCTCCGGTTACGGCGGCAATGAGCTTCATCATGTCGATGCCCGGTGTGACCTCGCCGCGCTCCCAGCGGCTGACGGCTTGGCGTGTGACGAAGAGCTTGGCGGCGAGGCCTTCCTGCGTGAGATTGTGCGCGCGGCGGATGGCGACGAGCTTGTCTGCGAATGCCATGACGACTCCTTCCTGCGGGTTTGTTCGCTGGTTAAAGTATGGCCGCGGGTACGCGGGCTGCCAAGCAATCGTTGGTTGCGCATAACGAAAAGCCCCGCCGGAATATCCGACGGGGCTTCATTCAATGGCAAGAAGTGCGCGGCCTAGAGCTCGTTGCGCTTCTTCATGACGACGGCGGCGCCGAGGGCGGTCGCGCCGAGTGCGACGATGGCGAGGGCGTTCGCGCTCTGGTCGCCGGTCTGGGGAAGAGCCTTGCGAGAGGTCTTCTTTGCAGCGGGCTTCTCGGTTGAGGGCTTCTCGGCGGGGGCGGCAGCAATCTCGTGGGTGTTCGTGATGGTTCCCTCGTTGCCAACGGTCGCGTTGTCCGTGGTGTAGCCGTCGATGTTCGCCTGGGTCACCTGGTAGGCGATCTCGTGGCGGACACCGTTCTCGTCATAGGCGTACTTGCGGACGTTGTCAAAGACAACGTTGTAGGTGTCGCCGTTCTCCACAATGACGGCCTGCGCGTCGGTGGGCTCGCCGTCAGCGGTGAGCGTGAGGTACTTGGCGAAGTCCTCGGCGCTCGGGCGGATACCGTCCTTGTTGGAGGAGTCCTTCCAAGCGACAGTTACGTTTACTTGGGTGTAAGCGGGGGTGATGGTGAGCGTGCCGGGGATGACTTGGACCTGGACGTAGCCGGAGGTATCGTCGCCGACGAGCTGATAGTAGTGGTAGCCCTCGTAGTCGAGGCTGCCGATGCCCGTGCGGTTTTTGGCGGTGTTGCTGGTGTAGGGCGCAGGAATCTTCTCAGGGTCGGTCGCGACGGTGATGTCGTACTCACCGGGCGCGTAGTTGGCCTTCTCGGCGGCATCGCAGCTGAGGATGAAGTCGGAAAGGTTGAGGGGGTTGTTGGGGTTGCCGCTCAGCACGTTGAGGTCGGCGGCGAGGGAGGGCTTTTCCTCGCCCTCCTGCATGGTCACGTTCGGGACTTTGAGCTGATACTGCGTCCAGACGCTGTGGCGAATTGAGTTGTCGGCGTAGTCCTCGTACTTGCCGATGCCGTGAATGTTCTCCCACACGAAGCCGGCGGCAGTCATTCCATCGTCGGAATCCTTCCACTCGGTCTCGCTCGAGGGATTCCAGCTGCGCTGGTCTGTGTAGTAGTACCGGCGGACGAAATCCGTACCCTCAACGAGCTCCTTGCCGTTCTTGTCCTTGACGGTGCTCTTGAAGTGGTGCTCCTGGCCGTTATAGGAAACGGACTGCGGTGCGGAAGCCGTGAACTGACCTGCCTCGCCGGCCAGCGCGGTCACCGGCAGCGCGAGGACGACGGCGGCAACGAAGGCCACCGCTAAAGCAATAAATCTGCTATGACTGTGCTTCACTTGTGTTCCCCCCTGTAAGGTTCGGTTATGAAATACGTGGTTAGGGGCGCATCAACTACCTATTGGAATTGGCCCTGCGACGAATCGCCTCACCAAAGCCGAGCACCGCAGTGCCAACACCGGCGAGGGCGGCAGTCATCACGGCGCTGCTTTTATCACCGGTCGAAGGAAGTGACTTGGTGCTCTTGGTGCTCTTGGTCTTCTTGGCAATCTCCGTCTTGGGTTTTTCACTCGGCTGAACGGGCTTCTTCGTCCACTTACCGTAGAGCGTCATCGAACCCGTCAGCGAATCGCCGTCGTTCCATAGGACCGTGCAGTCCTCGTCGGTATACCAACCATCGAACGTCCAACCATCGACGGCCTTCTGCTCCTTGGCGGCATACGCAGAACCAACCTCAAGGCCCTCATCGGCATCGGGCAACTTTGCCTTCTCGGGGGCTTCACCGACATACTGGTAATCGACGCTCACCAGGCCATGGGCAGCCTTGAATGCAACAGGGGCTTCTTTTGCCTCGTAAGTACCAGGTTGAGCGGCCTCCACATATTTGGCCTCACCATGAGCGGACCAGCGAGAGTCTTTTGCATCGACATACCAACCATCGATCGCATGACCGCAGCCCTCAAAATCGGAAAGCATGTTGTTATGCGTTGCGCCGAAGGAGATGGTACCGCCCTTCTCGACATAGAGGTCATCGCCAGCAAGAGCAGCGTTGTTATTGTCGATCACCGCCGAAGCAGGAAGCGTAAGGATGGCTCCGTTGCGCACGACTACGCCGCCACCCATCTGAGCGGTATCTTTCTTGGTGGAGCAGTTCTCCTGAGAAGCATCGTTGCGCGTAATGGTAAGGCCGGAACCCTCGGCGAACGCAGCCTGCGCACCGGAATCAAGGAAGAGGCCGGTGACTTTGTTGCCAGAAATGGAAACTGTAGAAGCAGCATCAACATTGAGCCTTGCATTCGCCTTCATCAGACGCATGCCAGCGTTCCAGTAGCTCGTGCCCTTAGTGCCGGAAATCTGAACATTCGCGCTCTTGAACTCGCCCTTGCCAGTAAAAATGATGCCCGTGAGAGCGTTATTGCTGGCCGTAACCGTAGAGCTATTGATGGTGAGGTTACCGGCGGAAAGGCCGTGAGAGCCGTTACCAGAGAAGTCAACCACGGAGCCATTCTTGATATTAAAGTGCGAACCATTCGAACCGTTGCCGGTCGAGTTCACAACGTTGACCTTCGAGTTGTCGACCGTAACGACAAAGGTGCCCGTGAAACCGGAACGGCAGTGATTGGAGGTGTAGGTAGAGCCACCCTCGATATTCACGTTGTAGCCGCCGTCGCCGCCATCCCACTCAAGGGCGTCCTGCTTGTAGTTCTCAATGGTGAGGTTAGAACGATTCTTCAGGTTAAGCTTGTTATTGCTGCAGAAATAGATGGCATGAACGTTACCGGCACCGGTGCCATCCATGGTAAGCGTAGCGCCATCGAGCGTGAGCGAGGCATCCTTGCTCGCGCACACAGACATCCATTTCCACTCGGCGGTATACGGAGTGGAGCCAACGCCGGCCATGCTTGCATTGACGTTCTTGAGCACAAGCGCGTGGCCCCGAAGGGCAATGCCCTTGTCGGTGAACTTCAGCGCGTGGCCATTGCCGTCGATGGTGAGGTCCTTGTTCAAATCAAGGCCCGAAGTCTCGGCATCGGCAAGGAGCTTGATGGTCGCGCCGTCAGTTTTCTTGGCAACAGCAAGCGCTTCATCAAAGGTCGCGTACTGGGTCCCGTTAAACTCTGCGACAGAAGCACCGTTCCTTGCGCCCGCAGAAGCACTTGCGGCAACAGGAGCCGAGGAGGGAGTGGTCGCAGCAGATTCGGCAGAAGAGGCGACAGGCGTGCCAGATTCGTTCGCAGACGTGGCATCGACTTGGGGCTTGGCAACCGTGCTCACCGAAGACGCCTCAACGGCAGGCTCGGAAACAGAAGCAAAACCGTCATCCGCAAAAGCCTGAGGTGCAAGAAAGCAGAGGGATGTCATAAGCCCTGCTGTTACCGCAAGAACGGCATGGGAGCGTTTTTTCATGGAATGCCTTTCCTTTCGTATCGAGCCCGGCAGAACGCCGGCACAACTTTCTTACGCCACTATTCTTATGGCATAAGCGAAATACGCTTCAGGATATAGCTCAAGTGTTATCACATTGTAAATATTTTAAATAGTCATAGTACCATCACATTTTTGGCAAGTTTCTTGCACAACTGTTGGTGCCAGCCCCAAGCCTCTGGGAGTTGGCACCAACAAGACGATTTGCTTCCTTCGTCCCCCTACAGATCAGTTATCCGTGGAAACGAGCGGTAGGCGCGAGCGGCTGCTCGCGAAAGACGCGCTCGACAGCGGCGCGGTATTCGTCGACCTTTTTGGTCTTGCGCACGATCTTGTGGACGGTGGCGGGATCGGCGAAGGCACATTTGGCGTAGAACCACCACTCCTTCATGCGAAAAACCGCGTTGCCGCCAATCTCGTCCGCATACGCCGTAAACAGCGTGTCGTGAAAGCGCTGCAGCTCGGCGGACGTGGCAGCAGGACCGCCCTTAACCATGCGAGCCAGCGCGGGGTTTGCGAGCAGACCACGCCCCAACATCACATGGCGCGTGCCGGGATAAGCCTCCACCAGCGCGTCCATGTCCTCAAGATCAAAGATGTCACCGTTGTATGCCACCGGAAACGGCGCCCGCTCCAACGTCTCGCCGTAAAACTCCTTGCGCGGCGAGCCCGTATAGCGGTCCTTTTGCACGCGCGGATGCACGATCAGCTCTGCCAGCGGCA
>CABQJJ010000104.1 GCA_902464485.1 uncultured Collinsella sp. | reverse complement strand
TCGACAACATGACCCACGACGACATGGCTGCCGCGATTGAGCTTATCGCCGGCCGTGCCAAGACCGAGTGCTCGGGCAACGTGGATGCCAGCAATATCCGCGCGCTTGCCGATTTGGGCGTCGACTTTATTAGCTCGGGAGCGCTGACGCACTCTGCGCCGATCCTCGACCTCTCGCTTAAGCACCTGCGTCTGCTGGACGGTAAATAATGAACGCCCGCGAGCGCCGTCGTGCCATCATGGGCGTGCTCGAGGGAGCCAGGGAGCCCGTTTCGGGCAGCGCACTTGCCCGCGAGGTTGGCGTGAGCCGCCAGGTCGTAGTTCAGGATATTGCCCTGTTGCGTGCCGATGGGCATGATGTCGTGGCAACCAACCGTGGCTATGTGCTGCAGGAGGCCCCCAGCAGCCCCGCCGTGCCCACGCGCTTGGTCAAGGTTCGCCACAGCGTGGAGCAGGCAGGCGATGAGCTCACGAGTATCGTCGACGCCGGCGGCGCCGTGCTCAACGTGATCGTCAATCACCGCGTGTACGGTAAGATCACGGCCGACCTGGACATCCGCAATCGTCGCGATGTTGAGCGCTATCTGCACGATATCGAGAGCGGCAAGAGCTTTCCACTACTAACGGTGACGAGCGGCTATCACTTTCATCGCATTGCGGCAGAGGACGAGCAAACCCTCGACGAAATCGAGGCTATGCTCAAGGAGAAAGGCTACTTGGCAGACCTGATGCCCTACGAGGATGATCTATCGTAGTCGACGCTGCAAACGCCCCATTTGGGCAATCTGGCCTTCAATCGTCGGTCGCGTACCAAAGTACGCTTCCCTCCTCTTTCAGGCCACCTTGCCTCAAATGGGGCGTTTTCGCTGGCGCGAGTTCAACCAACGGCGGTGCCAAATTAGCTACCTGTACAAACAAAAGGAGACCTCCGCGGCGATGCGGAGGCCTCCTTTTTGTGCACGGTGTACTTTTGAGTGTGCAGGTGGGGGAGTTGTTACTCCTCGACGATCTCGGTGATCGCGCCAGCGGGGCAAGCGTCCTGGCAAGCGCCACAGGCGACGCAGGAGTCCTCGTCAGCGACGGTAGCGACGTCCTGGAGCTCCAGAACGCCAGCGGGGCAGGAGTCGACGCAAACGCCACAAGCGATGCACTCGTCGGCATCAATTACGGGATGAGCCATGGTAGTTTCCTCTCTGTTGACCGACACTACAGACGATGCGCGCCGGTTTGATTCGGGCAAAAACATACCACGGGAGCGACCGTTTGCAATACCCTCTGGCCGGCATCTTCATACCGTTCGCCGAGTATGCCAAGGTTTACTAAAAAACACGCAGGTGGGGCCGTTGAGCTGCGCAAATGTTAGCTAAAGGTGACTTGAAATATTGAGCGATAGAGCACGTTTACGGAAAGCGTATCCCGTTATCTGGCCGAAAAACGGGTCGCAGTTTCCGGATGGACCGCCCGGCGGAAACTGCATCCAGGAATTTTCGCTCAGATTGGGATGTATTTTCCCGAAGGCTCTGGTTGCGGAAACTGCGACCCGGAATTTGCGCTCAAAACGGGACACGCTTTCCGAGCGAGTCTGCAGGCGGAAAGCGCATCCCAGAATCAACGCTCAAAACGGGATGCGCTTTCACCGGGCCGTCCAACGCGGCTCCAGGTCCAAATCCCAGTCAACTCTACATAGATCTCAATAGATTTGCCGAGAAGTCAAACGGTGCATCTACCTGCGCATTTGCGAACCTAAACTCTCGGTAATAAGAAATCTTATATGAATTGACTTAGATTTTGTATATTCCGGCCCATAAGGGGATACACTACATCCTGAAAGACAAGCCGAAGCACCGCGCGGTAGACCGCCGAGGCGGTGCGAACGCACAAGAGAGAGGTAATTTCTAATGGGCAAGATTCTTGGTATCGACCTTGGTACTACTAACTCCGCTATGGCCGTCCTCGAGGGCGGTTCTCCGACCATCATCGTGAACGCCGAGGGCGATCGCACCACCCCGTCCGTCGTGGGCTTCCGTGCCGACGGCGACCGTGTCGTGGGCAAGGCCGCCAAGAACCAGGCGGTCACCAACCCCAAGAACACCGTGTTCTCCATCAAGCGCTTCATGGGCCGCAAGTACTCTGAGTGCACCTCTGAGCTAAAGACTGTGCCGTATGAGGTCAAGGAGGGCCAGGGTGGCCGCGCCGTCGTCAACATCGAGGGCAAGGATTACACCGCCGAGCAGGTCTCCGCAATGATTCTTTCTAAGATGAAGGCCGACGCCGAGAAGTATCTGGGCGAGACCGTCACCGACGCCGTCATCACCGTCCCGGCTTACTTCAACGATGCTCAGCGTCAGGCCACCAAGGACGCCGGTAAGATCGCTGGCCTCAACGTCAAGCGTATCGTCAACGAGCCGACTGCTGCTGCTCTTGCCTATGGCCTGGACAAGCAGGGCTCCGACCAGCGCATCCTGGTCTTCGACCTGGGCGGTGGCACCTTCGACGTCTCCATCCTCGACCTCGCTGACGGCGTGTTTGAGGTTCTGTCCACCTCGGGCGACAACCACCTGGGCGGCGACGACTGGGATCAGCGCGTCATCGACTGGATGGCCGATAAGTTCCAGCAGGAGAACGGTGTCGACCTGCGTCAGGACCCCATGGCCCTGCAGCGTCTGAAGGAGGCTGCCGAGAACGCCAAGAAGGAGCTCTCCGCCGCCCAGCAGACCACCATCAACCTGCCGTTCATCACCATGAACCAGTCTGGCCCGCTGCACCTCAACTACACGCTGACCCGCGCCGAGTTCGAGAAGATCACCCGCGACCTGCTCGAGCGCTGCAAGCAGCCTGTCACCAACGCCCTGCGCGACGCCAAGCTTAAGCTCTCCGATCTGACCGAGGTCATCCTCGTCGGCGGCTCCACCCGTATGCCTGCCGTCCAGGAGCTCGTCAAGACCATGACTGGCAAGCAGCCCAACATGTCCGTGAACCCCGACGAGGTCGTTGCCGACGGCGCTGCCGTTCAGGGCGGCGTGCTCACCGGCGACGTCGAGGGCATCCTGCTGCTCGACGTTACCCCGCTGTCGCTGGGCGTCGAGACCATGGGCGGCATCATGACCAAGATGATCGACCGCAACACCACGATCCCGACCTCCAAGACCGAGGTCTACTCCACCGCTGCCGACAACCAGACCAGCGTCGAGATCAACGTGCTCCAGGGCGAGCGCGAGCTTGCCCGCGACAACAAGTCGCTCGGTAAGTTCCAGCTGACCGGTATCCCGGCTGCCCGCCGCGGCGTGCCGCAGATCGAGGTCACCTTCGACATCGACGCCAACGGCATCGTCAAGGTCTCCGCTAAGGACAAGGGCACGGGCAAGGAGCAGCAGATCACCATTTCCGGCTCCACCGCGCTTTCCGACGACGAAGTCGATCGTATGGTCAAGGACGCCGAGGCTCATGCCGAGGAGGACAAGAAGCAGAAGGAAGAGGTCGAGGTTCGCAACCAGACCGACAGCCTGTGCTACTCCACCGAGCAGACCCTCAACGAGCTTGGCGACAAGGTTTCCGCCGACGTGAAGTCCAAGGCCGAGGCCGCTATCGCCGATGCCAAGAAGGCCCTCGAGGGCTCTGACGTCGAGGCCATCAAGGCCGCTGGCGAGTCCCTGCAGTCCGTGGCCTACGAGCTGGCTCAGGTTGTCTACGCCGACGCTCAGCAGCAGGCCGACGGTGGCGCCGCCGGCGCTCAGCCTGCTGACGATGACGTGGTCGACGCCGACTACGAGGTTGTGGACGACGAGGACAAGTAATCATGTCCGCCCGTAAAGCTCGCACGGAGGCGGCTGCCGCTGGCGCTGCCCCCGTTGACTCTGAGGAGAAGGACGTGAAGATTCCCGTAGAGGCCGTCGACGATACCGAGGCTAACGAGGCCCCGGCCGCCGAGGCTGCCGAGAACCAGGTAGAGGATTCCAACAAGGAGGCGACGATGACCGAGGACGAGATGGTGGAAGCCGCTATCCGCGCCGGTGAGGAAGCCGCCGACAACGACTTTAAGCTCAAGTTCGAGCAGGCTCAGAAAGAGCTTGTCGACGTGCGCAGTGAGCTCGATGCCGCGGCAGAGGCTCAGAAGGCCGCCGAGGACAAGGCGAAGGACGCCACTGAGCGCACCGCCCGCCTGCAGGCCGACTGGGAGAACTTCCGTCGTCGCACCGCCAACGAGCGTCTCGCCGAACGCGAGCGCGCGACCGAGAAGCTCGTCACCGCGCTGCTGCCGGTGGTCGACGATATCGAGCGCGCGATCGACCATGCCCGCAGTCAGGAGCTTTCTGACGACTTTAAGCAGTTCGTCGATGGCGTTGACGCGGTGCATGCCAAGCTGCTCGATGTGTTTGCGCACGAGGGCGTTGAGCCCATCGATCCCAAGGGCGAGGCGTTCGATCCACTCGAACACCAGGCCGTGGGCCGCGTCGAGGACGCATCGCAGTACGACGAGACCGTCAACGATGTGTACCAGAAGGGTTACCGCATGGCGGATCGCATCCTGCGTTCCGCGATGGTGACGGTGACTTACGGTGGCGAGAAGCGCCCCGCACCGGAGTCCGAAGCGGCGCCCGAGGATGCAACGGCCGATACGGCCGAGAGCACCGAGGAGTAATTGAGAAGGGCCCTGGGGCAACACCCGGGGCCCTTTTAACCTTGACCTGCCATTTGGGGACGGGGTAGAAATGGCAGATTTCGACTCTTGACAAGGCGCGGCTGCGCGCATGCGCAAACGCGCCGGCGTTGTCAAGAGCATGGACATGAGTGAATCTGCCATTTCTACCCCGTCCCCAAATGGCAGGTTATTAGAGGAGAGGAGCTACGATGGCTGCAGGCAAAACCTTCTATGACATCCTGGGCGTATCCAAGAGCGCCTCCGACAAAGAGATCAAGAGTGCATTCCGTAAGCTCGCGCAAAAATATCACCCCGATGCCGGTGGCGACGAGGCCAAGTTTAAGGAGATCAGCGAGGCCTACGAGACGCTTTCGGACGAGAAGAAGCGCAAAGAGTACGACCAGATGCTCATGTTCGGCGGC
>CABQJJ010000103.1 GCA_902464485.1 uncultured Collinsella sp. | reverse complement strand
ATGAAGCTCGAGAAGTCCGTGGTCGAGCGTCGCGTGGCGCTCATGCGCGAGCTGGGCATTGTGTTTGAGCTGAATGCCGACGTGAGTGATCCTGCGGTGGCTGTCAAGCTCGACGGCTTCGACGCCGTTGTGGTGGCTGCCGGTGCTCGTGCCCCGCGTGGGCTTTCTGCTGCGAACATTGACGCTCCCGGCGTGGTGTATGCTGTGGACTATCTGACGGCTTCGACTGTGTCGGTGCTCGATGGCGGTGAGCCGGAGATTGATGCGCGCGGTTTGGACGTCGTGGTCATTGGCGGCGGCGATACCGGCAACGACTGCGTGGGTACCGCGGTGCGCCAGGGTGCGCGCAGCGTGCGCCAGTTTGAGTTCTTGCCGGCGGCGCCCGATAAGCGTACGGCGAGCAACCCCTGGCCGCAGTGGCCCAATGTGAAGAAGACCGACTATGGCCAGCAGGAGGCCATTGCCGCCATGGGTGGCGAGATGCGCGCCTGGGGCGTGGATACGCTCGAGGTGCTGCTGGACAAGAAGGGTGCGGCTGCGGGTCTGCGCGTGGTCAATCTGGACTGGTCGGCCGGCAAACCGCAGCGCATCGCGGGCTCCGAGCACGAGGTGCCGGCGCAACTGGTGCTCATCGCCTGTGGCTTTACGGGTCCCGAGCACGGTGTGTTCAACGCCGTTGGCGTGCCCGTTGCCGCCGCTGGCCGTCCGCTGCCGGTGATGGTTGCCGAGGGTTCGCACCTTGCGGCGCGCGCGGATGGCGTTGCTGCGGATGCCGCGCCGGTGTATGTGGCCGGTGATGCCCGCAACGGCAGCTCGCTCGTGGTGAACGCCATGGCCGACGCCCTGGCCTGCGCCGCTGAGGTCGCCGGAGCGCTGGCGCTGTAAGGTGGCTGTCCGCAACTGAGCAACTGAACCAATAAGGGCTGTCCCCAACGACCGGCCCAAAAGGAACGTCCCCAAGTGTCGGCAGCTGGGGACGTTCCTTTTGGGCCGGCAGTCTGGGACGCTCCTTGCGGGTTTGCGAACGATTTGCTCGTTTGTCGACGTGTGGATGTTCATTAGTCGACTTCTTGGACTGTGGTGCACTGTTGTTTCTGTGGTGGCTGCAGGCGGCTGGTTCAAAGGAGCGAGCCGGATGGCTATGTCTACCTGCGTCTTTGTTTCAGTACACATATTCGGCCGAGCATTCCGTCAAGTGTTTGGTCGGCAGTTGGTTTGCGGTCGGAGGACCATTTTGCCTGCGTTGATCGTGTCGGCTTGCCCTCCTCGTAAGCTCAAATTGAGGTTCATCAGTTTGAGGAGGATGCCATGACTGACCACGTTTTAGACCGAGAGCATCTGGCCGAAGCCGTCGGTAACGATATCGCCGACATGGCTCAGTTTTGGATGCTGCGAAAGTTTCAGTTTTTGGAGCCGGCGCGCGAGCAGTTCGAGATTATTGTCGATCCGAAACTCAGTTATTGCGCCGAGCCTTCGCAAGACGAAATCATGGCATATAACATGGCGTTTACCGAATGGTTGCTCTTTGAGCGCCCCTATTACCATGGCAAAACGTTGTTCGAGCTGTATGTCGACGAGCCGCCGGCATCGCTTATGCCCGCGTCACTCGGTCGGCTCGGGCAAGTGCGCGATACGCAGTATTTTTCGCGTTTTGGCATCTTGGATAAGGACCCTGCAACCGGTATGGTCGTGCTGCGCGACACACGTACCGACCGTCGGTTTGATGTCTACGACCCGCATATCGTGCAAAAGGAGCGCTGGCGTGAGGGCGCCATCGCGGTGCGCCTCGCGCATGTCGACGATGTCTGGCTGACGGCGGGACAGCTCTACCTGTATGACATCGCACGCCTGTGCGACACGGCGGTCGACGGGCCAGGTGCCGTGCATCCGGAGGACCTGGAGGATGGTTTCGACACCTCGTGCATCAGCTTCTTTCTGAGGCTGGTCCGCGACATCATGGGCGCTCGGGGCCGCTATGTAAAGTCACTCAACGTATATAAGCAGACTTGGGACTAGGGGATGGACCTGGTGCCCCCTGCTTCCCCGACTTTGTCTCAATCAGTAACGTCTAGAGGCCGTTTGGACCCGTAGCTGTTACAGATCGAGATGGACAAGTGCAGACTCGACTGAATGTCTCGATTTGTAACAACAAGGGACCGTTTGGCCTTCTAACTGTTACAGATCAAGACGGAAGCTTGGCGCCTGCCGAAAGATCTCGATCTGTAACGGGAAGGGGTCAAAAATCGGTCTAACTGTTACAGGTTGAGACAAAGGTTGGACGCACGACCGAAAATCTCGATCTGTAACAACTAGAGGCTCAAAGACTGTCTTCCTGTTACAGATCAAGACGTTTGTCGTCGGCGACAACAGCGGCGATGGTCCATTTCTTCGATGTGGTGGTGATGAAAGTGTCTAACACCGTTCTCAAACACAAGCATACGACTCGCAACACGTTGGCGCGGAACAGGATGCTCGCGCGGCTCACGGAGGCGACCGAGCAAGGCGTGCTGCTTGTGACACACGACAATGCCGAGCTCATGTGGCTGCGGCGTCATGTTGGAACCGACGATATCGCGGAGCCCGAGCCGTATTTGTTCTGCTTCCAACATGATTGGGGTGTACTGACGCCGGCGGAGCGAGCGCTGCGTACCATCAAAGGGCTTGCAGAGTTTCATCCCGATTGGGCGTTTTGGGGCTATGACGCGGCACTTTTGTGGGGTCTGGAGGTGCCGAATGATCTGCTTGGGCCACGTTTTCTTGTTAAGACTGGTTGCTCGGTGCCGCTGAGTGCAGGATGCCGGCTGTTGCGTCCGCAGGCGGCGGGTGCGCTTGAACAAATCGACGGCGTGCGGGTGACGCCGTTTTGGCGCACGGTGGAGGACTGTCTGCTGCACGCACCGTTTTCGTATGGTCTTGCGATTGCTGATTCTGCGCTGCGGGCGAAGGGCATATCGCGCGAGGATTTGTGTGAGCGCCTCCGTGCCGATTGCGAGGGCAGGCGAGGGTATCGCAGAGCTCAGGTGATTGCGTCGCACGCGGATGGGCTGTCCGAAAACGGTGGCGAGTCTCGGTTTCGGGCGTTCTTTATTGCATATGGTTTTCCAGTTCCGGAGTTGCAGGTGGAGTTTCACGACCCGCTTGATCCGAGCCGGCTGTTTCGCGTCGATTATTTTTGGAGGCTCATGGACGGGACGTGCGTGATTGGCGAGCTGGACGGAAAGGGGAAGTACACCTTGCAGAGCGGCGACGGTCAAGAATCGGTCGATCCGTTCGTGGCAGAGCGTCAGCGGGAATCCCATCTGACAATGCTCGGGCACAAGGTGCTTCGGTTTACATTTAACGAACTCAAAGACCCGGGGAAATTGGTCGAGAAAATGAGGCTGGCGGGTATTCCCCGGCAAGCTGATTTGGCTGAGGGGTGGCGGCGCCAGTGGTATGGGCGCTGATGTGGTCTGTCTCGACCTGTAGCATCTAGGGGTTGTTTGTGCCCGTAACTGTTACAGATTGAGATAGAGATTGGGCGCGCGACTGAAAATCTCAATCTGTAACGTTTAGGGGACTGGGAACGGTCCAGCTGTTATAGATTGAGACGAACGGAAGTGTGCCACGGTTTTATCTCAATCTGTAACATCTAACGGCTGTTTTGGTTCTCACCTGTTACAGATTGAGATGTTTTGCAGCGGAGTTGGAGAATGTCTCAATCTGTAACGCCTGGCGTTCGAAAATCGGTCTAGTTGTTACAGATCGAGACGGAGGATTGGCTTGCTGTCGAAAAATCTTGATCTGTAACGTTTAGGCGCCCGAAAGTCGTTTAACTGTTACAGATCAAGACATTTGTCTGGCATCTGGCCTGCGGAGTTGCTCGGCCCCACCTTTTCTGTACCTCTCCTCCCTCCGTTAACCGATATGTTTGACTTTAGTTCGCTGCATTAGGTGATAATGGACAAATGTTCAAGTTAATCGTGAGGGAGGAGCTCGATATGGCGACTGCCGATCGTCCCACGTTGTTTATCAATGCGACCGTCTTGGATGGCTCGGAGCATATGGAACCGCAGCCCGATATGGCCGTGGTCGTCGAGCGTGGCATCATCACCTGGATGGGGCCGAGTGCTGTGGCGCAGGCGCCTGCAGGTGCCGAGGTCATCGACCTGGCAGGGGCGTATCTCATGCCGGGTCTCATTAATATGCATGTGCATCTGTGCGGCTCGGGCAAACCGGTCTCGGCGGGCGATGCGGCCGCGCTGATGAAGAAGCTCGACAATCCCGTGGGGCGCGCCGTCGTGCGCCATATCCTCAAGGGCAGCGCTCAGCAGCAGCTGGCAAGTGGCGTGACCACGGTGCGCGGCGCGGGCGACCCGCTGTTTGCCGATATTGCCGTGCGCAACGCTATCGACGCCGGCAAGTATCAGGGTCCGCGTCTGGTGGCGCCGGGAACGGGCGTCACGGTGCCGGGCGGCCATGGTGCGGGCTTGTTCGCCCAGGTGGCTAATAGCCCCGCCGAGGCGGCCGATCAAGTGCGTGACTTGTATGCGCGCGGCGCTGACGTCATCAAGCTGTTCGTAACGGGCGGCGTGTTCGATGCGACCGAAGTAGGCGAGCCGGGCGTGCTGCGCATGCCGGTCGATGTCGCCACGGCGGCGTGCAAGGCGGCGCACGAGGTTGGCCTTTCGGTCATGGCCCATGTCGAGAGTACCGAAGGTGTGAAGGCCGCGCTTCAGGCCGGCGTCGACACAATCGAGCACGGCGCTCCGCTGACGCCTGAGATTCTGGAGCTGTACCGCGGCACCGCGGGAACACAGCTCGAGGGACGCGCGCCGAGCGTGACCTGCACGATCAGCCCCGCACTGCCGTTTGTACTGCTCGATCCGGAAAAGACCCATTCGACCGATACGCAAAAGAAGAACGGCGACATCGTGTGTTCAGGCATTATCGAGAGTGCTCGTGCGGCGCTGGAAGCAGGCGTTAAGGTGGGCCTGGGCACGGACTCGAGCTGCCCGTTCGTGACCCAGTACGACATGTGGCGCGAGGTGGCCTATTTTGCCAAGTACGTGGGCGTGAGCAA
>CABQJJ010000102.1 GCA_902464485.1 uncultured Collinsella sp. | reverse complement strand
GGGAAGAGGTGGGGAAAGATGTTGAAAAATGGGGCGGTTCCCCATATTATTAATGACGTCGACAGGCGGGGTGGTTCCCCGCGTACGTGCCATCTGAGCAACCGAGGGGAGGGCGCACATGGGAATGACTGGTGCATACGAGCGCAATCTCGATGCAAAAGGTCGTCTGTCCCTGCCTGCACCCCTTCGCGAGGAGCTTGGAGAGCACGTTCGCGTGTTCAAAGCCCTGGATGTCGATGCTCTGTACGTGTTCTCTGCCGAGGCCTTCGATAAGTGGGTCGAAGGACTCTTCGCGGGTCGTGAGGGCCATGAGGGTTTTAACCCGCGTGACATCAACGACCAGAAGCTCATGAGGGCGATCAACAAGCGCACCACGTCGATGGATGTGGACAGTGCCGGTCGTATCGGTCTTTCTGAGTCTCTCCGCAAGCAGGCGAACCTCGACCGCGAGGTCACGGTTGTGGGTAACTACGACCACCTTGAGGTTTGGGACCGCGCTACGGCCGATGAGGACGATGACGACGAGGCCCTGCTGGACCTCTTCTTCTCGTAAGGGCAAGGCACGAGTAACGGATGGAGCGTGGGATCTTGACACAAGAATATCGGCATGAACCTGTCATGCTCGGCGAAGTGCTTGAGTCGCTGCAGCTAAAGAGCGGCTCTGTCGTCTGCGATTGCACCCTTGGCGGTGCCGGTCATTCGGTAAAGATGGCCGCGCAGGTGGGGGAGACGGGCCTTTTGCTCGGCGTCGATCAGGATGACATGGCCCTCGAGGCCGCTGGTGCCCGTTTGGACCGCGAGGTTCCCGGCGTCCCGCACCGGCTGCTGAAGGGCAACTTCGGCGACTTGGACGAGCTGCTTTGCTCGGCCGAGGTGCCTGGGGTCGATGGCTTCCTGTTTGACTTGGGCGTTTCGTCACCGCAACTCGATATCCCTGGCAGGGGCTTTTCGTATAACGAAGATGCCCCATTGGACATGCGGATGGATCCGGGTAATAACACCTTAAACGCAGCTGAGGTCATCAACACCTATAACGAACACGACCTCGCCCGGATTCTACGCGTCTACGGCGAAGAGAAGTTTGCTTCGCAGATTGCGCGCGAGATCGTGCGCCGTCGCGAGCAAGAACCGATTGAAACCACCGGTCAGTTTGTCGAGATCATCAAGGCTGGTATTCCGGCTGCCGCTCGTCGGCATGGTGGACACCCGGCCAAGAAGAGCTTCCAGGCCATTCGCATCGAGGTCAATCACGAGCTCGATGTGCTCGAGCGAGGGCTTGACGCCGCCACCAGGTGGCTCAACCCGGGCGGACGCATCTGCGTTATCTCGTATCACTCGCTCGAGGACCGTATCGTAAAGAACCACTTTAAGGAGATGAGCCAGGGGTGCACGTGTCCGCCGGAGATTCCGGTGTGCGTGTGCGGCAACGTGCCGATACTCAAGGTCATCACCCGCAAACCCTTGGTTGCCCAGCCTGAAGAGGTTGCGCGCAACCCTCGGGCGAGATCAGCCAAAATACGCGTTGCGGAGCGCTTGTAGCGTTACGCCACGCGATATTGGGCCTCCCGCTCGCACCATAAACGAAGCTTAAACACACTACCAACGTACTCGGGATGGGAGGCGGCATATCATGGGCTACAACACCTCAAACGCAGCACTCGCCTATGATATGAACGCCATGCCCGCCTATCGTGAGGCACCGCTGGCCCCCGTTGCTCCTCGCGAGCAGCGCATGCCGCGCTTTGATGTCTACACGGGCGCGGGCCGTCAGGCAAACCAGGCGGTAAGCCCGGTTTTCATGAGCGTTCTTAAAACGTTTTGCATCATTGCGGCTATCTTCATGACGATTGGCATCGCCCGCGTGGCGCTTGCCGGCGTTACAGCCCAGGTGCTCAACAGCAACGCCGAGCTTACCAACACGCTCGAGAAGGCGACCGATGAGAGCTCTGACCTTGAGGTCATGCACTCTGTTTATGGTGCCGATACGCGCATTCGCGATCTTGCGGGTGCTTATGGCATGGTGGAGCCCAGCGAGAGCGTTATACTTGATTTTTCGCAGGATGCAGCCGCGGGCGCCAGCGCGACCGCGACCGCTCAGTAACAAGACGGTAGCTGAGTATGACAAATGACTATCACCGCGGTCCCGATGGGAATCGCGGTTCTGGGCGTCCCTCTTCGCGGGGACGCTCTGGTTATCAAGGAGCGGGTCGGCCATCTTACAACGTTGGGCCGTCTCGTGGCAATGACCCCGCGTCGCGCCTCCGCGGCTCGAATGGTCCTCAAATGCATAGCACCAGGCCGCGCAAGGGCTCGTTGACCGAATGGCTCACGGGCATGCCGCTGCCCCGTCGCAATGCCGTCTTGGGCATAATCTGGTTTTTTATGGGCCTGGGTGTCCTTCGCCTTGCCGACTATCAAATCGTGGAAGTCGATAAGCTGCGCGATCGCGCCGACGCGCGTCGCCTGCTCGCGCAGACGCTCTATGCCAAGCGCGGTACTATCTACGACCGCAACGGCAACGTGTTGACGTCGTCGGTCGAATGTCGCAATGTCGCCGTGAACCCTCAGCTGGTCGAGGATGTCGACAAGACTGTCTCGGCGCTGGTCAAGGCCACCGGTATCGATAAAAAGACCTGCCGCAAGCTGGTGCTGTCCGATGGTACCTGGGTGTATATCAAGCGCCAGGTGGACGAGGATGACGCAGCCGCCTTGGAAAAGAAGAATCTGCCCGGCGTGCTCTTTGAGCAGGCTATGAAGCGGGTTTACCCGTATGGAAACCTGGCTTCTCAGGTGCTGGGTGTCGTGAATGTAGACAATGTTGGCCTGACGGGACTCGAAAAACAATACAACGAGCTTCTGACCGGAACGAACGGCTCGCTTGTGCGCGAACGTGCAAGAGATGGCAGCTATATCGCGGGCGGTGCCTATAAAAAGGTTGCCGCGGTCGATGGCGTGGACATTGTGACGACAATTGACGTAAACATTCAGCGCGCCGCGGAAGACGCCTTGGCGGAGGCGGTTGAGAAGACGAAGGCCAAAAACGGGTCGGCCCTGGTGACCGATCCGACGACCGGAGAGATCTTGGCCGCCTGCTCGTATCCGACCTATGACCAGACCGATTTGGAAAACGCCAAGACCGAGGACATGAACCTTCGTCTGGTGACGGATGCCTACGAGCCCGGCTCGGTCTTTAAGACGCTGGTGGCGGGTACCGGATTTGATTTGGGCGTTGTTCGCACGAGCACATCGTTTGAGGTTCCGGCGAGCATCAAGGTGGGCGACGATACCGTAACCGACGCCGACAAGCGCGACTACACCATGACTATGGACGTGCGCGAGATGATGCGCCGCTCGTCCAACGTTGGCTTTGTCTTGGTGGGGCGCAAAATCGGTGCGGATGACTTTGCCGCCTATGTGGATAAGTGGGGCATCGGTCACAGTTCGGGCGTCGATTTTCCGGGTGAAAGCCTGGGCATCGTTAAGGAACGCGACCAGTACGATGGCGCCACGCTGGGCTCGATGAGCTTTGGCCAGGCGCTGTCCGTATCGCCGATAGAGGTCGCGCGTGCTGTGGGCGGTATCGCCAACGGCGGTGTGATGATGACGCCGCATTTCTATAAGTCCAGCAAGGGCGACGAGAAGGACTGGGGCGAGGGCGATCGTGCGATTTCCGAGGACGCCGCCTCGCAGGTGACGTCGTGTATGCAGACGGTCGTTGCCGAGGGAACGGGCGTCGGCGGTGCGGTGGACGGCTACGACGTGGCGGGCAAGACCGGTACGGCAGAGCGCGCCGACGAAAACGGCGGCTACCTCAAGGAGAACTATATGTCTTCCTTCATGGGCTTTGCCCCGGCTCAGTCGCCCAAGGTGCTGTGCTACATCACGCTCGACGGCACGCCGAGCGGCTCGGATGCCGCCGCGGTTCCGTTTCAGAGCATTATGGCCAACGCGCTCGATGTTTTGGGTATCCCGCGCACCAAGTAGGGGGTTGTCCTATCTGGTACGTTCATTGTTTAAACTATAAAGGGTGTTCACATGCCCTGCACCACGCATGAGTGGCGCTGGGATACAATACGCCGGTAGCATTATTAGGTTTATAGGGGAGCTGCAATGATAGAGATCGCCGTCAACAACCTCGCGGCCGCAACAGGGGTCCGAACCGTGACGGAGCAGACCGATCGAGTTTGTCGCGGGTGCGTTATCGACTCGCGTCAGGTTGAGGAAGGGACGATTTTTGTCGCCTTCCCGGGCGAAAAGGTCGACGGAAACGATTTTGCTCCTCGGGCTATCGAGTCGGGTGCCGGCGCGGTCGTGCTTACCCGCGAGCCCGATGACGACTTGCTTTCACTTGCCCAGGACAAAGGCTGCGCCGTCCTGCTGACGGATGATCCCGAGGAATTTTTGCTGCGCCTGGCACATGCCTATCGCACGCAGCTTGGCTGTCTGGTCATTGGTATTACCGGCTCGATCGGCAAGACCACGACCAAGGATGTGCTCGCCGCGGTGCTTTCCAAGCGCTATCGCGTCTGGGCTACCAAAGGCAATTTCAACAATTTGATCGGCATGCCACTCACGGTGCTCTCTGCTCCGGCTGATACTGAGGTCCTGGTGCTCGAGATGGGTATGAACCATTTCCACGAGATTGAGCGCCTGTCCCAGTCTGCCAATCCCAATCTTGCCATCGTGACCAAGATCGGCACCTCCCATATCGGTATTCTGGGCAGTCGCGAGAATATTGCGCGTGCTAAGTCCGAGATCGTCCAGGGCATGCGTGCCGTCGATGACTTCTCTCCGCTGCTTGTGCTTGGCGGCGAGGACGACTTTACCCCGTTCATTCGCGATACGTTTGCCGCGCCCGCGAGCGTTGATGTGATACTCGCCGGCGTTTCGGATGAGGACGAGGTTCGCGCGCGTGACATTCACGTTGACGACGAAGGCCGTCCGGTCTTTACGCTCGATTTTGGTGCAGGCGAGAGCATCGAGACCATGCTTGCCATTCCCGGTGCACAGTCTGTTCCCAATGCCGTAAAGGCTGCTGCAGTCGGTATTTGCCTGGGTGTGACGCCGGAACAGATCGATGCCGCCTTTAGGGGGCTGGCGATTACCGGTCATCGCCAGGAGATCAAGCACGCCGCCAGCGGAGCGCGCATCATCGACGACTCCTATAACGCCAGTGCCGAGTCTATGGCTGCCGGTCTCG
>CABQJJ010000101.1 GCA_902464485.1 uncultured Collinsella sp. | reverse complement strand
ATCTGCGAGTCCATGCTCACCAACCAGCGCTACTTCCCGATCTATGACGGCGAAGGCAAGCTGACGCGTGAGTTCGTGGTCGTCTCCAACAGCAAGCCCGAGAATGCCGAGCGCGTGATCGACGGCAACGAGCGCGTCGTGCGCGCCCGTCTGGACGACGCCAAGTTCTTCTACGAGGAGGACCTGAAGATCTCCCTCGACGAGTTCCGTGAGCGCCTGGCCAAGGTCGCTTTCCAGGAGAAGCTTGGCAGCGTGCTTGCCAAGTCCGAACGCATTGAGCAGCTCGCGCTTGCGATTGCCCGCGAGGCACACCTGGGTGCTCACCTGGCAGCCGACGCCGGCCGTGCCGCGCACCTGTGCAAGGCCGACCTGGTGTCTAACGCCGTCGTCGAGTTTACGAGCCAGCAGGGCGTGATGGGCGGTTATTACGCGACCGCGATGGGGGAGAACGACGAGGTCGCCCATGCCATCCGCGATCACTATCGTCCCCGCTTTGCCGGTGACGAGTTGCCCGAGGGCACCGCTGGCTGCATTGTGGCCTGCGCCGACAAGCTCGATACCATCGCCGGTATCTTTGCCATCGGTGAGCCCCCAACCGGCTCCTCCGACCCGTACGCGCTGCGCCGTGCCGCCATCGGCATCATCAACATCCTGCGCGATCGCCTGCCGATCGACCCCACGTCGCTGATCGACTTCGCTCTTGAGCTCTATAGCGAGCAGGGCATTGAGTTCGACGCCGCCGAGGTCGCCCAGCAGGTTCGCGACTTCTTCCACGGCCGTCTGGTGAGCATGGCCCGCGATGAGAAGATTCCGGCCGATACCGTTGCTGCCGTCTCCGCGGTGCATATCATCGCCCCGTCGGTCTTCTTCGCCCGCTGCGCCGCCCTCGACGAGGCCCGCAAGAACGATGCCGAGACCTTTGACAACCTGGCTACCGCCTATGCCCGCGCCGCGCACATCTCCAAGCCCGAGCTGGGCGCGGAGTACGATCGCAGCCTGATGGGCGAAGCTGAGCTCGCGCTCGCCGATGCCTCCGAGGCCGCCCAGACCGCTGTCGATGCCGCCCTTGCTGCCGAGGACTACCCCGCCGCATTTGCCGCGCTTGCCGCTCTGCGCGCACCCATCGACCGCTTCTTCGACGAGGTTATGGTCATGGACAAGGACGAACAGCTTCGCGATAATCGCCTTAAGCTGCTCAACCGGTTCGAGGCCGTGTTCTCCGGCATCGCCAACATCGGTGAGCTTGCCCGCAAAAAGTAAGCCAGCCTGCGCGTAAGCGCAAAAGGAGCCTCGCATGGATTGCCCGGTCACCGCTCGTCCCACCGTTATCGTTATCTCCGACTCGCTCGGTGATACCGCTTGTGAGGTGGTGCTTGCGGCGGCCGGGCAATTTGATGAAGGGGCTTTTCGTGTTTTGCGCCTGCCTAAGGTGACCTCGGTGGAGCAGGTCAAGTCGTTTGTGGGACCGCGCGTCGATGCCGACCATCGTGACATCGCTGTGTTCCACACTATCGTCGACCCAGCGCTGCGCGCTCGCGTCCTCGACTACCTGGGCATGCTGCATATCCGCTCGGTCGACTTGATCGGCCCGACACTCGCCGTGTTGTCGTCGCTTATCGGCGCGTCGCCCAAAGGCGTTGCAGGCGTGATTCACAAGACCGACGACCGCTATTTCCACCGCATCGAGGCCATGGAGTATTTCGTCGAGCACGATGACGGGCGCGGGTGCGATGATCTGTCGGGTGCCGATATCGTGCTGTTGGGCGTATCGCGCACGTCCAAGACGCCCCTTTCGATGTATTTGGCCTATCAGGGCTACAAAGTCGCCAATGTTCCGCTGGCGCATGGTATGGAGCCGCCTAAGTCGATTTACGAGGTCGACCCGATGCGGCTGTTCGGCCTGATCTCGACCGTTGGCGTGATTTCCGAGATCCGCGATAGCCGCCTGGGGGATGATTACGCCCGTGCCGTTGCCGGCTCCTATGCCGAGCCCGAGAGCGTACGCAGCGAGCTCGAGGAGGCCCGTGCCCTTATGAAGCGCCTGGGCTGCTTTGTGGTACGCACCGACGGCAAGGCGATTGAGGAGAGCGCCTCCGAGATCATTGTCCACCTCGAAGAGATCCAGGAAGCCAGGGCCCGCCGTGCCGTCCGTCGCGCTCAACAAAGCTAGCTTATTGGGGTAGCTAAAAATATCTGATATTGGTAAAGCGATTTAGCAAATTACTCGCATTTGACCTGCGTGTATCTTTTAGTGGTATCTTCATAAGGTAACCACCTTTATCTACCGTTTACCGCTCGTTTTAGCACGTTTACCAAACCGCGCATCCTCTTCTCATGCCAGCATGAAACCCGCCGTATAGTTCCCTCACGGCCCGCATCCAGCGGGTCGATTCGTTACCACGGTCGTGTGCGAGAGCGCATGGAAGGGGAAGTATCGTGAGCGATTGCAAGAGGGTTTACCGTTTTGGTACCGACGCCCAGGGCACTTGTGTGACTGAGGGCGACAAGTCCATGAACTTTGTGCTTGGCGGCAAGGGCGCGAACCTTGCTGAGATGAGCCGTATCGGCCTGCCGGTTCCCGGCGGCTTTACCATTACCTGCCAAACCTGCGTCGAGTATTCCGGTGCCGGCAACGTGTGGCCTGATGGCGCGCTCGATGAGATCGTTGCCGCCGAGGCAGACCTCGAGGCTCGCTGCGGCAAGAAGCTCGGTGACGCCAACGACCCGCTGCTCGTATCGGTGCGGTCGGGCGCTCCGTTCTCCATGCCCGGTATGATGGACACGGTCCTCAACCTGGGTCTCAACGACGATTCCGTCCAGGGTCTCATCGCCCAGACGCAAAATCCGCGCTTTGCGTGGGACAGCTACCGTCGCTTTATCCAGATGTTCTCCAACGTCGTTATGGGCGTCGATGCCGATCTGTTCGAGAACGCCCTGACCCAGGCTCGTCTGGTCGCCGGCGTTCGCGTCGATTCCGAGCTTTCGGCTGAGGACCTGCAGGAGCTCGTCGAGACGTTCAGGGGTATCTTCTCCGATAACGTCGAGGCCACCCTGTATCCCGAGCTCAAGGTCGCCGACGGCAAGCCTGTCTTCCCGCATGATCCGGAACTCCAGTTGCGCCTTGCCATTCAGGCTGTCTTTGGCAGCTGGATGAACGAGCGTGCGTGCATCTACCGCAAGCAGCATGGTATCTCCGACGAGCTCGGTACCGCCGTCAACGTGCAGGCCATGGCCTTTGGCAACAAGGGCGAGACCTCCGCGACCGGCGTCGCCTTCACACGCAACCCGGCTGATGGCACCAAGGAATTCTACGGCGACTTTCTGGTCAACGCCCAGGGCGAGGACGTCGTCGCCGGCATCCGCAACACCGAGCCCATCGCCGACCTCAAGACCACTCCGGGTCTTGAGTCCGCAGGCGAGGAGCTCGAGCGCGTGTTCCTGACGCTCGAGGACCACTACCGCGATATGTGCGATATCGAGTTCACTATCGAGCAGGGTAAGCTCTGGATGCTCCAGACCCGTGTGGGCAAGCGTACCGCCACCGCCGCCCTGCGCATTGCCATCGAGATGGTCGAGGAGGGCCTCATCACCCGCGAGGAGGCCGTGAGCCGTATTGACCCCGCACAACTCGATCAGCTCCTGCACCCGCAGTTCGATGCTTCCAAGAAGTACGAGGCGCTGGCCACGGGTCTTAACGCCAGCCCCGGTGCTGCCGTGGGCGAGGTCGTGTTCTCGAGCGATGACGCCGTTGCGCGTTCCGCCGAGGGCCACAAGGTCATCCTGGTCCGTTGGGAGACCAATCCCGACGACCTGAAGGGCATGGTTGCCGCCGAGGGCATCCTGACCAGCCACGGTGGCAAGACGAGCCATGCCGCCGTTATCGCCCGCGGTATGGGTACGCCCTGCGTCTGCGGCGTTGAGCGCTTCCATATCGATGCCGCCGAGAAGGTCGTGCGCATCGAGGGCAGCGACCGCGTGCTGCACGAGGGCGATGTCATCTCCATCGACGGTACCCAGGGTATCGTCGTCGACGGCGCCGTCGACCTGGTCTCGGCCGAGCTCACCGGCGATCTGGACACCATTCTGTCCTGGGCCGACGAGATCCGTCTTGACGAGACCGGTGGCCACGCCAACCATGTGCGCGTCAACGCTGACAACCCCGAGGATGCCGCGCTCGCACTCGAGTTTGGCGCAGAGGCCATCGGCCTGTGCCGCACCGAGCACATGTTCCTGGGTGATCGCAAGAACATCATCCAGAGCTTTATCCTTTCTGATGACGAGGCCGTCAGGCAGCAGGCGCTCGCCGATCTGCTCAAGGTCCAGACCGAGGACTTTCTGGCCATGTTTAAGACCATGTCCGGTCGCGATGTGGTCGTTCGTCTGCTCGATCCGCCGCTTCATGAGTTCCTGGATAATCCTCGCGAGCTCGAGGTCGCCATTACCAAGAAGGAAGCCGCTGGCGCCAGCGAGGAAGAGCTTACCGCTCTGCGTGCCCGCTTGCGTCGAATCGACGGCATGGTTGAGTCCAATCCGATGCTCGGCCTGCGCGGCGTGCGTCTGTCCGTCGTCTTTGGCGACCTGCCGCTTATGCAGGTTCGCGCCGTCGCCACGGCTGCCGCCCGCCTTATCAAGGAGGGTGTCGACCCGCGTCCCGAGATCATGGTTCCTCTTGTCTCCATCACGGAAGAGCATGTCCAGACTCGCGAGGTCGTCGAGCGCGTGATCGCCGAGGTTTCCGCCGAAGAGGGCGTTGAGCTTATTATTCCCGTTGGTACCATGCTCGAACTGCCGCGCGCCTGCATGGTGGCCGATGAGATCGCCCAGCATGCCGACTTCTTCTGCTTTGGCACCAACGACCTCACGCAGACGACCTTCGGCTTCTCGCGTGACGACGCCGAGGCCAAGTTTATCCCGCTGTACCTGCACAAGAAGATCTTGAAGGACAACCCCTTTGAGACTATCGACGCGGCGGTGCTCGAGCTGGTGCGCATGGCTGTCGAGAAGGGCCGCGCCGCCAACCCCGATATGCACTTTGGCGTGTGCGGCGAGCATGGCGGCGACCCCAAGTCCATCAAGGGCCTGTTTAACGTGGCCGACGTGGACTACGTGTCCTGCTCGCCCTACCGTGTGCCGCTCGCGCGTCTTGCTGCCGCCCAGGCCAAGCTCGAGGTAAAGCGTTCCGCCTAACGTTTTGCGTCTAGACGCCTAGCGTAGCCCCCTTCCTGCCGCCCGTCTCATTCGTGAGGCGGGCGGTTGTCATGTGCGTGTTTTGTCTTTTTGTCTGCGTAAAAAATTGTTCTTGCAGCAGAAACCCGCGTGTGTATACTCAAATACGTTTGTTCAACTACGTGCCGGCCAAGGTGGTACGGCACCTCTAGAAGAGT
>CABQJJ010000100.1 GCA_902464485.1 uncultured Collinsella sp. | reverse complement strand
CCCGCCCATGGAACACGACCTCACACGCGGCAATGTCCTCAAGACCATCGCGGTCTTTGCCCTACCCTATATGCTCTCGTACTTTTTGCAGATGCTCTACGGTATGGCCGACCTGTACATGATGGGGCAGTTTAGCGGCGCTGCCGGCATCACCGCCGTGGGCAATGGCGCGCAGACGCTCTATATCATTACCGTGACGCTCGTGGGCCTGGCCATGGGAACGACGGTCATCGTCGGCCACGCCGTGGGCTCACGCCGCTTCGATCGCGCCGAGACCGCCATCGGCAACACCATCACGCTCTTTATGGGTGTCTCGGTGGTGCTGGCCGCTGTCCTGCTCGCACTGTGCCCGCAAATCGTGGCGCTCATTGGCACGCCGCCCGAGGCGGTCGAAGGCACCGCCGCCTACCTGCGTATCTGCTTTGTCGGCATTCCGTTTATCGCCGCATACAACATCCTCTCGGCCATCTTTCGCGGCCTGGGCGATTCGCGCTCGCCCATGTACGTGATCGGCGTGGCATGCATCATTAACATCGCGCTCGACTTTCTGTTTATCGGTCACATGGGGCTCGGCCCCGTGGGCGCGGCACTCGGCACGGTAACCGCGCAGACGGCTAGCGTTGCCCTCGCGCTCGTGTGGCTTAAGAGCCGTCGCACGAACATCCACGTTAAGCGCAGCGACCTGCGCCCCCAGCCCGAGGTGCTCGGCAGCATCCTTAAGATCGGCGTGCCCGTGGCCGTGCAGGACGGCTGCATCCAGGTGGCGTTTATGTTTATCACCGTCATCGCCAACCACCGAGGGCTCGTCGACGCCGCCGCAGTGGGCCTGGTCGAAAAGATGATCAGCTTTTTGTTCATTGTGCCGAGCTCCATGGGCGCCACCGTCAGCGCGCTCACGGCGCAAAACGCCGGCGCGGGCAAGGGCGACCGCGCTCGTCAGGTGCTCAAAGACGCCATGACCATCTCGGTAGTGTACGGCTGCCTGATCACGGTGCTGATGTGGCTGGTGGCACCGGCGTTTATCGGCTTTTTTGCCAAGGACGCCGCGGTGGTCGCGGCCGGTACCGGCTATATGCGCAGCTATATTTTCGACGCAATCTTTGCCGGCATCCACATTTGCTTTAGCGGCTTTTTCGCTGCGTATGGCAAGAGCTACATCGGCTTTGCGCACAACGTGCTGGCCGTGGCGCTCATTCGCGTGCCCGGTGCGTGGCTGCTGTCGAATGCCTATTCCGATACGTTGTTCCCCATGGGCATCGCCTCGCCGTGCGGGTCGATTCTGTCGGCGGTCATTTGCGTGATGGCGTTTACCGCGCTCAACCGGCGCGGGGCTTTTGACAAGTTGGCAGCGTAGCGAGGCGACGCGAAATCGCCCCCATCGACGGCATCATCAGCGACGACCCCACAACCTACGTGACGCAGATCACGGTGCCGGTTGCCCCGTCCAAATAAGAACCGCCCGGAAGGCATCATGCTTCCCGGGCGGTTCTTCAATTAGGCTATCAATGTACTAAGCCTGGGGCACCTGACCAGTAGCCAAGATCTGCTCGAGTGCGTCCTCGTCCAGTACGGGTACGCCCAGCTGCTCGGCTTTGGTGAGCTTGGAGCCCGCTTTGGGACCGGCGACCAGATAGCTCGTCTTCTTCGACACGCTGCCCGAAACCTTGGCGCCGAGCACCTTGAGCGCCGCGCCCGCCTCGTCGCGTGTGCGGTTGACGAGCGTGCCGGTGAGCACGAAGGTCAAACCCGCAAGCGGCTGTGCGTCGGCGAGCTCGCCCGCCACGCCGGCATCGGCTGCGGCTTGTGCATGTGCGGCGCCCAAGTCGACCTCGAGTGACAGGCCCGCCTGGCGCAGGCGCTCCAGCACGGCAAGGTTCTCGGGCACGGCCAGGAACTGCTTGACGCTCGCCGCAATCTTGGGACCGATACCCTCGCACTCGGCGATGTCCTCTTCGCTCGCCAAGATAAGCTTGTCAATCGACAGGAATCGCTCGGCGATTACCTCGCCCACGCTCTTGCCCACGTGGCGGATGCCCAGGGCAAACAGCACGCGACCGAGCGGCTGGCTCTTGGACTTGTTGAGCTCGGCGATGATTTTCTCGGCCGTCTTGAGACCCACCGGGATGGGGTCGCCCTTCTTGACGCCCTTTTTGCTGTTGGAGCTGGCATAGGTGCGGCCCGTGTCCAGGCCGGCGATGCCGTCGACCGTGAGCTGGTAGAAGTCCGCGACATCGTGGATCAGGCCAGCGGCGATCATCTTGTCGACGATCTCGTCGCCCAGGCCGTCGACGTCCATGCAGCCACGGCTCACCCAGTGCAGCAGACGCTCCTTGAGCTGTGCGGGGCAGTCGATGGACACGCAGCGGTAGGCAACCTCACCGTCCTCGTGGACCACGGGGCTGCCGCACACAGGGCAGACCTCGGGCATGTGCCAGTCGACCGAATCGGCCGGGCGCTTGTCGAGTACCGGGCCCACGACCTCGGGGATTACGTCGCCCGCCTTGTGCACGATGATGGTGTCGCCCTCGCGCACGTTTTTGCGACGGATCTCGTCGATGTTGTGTAGCGTGGCGCGCGCGATGGTGGAGCCGGCGACCGTCACCGGGTCGAACTCGGCGACCGGCGTGAGCACACCGGTGCGACCCACCTGGATGCGAATTTCGCGCAGGACGGTCTGCTTTTCCTCGGGCGGGAACTTAAAGGCAATGGCCCAGCGCGGTGCGCGGGCGGTAAAGCCCAGGTCGAGCTGCTGTTGGAAGCTGTCGACCTTTACGACCACGCCGTCGATGTCGTAATCCAGGTCGCCGCGATGCTCGAGCGCCTGGGCACAGAACTCGTGGACCTCGGCCGGCGTGGCGCAACGGGCAACGTTGGGGTTGACGCTAAAGCCGGCGCTACGCAGCCAGTCCAGGAACTCGCGCTGGCTGTGGACGTGCAGCGGATCGGTATCGGCAATGGCGTAGATAAAGGTAGCCAGGTCGCGGCGCGCCGTGACCTTGGGGTCCTTTTGGCGCAGGCTGCCGGCGGCGGCGTTGCGCGGGTTGGCGAAGGGGTCGCGCCCCTCGGCATCGGCTTCTTCATTTAGGCGCACGAAGCTGCCCTTGGGCATGTAAACCTCGCCGCGCACCTCGATGGCGCGCTCGCGGTCGGCGCCCATGTGGGCGAGCGCCGGCTCGGACAGGTGCATGGGCACGTCCTTGATGGTGCGCACGTTGAGCGATACATCCTCGCCCGTGGTGCCGTCGCCGCGCGTGGCGGCGCGTACGAAGGTGCCGTTTTGGTAGCTAAGGGCCACGCCCAGGCCGTCGATCTTGAGCTCGCAGGTATAGGTGACGCTGCCGGCACCGAGCGCATCCTCGGCGCGCTGGAGCCACGCGTCAAGTTCGTCCAGATCCATGGCATCGTCCATGGAATACATGCGCGCCATGTGGGTGACCGGCGTAAACTGCTCGCTCACATAGCCGCCCACGCGCTGAGTATAGCTGTCGGGTGTTACCAAATCGGGGTAGGTCGCCTCGATCTGCTGGAGCTCAACGAGCATTTTGTCAAAGACGGCGTCCGTGATCTCGGGCGCGTCGAGCATGTAGTAGCGATAGGCGTGGTAATCGAGCTCGTGGCGCAACTCAGCCGCGCGCGCGGCGGCCTGGGCATGGGCGTCGGCCGGTGCAGCGGCATCCGCGCTCGCGGGCGTTTCGGTATCGATGTCCACGCCGTCACCAAACAGGCTCGATTGCTCCATAGCGGCACTCCTTCGCTCGATTTCAAACGGATACAAGAGTACCACCGGTCGCAACGGGGCCGAATAGCGGTCTCAAACCGCACCGAATCGGCAGCCGTCAAACTGGAGTGGATCGCGCGTTCAAACCATTCCCTTGCCGTTTCTAAATGATCCGTTTTCCTCCGTCTCCAAGGGATCATCGCGAAAAGAGGGGCTGTCCCACGCTGGCGGAACAGCCCCTCTGGCTTCGATATGTGCGATACAGCTCGTTAGAAACCCTGGCCGTAGCCCTGGCCCTGGCCCTGCTGGCCGAGCAGCTCCTCCAGGTACTGGCGCAGCTGCTCATCGGTAATACCGCCGTTGCCAGTGTCGGTTGCGCTGTCGTTCTGCTGCTGGTTCTGCAGCTCCTCGTCGGAGCCCAGCTCGACGGTGACCTTCTTCTCTTCCTTGCCGCGCATGAGCGTGATCTCGACCTTCTCGCCCACCTCGTGGCTGCGCAGCGCGATGATCAGGCCATCGGCGCTCGTGATCTCGTCGTCGCCCAGCTTGGTGATGACGTCGCCCTCCTGAATGCCGGCCTTGGCGGCAGGGCCGTCCTCAACGACGCTCGCCACATACGCGCCGCTATCGGTGCTCAGCTTGTTGGTGCGGGCATTGAGCGCATTAACGCTCGAAAGCGTAGCGCCCATGTACGGATGCACCGGCGTCTTACCGTCGATGATCTGGTCGGCAATGTTCTTGGCGTAGTTAACCGGAATGGCAAAGCCCACGCCCGAGCTGGAGCCCGAGTAGCTCTCGATGAGCGAGTTGATACCCACAAGCTCGCCGTTGTCGTTGACGAGCGCGCCGCCGGAGTTGCCCGGGTTGATGGCGGCATCGGTCTGGATCATGTTGGCATAGATGGTGTTACCGCTGGTAGAGCTCATGGCCGTGGAGCGATACAGCGCCGAGACGATACCGGTGGAGACAGACTGCTCGTTGCCAAACGGCGAACCGATCGCCATGACCCACTCGCCCACGTTGAGCTTGGAGGAGTCGCCGATCTCGATCGGCGTGAGCTTGGAGGCGTCGGCGTCCTTGAGCTTGATGACGGCCAGGTCGCTCGAAGCATCGTTGCCCACGAACTCAGCCTCGTAGGTGGTACCATCGTCCATGGTAACCACGTACTGGTCATAGCCATCGACCACATGGTTGTTGGTAAGGATATGGCCCTCGGTATCGAGCACCACGCCCGAACCGACGCTGCCCGAGTTGTCCGACTCGTCGGCAGACTGCGAAAGCGAGCCATTCTGGCTGCCGCTCGAAGTGGCGGTGATGGAAACGACGGAGGGCAGGGCCTTGGCAGAAACGGCCTCGGCCAACGTGGTGTCCTCGGAGTCGATCGTAATCTTTTGTGCCGATGAACCCGAAGCACCCGCCGTCACGGCATTCTTGCCGCCGCCAATGTTGAGCGTACCGCTCATAATGAGTGCGATGACCAGCAGGGCGCCGCAGGCACAGCCGGCGAGCGCCGTAATGAAGATCGGTAGCTTTTTGGTCTTGGTCTTGACCACCGTGTGCTTGTTTACAACCTGCTGTCCGCCCAGCGGCTTGCCGGTCTGTGTGTCGTAAGCCTGCACGTAGGGAATGTTGTTGCCGGTAGGCGTCGACTCCACCTGCACACGCGGCTGCTGCTGGGCCTCGCCAGCGTTGCCCGCATCCTGGGGACGCTGGGAATCGTTCTCGCTCATGGCTGCGATCCTTTCGTCAAATAACCAAAGGCCCGCCAAACATGTGGCGGGCCATCATTGTTCACGTTGAGTTGTACCCCAA
>CABQJJ010000099.1 GCA_902464485.1 uncultured Collinsella sp. | reverse complement strand
CCAGGCGATTACCCGCCTGCTTATAATCCTTGACGCGAATAAACGCCGCCTTGCGTTGCTCGTTGAACTCCTCAAACGTGCGCGGCAACGGCTGTTCCTCGATATCGGCCATAGTAGTTCCCCTCTCTTGCACCGATATACCGACAATTAAACAACAAATCCACGCCATACCCAAAAGGAAGCATCCTCTAGGGAATAGCGTCGATAAGCTCCTGCGTATACGGATCGTTCGGGTGCGCGATCACGTCCTCGGCCGCGCCTTCCTCGACAAGACGACCGTGGTAGAGCACGCCAATCCGGTCGGACATATGCCGAACCACACGCATATCATGCGTGATAAACAGCAGCGCCACGCCCGTCGTGCGCTGCAGGTCGCGAAGCAAGTTGAGCACTTGGGCCTGAACGGACACGTCAAGCGCCGAGACTGGCTCGTCGCATACCACAAGGCGCGGCTCGCAAATAAGTGCCCGTGCCAGATTGAGTCGCTGACGCTGTCCCCCCGAAAGGTCATGCGGATAGCGGTCATAATGCTCTGCCAGAAGACCGACCGAGGCCAGGGCCGAGAGCGCGCGCCCATGGCGCTCATCCGCATCGCGCACGCCGGCGATAATCAGCGGCTCCTCCAAAATGCGGCCGACACGGTTGCGCGGGTCAAAAGCCGTAGAGCTATCCTGGAATACCAGCTGTATCTCGCGGCGAAACGGCTTGCGTTCGCGCTCCGACATCGTGGCGAGGTCGTGCCCGCAATAGACAATCGAGCCGGAATCCGCACGCTCGAGACCACAGATGAGGCGTCCAGTCGTCGACTTGCCCGATCCGGATTCGCCAACCAGGCCATAGACCTCGCCCGGCGCGATCTCAAACGACAGATTGTCCACGGCGGTAAAGACCTGACGCTTAAAACCTGAGCCCGGCATGGGATACGTTTTAGTCAGATTTGAGACCCTAAGCAGGGCTTCGCTATCAACAGCCATGGCACTCCCCTTTCTCGACAAGCCAGCATTTAGACCGGTCGCACGCATTCACGGCAACCAGCGGAGGCTCCTGCGCGCGGCAACGCTCGTCCGCCCGGGCGCAACGAGGCGCAAAGCGGCATCCACAGGGTATTGCCGTAAGCGGCGGCACTGTGCCCGGAATATCCGCCAGCGTGTCAACTCGCTCGCCTTCGAGCGGCGGAATGCTCGCGATGAGCCCCTGGGCATACGGGTGGCTCGGGCGCTCCATAAGGCCGCAGGCGTCGATCTCTTCTACGATTTGGCCCAGATACATGACGTGCACGCGCGAGCAGATGCTCGTGACGACACCCAAATCATGGCTGATAAAAAGCACCGCCATGCCCTCGGAACTGTTGAGGTCGCGCAGAAGATCCAAAATCTGTTTTTGAGTCGTCGTGTCGAGTGCCGTGGTGGGCTCATCGGCAATCAGCAGTCGCGGATGACCGGCAAGCGCCATGGCAATCATCACGCGCTGGCGCATACCGCCGCTAAAATCGCTCGGATACATGTCGAAGCGGGCCGTGGCATCTCGAATTCCCACACGCTCCAACAGCGATAGAGCCTCGTTGCGGGCTTCGCGTCGGCTCACCTTACGGTGGGCCCGCACGGCCTCGACGACCTGGGCCCCGACCGTCATGACGGGGTTAAGCGAGCTCAAAGGGTCCTGGAAAACCATGGCGATGTCGCAGCCGCGCACCTTGCGCATCGTCTTGAGCGGACGCGCCAGCAGGTCCTCACCATCAAACACAATCTGGCCCTCATAGGCCATCTTCTGTTCATGCTCCAATAGGCGCATGACACTCTGGGCAAACACCGACTTACCGCAGCCGGACTCGCCAACAACACCAACGATCTCGCCGGCATCGATATGTAGGTTGAGTTTGTTGACGGCTTCCAGCGCGTTGCCATCGCGGCCCACAAACGAGATGCAGAGGTCGCGCACGTCCAAAAGATGCTGAGCCATGGGCTACTCCTCCTTCGCCTTGGGATCGAGGGCGTCGCGCAGACCGTCGCCGGCCAGATTGAGCGAAAGCACGCTCGCGATGATGGCTACTGCCGGGAAGAAGATCATCCACCAGGCTTTGCGCATCACGTTCTTGCCCGCCTGCAGGATGTTTCCCCAGCTGGCGTCGGGCGCCTTGATACCCAGGCCCAGAAACGAGAGGGCGGCCTCCGAGAGCACGGCCTCGGCAAAGACGAAGGTCGCCTGCACCAGGAAGGGTGCCATAACGTTGGGCACGATATGCAGCCACACGATGCGCACGGTCGAGGCGCCCTGCACGTGCAGGGCCTCCACAAAGGGCTCCTCCTTGACCACCATCGCACGCGAGCGCACGATGCGCGCCATGCTGGGCGCATAGACGATGGAGAGCGCGATGATGACGTTCCAGACCGAGGCGCCCATCATGGCCATGAGTGCGATAGCCAAAAGCACGCCCGGAATGGACATAAGGCCGTCGCAGATGCGCATGAGAATATGATCGAGCCTCTCGTTGTAGCACGCATAGGCACCGATCACCAAGCCGAGCGCACTCGTCGCAAGCGTGACGGCAATGCCGACGCCAAGCGACACGCGCGCGCCCGCGATGACGCGGGCAAGTAGGTCGCGGCCAAAGTCATCGCAGCCAAAGGGATGCGCGGGCGAAGGTGCCGAAAGTCGCAACGTCATCTCCTGCGCATTGGGATTAACCGTCCACACCAGCGGACCGACGAGCGCGATCAGCGCAATCGCCAGGAAAATGCAGCCGCCGACCACAAACCCCTTGTTGGCAAGAGCCTTCTTAAAGTTTGTCATCATGCATCGCCCCATTTGCGAGCGCGCGGGTCAAAAGCGCCGTAGGCAAGGTCGACAGCCAGATTGATCACCGAGTTCAACAAGGCGATGACCAGCAGCACACCCTGAATCACCGGATAGTCGCGACGCTCGATAGAGCTCGTGACCAGCTGGCCCAAACCGGGGATGTTAAAAATGGCCTCAGTCACCACGGCACCCGTAATCAGGGTGCCAAAAGAATAGCCGACCGAGGTGAGAATCGGCAGCGCTGCGTTGCGCAGGGCATGGAACAGTACCACGCGAACCTCGGAGACGCCCTTGGCACGCGCCGTCTTGACGCAGTCGAGCTGCATGGCCTCGATCACGCTCGCACGCGTCATGCGCATGAGCAGCGCGGCCTGAACGCATCCAAGCGATATAGCCGGCAACGCAAGATAGCGTAAATGGCTGAACCAGCCCTTCGATAGCGGCGCATAGCCGGCCACCGGGAGCACACGCAACGTGACGGCAAACAGCCACATAAGCATGAGCGCCATCAAAAAGCCGGGTATCGCCACGCCCAAAAGAGCAACGACACGCAAGACCGCGTCGGTGCGCGACCCATGTTTGAGGGCAGCGACGACGCCGCAGGGCAGTGCAATCAACAGCGCGATGAGCTGTGCCAGAAGCGCGAGCGATAGCGTGGGGCCAAAGTGCTCGGCGATCGCCTGCGTGACGGGCTGGCGCATAAAATACGAATCGCCCAGGTCGCCGGTAAGCACGCCGCTCATCCACTCAACATAGCGCTGCGGCAGCGGCTCGTTGAGTCCCAGGCTATCGTTGACGCGCTCGATCTGGTCGGCCGAAGCCTCCATGCCGAGCATCGAAGAGGCCGGGTCACCCGGTGTGAGATAGATAATCAAAAACACGACAACCGAAATGATGAGCATCACCGGAACCATCGCGCCTATACGTTTGAGCGTGTACTTCAACATGCGAGGCGTCTATTTCCCCTCTGAACGTGAACAGGGCGTGGCGGCCACAGGGGACCAGACCCCTCCAGCCGCCACGCCATCTATTGCATTACTCCGGACGCTTGGCGTTCCAGATGATGGCGCCGTCGAGTAGCTCAAAGCCCTCGACATCGGCCTGCGTGCCAGTTATGGCAACGTAATGGCACAGCGGCTCGATAACCGCGATCTCGTACAGACGCTCCTGGCACTCGGCCCACTTTTTGGTTGCGGCCTTCTGGTCCTCGGCCGTGCGGGTCTCACCGACCAGCGTAAGCGCCTTCTCGTCCGAAAGACCATAGAAGCCCTTGGAGACCGAAAGCGACTGCGCCGGAATCGGTTTGTAGTTCGTAGATGCCACAAACAGGTCCCACTGATCGGCCTTGCTGGAGCGGATATCCATAAAGGTCGCGAACTCATAGCTCTCGACTTCGGCGGTAAAGCCGGCCTTCTCGAGCTGTTCCTGCAGCGCGACAGTCGCGTTGTACATATCCTTGTAGTCGGGCGTGGTGAGCAGCCTCACCGTCTCGCCGGCATAGGAGGTCTTGGCGAGTGCCTTCTTGGCCGCCTTGGGGTCGGCCTGGTTAAAGTATTTTTTGCCGGCATCGGTCGCCCACTGGTCGTTTTCGGGGTTACCCAGGTTGGGATCGATCGTAAAGAGCTCTTCCTCGCCATAGGCAGCCAGAGCGGCAGCCTTGCAGTCGATCGCCATAAAAGCGCACTTGCGGATAGCCTCGTCGGCAAAAATGCCTTCGTTCATGTTAAAGAACGCGGTGAGGACACCCGCGGTATGCGTGTACAGCTTCACGTCATCATTGCCATCGAAGTCATGGAAATTCTCGGTGGGAATCTCGCCGGCGATATCGTATTCGCCGGTCTCGAAACCGCTCACGCGCGTGGAGCCCTCCGTGACAAACTGATAGAAAATATCCTTCGTAGGTGCGGAGACCTTGCCGGTGTAGCCCGACGCCTTGCCCTCAGCAGCCTGATAATCGTCGTTACGTGTCAGATGAATGTACTGATCCTGCTTCCACTCCACAAGCTTATAGGCACCGGTACCGATATAGTCGGCGATGCCCGTGTCGCCCGCGGCGTCGATAACCTCGGAGGGAACGATCGCGGGATATTGGGAGTGGTTGCCCAGAATCGTGAGGAAATCCGTGGCGGGCGCGGTAAGCGTGCAGGTCACCTCGTGGTCGCCCGACGCAGCAAACTGGGCATCGGGAAGCAGACTTGCCGCACGGTCGTTGACTTTAAGCCAGCGGTTCATCGAGGCGACGACGTCGTCGGGGCCAAGCTCCTTGCCGTTGTGGAACACGATACCTTCGCGCAGCTCGATGGTATAGACCAGTCCGTCGTCGGAGACCTTGTAGCTCTTGGCGAGAACGGGCTGGGGTTCGTACTTGGAGTCGAGGCCAAAAAGCGGCTCCATGATATTGCAGGCAATATCCACGGTCACAAGCGACGACGTGGTGTGCGGATCGAGACCGTCCGGGCTCGCCGGGAGCGCGATCTGCAGCTCGTCGCGATACTCCACATCCTGGCCGGAGGCAGCGGCGCTACCGCTCTCGGCGCCCGAACCGCCGCAACCGGTGAGGCCGAGGCCCGCCATGACGCACAGGGCAGCGGAGCCGGTCAGAAAACCGCGGCGGGAAACGCCCGCCTTGAAAAGATCATTGTTCATTGAGTTCCTTTCGTGTCTGAACAAACGGACAGAATCTGCCGGGACGGCGGAAATCCCCGTCCCGGCAGCTATGCGAAGCTGATCGGCGCCCTGCGGTGCATCCGGACACCGACCCGCACAACAGCAAAGAAATCCCTATCGCGTGGATAGGAACACCCAGAGGCACCGCTTAGCGCAGGTGCGGCTAAATCGTCTCGAGGAAAGCCTCGATGCGGGTCTGGAGCTGGCCTGCGTCCTCGCCGGCGTAGTCGGTCGTGATGTGCATAAACGGAATGC
>CABQJJ010000098.1 GCA_902464485.1 uncultured Collinsella sp. | reverse complement strand
ACACGACCGGCCAGCAGCTCGGAGAAGCACCAGGAAAGCGCGCTATCGCCCGGGGCTCCCGCGGCATCCCACAGCTCGCTCACGCTGGAGGCGAACAGCGCCAACCCAAGCGGAATCATAATGACACTCGCAAAGCGCACGATGGCATTGAGCGCATTCATAATCTCGGAATTGACTTTTTTGACGTACTTGGCCTCGTTGTTGATCTTGGCCACGTAGTTGTCGGCGCCGACGTGGATCACGCGGGCACGCAGCAGGCCCGAGTCGATAAAGCTGCCGCTCATGAGCTCGGAGCCGGGCTGCTTCTTGATAAGGTCGCTCTCGCCCGTCAGCAGGCTCTCGTTCACGAGCGCCTCACCCGATACCACCACGGCATCGGCGGGAATCTGGTCACCGCGGCCCAGACGAATGATGTCGTCAAGCACGATCTGGTCCAGGTCGAGCTCTACCTCGACACCGTCACGCACGGCAATGGCCTTCTTGGAGGTGAGCAACGTGAGCTTGTCGACCATACGCTTGGAGCGCATGGATTGAATGACACCAATGGCGGTATTGAGGAAAACCACGAACAAGAACGTCAGGTTCTTAAACGAGCCGGTCAGCAGCACCAAAACCGCCAAGACCACGTTGATCAAATTGAACAGCGTGCAGAGGTTTTCGATGATGAGCTCGCGGACCGATTTGGTCTTGAGCTCCATGTTGCGGTTGATCTTACCGGCGGCGATGCGCTCCTCGACCTCGACGGTCGAAAGTCCGCGCTCGATATCCGTTACTGCCATACCACGTCCCATCACGTCGCGTCGGTATAAGAAAACCGCCCGGACCATGCGAGGTTCGGACGGTCTTACGTTCGATGGTGCCCCATGTTGGATTCGAACCAACGGCCTTCTGCTCCGGAGGCAGACGCTCTAATCCCCTGAGCTAATAGGGCGAACGGTTGGCATTATACCCAAGTGCGCCATGGGCTAACAAAAGAAAAGAAAAAGCTTTGCAATTCCGTGGGAGACGCAGCCCGGCAGCTCACTTTAGAACGCAAAAGTGGACCAATTAGTATAAACTCTCATGCACCATATAGTACGGCTCGCGATGCGGGCCGTTTTTGCAAAGGATATCCATCGAGGTGAGAGGCACACCATGATTGCAATTTTAAAGCAGAGCGCCAGCGACGAGGCCGTCAGCCACATCGTCAGCTGGATTGAGAAGAAGGGTCTCAAGACCGACGTCTCGCGCGGCGAGAACGAGACCATCATCGGCCTGGTGGGCGATACGACCAAGATCGACCCGTTCCTGCTCGAGTCCATGGACGTCGTCGAGCGCGTGCAGCGCGTCTCCGAGCCCTTTAAGCGCGCCAACCGCAAATTTCACCCCGAGGACTCCGTCATCGATTGCGGCCACGGCGTCAAAATCGGCGGAGACCAGTTCCAGGTCATCGCCGGCCCCTGCTCGGTCGAGGGCGAGAACCTCATTCGCATCGCCCGCCGCGTGAAGGCCGCCGGCGCCACGATGCTACGCGGCGGCGCCTACAAACCCCGCACTTCCCCGTACGCCTACCAGGGCATGGGCCCCGCCGGCCTCGACCTGCTGTGCGAGGCCTCGGCCGAGCTCGACATGCCGATCGTCACCGAAATCATGGACCCGCGCGACGTGCAGGTCTTCTTGGACAAGAAGATTGACGTCATGCAGATCGGCGCCCGCAACGCCCAGAACTTCCCTCTGCTCAAAGAGGTCGGCAAGACCAAGACCCCGATTTTGCTCAAGCGCGGCATGTCCGGCACGATCGACGAGCTGCTCATGGCTGCCGAGTACATCATGAGCGAGGGCAACGACAACGTCATCCTGTGCGAGCGCGGTATCCGCACCTTCGAGACCCGCACCCGCAACACCTTCGACCTCAACGCCGTGCCGGTGCTGCACCACCTGTCGCACCTGCCCGTCGTTGCCGACCCCAGCCACGCCACCGGCTACACCCGCTACGTTGAGCCTATGGCACTCGCGGCGACCGCCTGCGGCGCCAACGGTCTGGAGATCGAAGTCCACGATGAGCCCAGCCGCGCATGGTCCGACGGCGCTCAGGCCCTCACCCCCGACCAGTTCGACGACACCATGCGCCGCATCCGCGCCATCCGCGAGGTCGTCTGCCAAGAGACCATGGAGTAACCCATGGGTACGGTGAGAAACGCGCGCGTTAACCAGGGCGGCCCCAAATGCGCCGGCATCGTGGGCCTGGGCCTCATCGGCGGCAGCTTTGCCCGCGGCTATGCGCAGGCGGGCGTCCGCGTGCTAGCTTGGGACCCCGACGATGACGTCATGACGGCCGCCAGCATGGGCACCGTCGCCGGCGAGCTCAACGACGAGACGCTCGGCGAATGCGACATCATCGTCCTGGCCTGCTACCCCGAGGCCTGCATCGAGTGGCTCGAGGCGCACGCCCAGGCACTCGCCGACGCCACCGACACCGACGCCATCATGGGCCCCGTGGTGATCGACACCGTGGGCGTCAAAGGCATCGTGTGCGAGCGTGCCTTTGAGCTTGCCCGCGAGCACGGCTTTTACTTTGTAGGCGCACATCCTATGGCGGGCACGCAGTTCTCGGGCTACGCCCACTCCCGTGCCGACCTGTTCCAGGATGCGCCGCTCGTGCTCGTTCCGCCTGCAGTAGACGATGCGCTTAAGCTTGAGCTCTTGGGCCAGGTGCGCGAGATGGTGCGCCCCTTGGGATTTGGCAAGTTCAGCGTGACCAGCGCCGCCGAGCACGACCGCGTGATCGCCTTTACGAGTCAGCTCGCTCACGTCGTCTCAAACGCCTACGTTAAAAGCCCTACCGCCCAGGTTCACCACGGTTTTTCTGCCGGCAGCTACCGCGACCTCACCCGCGTGGCACACCTCAACCCCCAGATGTGGTCCGAGCTCATGATCGACGACGCCGACGCGCTCGCCTTCGAGATCGACCATCTGATCGAGGCACTCGAAGCCTACAGCCGCGCCCTCAAGAACCGCGACCAGCGGCATCTGGAGAACCTCCTTGCCGAGGGCGACCGCATCAAGCGTGCCTTAGACGACGAGGCAAGCAACTAGTACACCCAACACGCCAGGTCGAAAGGACCACAGCTTATGGCGATTACCATCGATATCGATACCGCACGCCCCTACCAGGTACATGTCGGTACGTTTTTGCTTGAGCAGACCGGACCGATCGTTCGTGCCACCGCCGGCGGCACGCGAGCCGTCATCGTGACCGATACCAATGTGGGTCCGCTCTACCAGATGCCCGTCAAGCAAAGCCTGGAGTCCGCAGGCTACGAAGTGAGCATCTGCACCTTCCAAGCCGGCGAAGCCCACAAGCGTGCCGAGACCTACGTCAACATTCTAGAGTTTGTGGCCGAGCAAGAGCTCACGCGCTCCGACGTGATCGTGGCACTCGGCGGCGGCGTCGTGGGCGACGTAGCCGGCTTTGTGGCCGCCACCTACATGCGCGGCTGCAAGTTTGTGCAAATCCCCACGAGCCTGCTCGCCATGGTGGACTCGTCGGTGGGCGGCAAGACGGCCATCGATCTGGCCGCCGGCAAAAATCTCGCCGGAGCCTTTTGGCAGCCGAGTGTGGTTATTGCCGACGTGGGATGCCTGGCCACCCTCACGCCCGAGCAGTTCGCCGACGGCTGCGGCGAGGTCGTGAAGCACGCCGTGATCGCCGACCCGGAGCTCTTCACCGAGCTCGAGAAAACCCCACTCACGCTGGAGCTCCTCAACCAGGACGTGGCCCGTGTGGCGCTCATCATCGCCCGCAATATCGACATTAAACGCGCCGTGGTCGTTGCCGATGAGCGCGAGACCAATCAGCGCAAGCTCCTCAACTTTGGACACAGCGCCGGACACGCCGTCGAGGCCTGCGAGCACTTTGAGCTCGGCCACGGCAACTGCGTGTCGATCGGCATGGGCATCATCACACGCGCCGCAGCGCTACATGGCATTTGCGATGCCGCGCTGCCCGCACGCATTGAGGAACTCTGCGCCCGCCATGGCCTCAAGACCCACTGCGATTTGGACGCCGACGCTGTCTTTGCCGAGGCGCTCCATGACAAAAAACGCGCCGGTAACTCTATTGACCTCGTGATTCCGCACGACATTGGTCGTTGCAGCATCGACCGCACGCCGCTTTCCACCTTCCACGAACTCATTGCCGAAGGCCTCGGCCAGAAGGGAGACGCCTCCGTATGCTAGCCCGCATCACTCCGTCCCCACTCAAGGGCACCGTTCCCGCCATCGCATCCAAATCGATGGCGCACCGCTTGATCATCTGCGCCGCGCTCGCCAACGGCGAAACGCACGTGACCTGCAACACCACCTGCGCCGACATCGATGCCACGGTGCGTTGCCTTACGGCCCTGGGCGCTCGCATCGAGACCGTCGAGGACGGCTTCCAGGTCCACCCCACCATGAAAAGTGTTGAGTTTGGCCTGCTCAAGGCCCTTGCCGGTGGCACGCTCGACTGCGGCGAAAGCGGCTCTACGCTGCGCTTTATGCTGCCCGTCGCCTGCGCGCTGGGCGCAGAGGCAACCTTTGTGGGCCAGGGCCATCTGGGCGCTCGCCCGCTCTCCCCGCTCTCGGACGAGATCATCGCCGCCGGCTGCGACCTGCAGGGTCTGGGCGGCTTTCCACTCAAGACGAGCGGCCGCATGCGCCCGGGCACGTTCATCCTGCCGGGCAATGTGAGTTCACAGTACATCTCGGGCCTGCTGCTGGCCGCCCCGCTGCTGGCTCAGCCCTCCTGCGTACAGGTGACCGGCCTGATCGAGAGCCGCCCCTATATCAACCTGACCATCCAGGCCATGAAGGCGTTTGGCGTCGAGGTCAACGTCGAGCGTATTCCGGCCAAGGACGGCCAGCCCGAGGTCACGAACTTCCGCGTGAGCAGCGGCTCGTACCGCACGCCCGGCAGCGTAGCCGTCGAGGGCGACTGGTCCAACGCCGCCTTTTGGCTGTGCGCCGGCGCCATCGGCACCGACCCCATTACCGTCGAGGGCGTGTCGCTGAGCTCAGCACAGGGCGACCGTAACGTACTCGCCGCGCTTTCGCGCTTTGGCGCCCGCATCGTACGCTCCACCAACGCCGCCACCGTCCAGTCCGACAAGCTCGCCGGGTTTGAAATGAGCGCCCACGACATTCCCGACCTAGTGCCCGTCATCTCGGCCGTGGCATCGCTGGCGCAAGGTCGCACCTTCATCCGCGACTGCGCCCGCCTGCGCATCAAGGAATCCGATCGCCTGGCCACCACCACCCACGAGCTCTGCGCGCTGGGCGCGCAGGTGCGTATTGCCGGCGACGACCTCATCATCAAGGGCGTCGACGCCTTTACCGGCGGCGAGGTCGATTCGCACAACGATCACCGCATCGCCATGATGGCTGCCATCGCCGCGAGTCGCGCCACCGGCGAGGTCGTGATCCACGGCGCCGAGGCCGTCAACAAGTCCTATCCCGACTTCTTTGACCACTACCGCCTGTTGGGCGGCAAGGTCACGCTCGAGGAGGAATAGCATGTCCTCGACCTTTGGCAACGTCTTGCGCTTAAGCATTTTTGGTCAGTCACACTCCCCCGCCATCGGCTGCTCGCTCGACGGCATTCCGGCGGGCATCGCCGTGGACCAGGAAGCGCTACAAGCCTTCCTTGACCGCCGCGCCCCCGGCCGTGACGAGACCGCGACCAAGCGCCGCGAGGCCGACGCCGCCCACATTATCGCCGGC
>CABQJJ010000097.1 GCA_902464485.1 uncultured Collinsella sp. | reverse complement strand
AAATATTGCCTTTACGTGTTGATGCACACGGTGTGCAATAATACTCGCACTGTGCAATAGCGCGCAGACTGAGTAACAAGGAGGACGTTTGTCCCAGCTCGAGAAATGCGACCGCCGATCCCTTCGCTCGCAGCGCGCCCTTCGCCAGGCGCTTGCCGACGAGCTTGCCGAAAGCGGCGACCTTTCGCGCATTAATGTCGCGTCGCTCACCGAGCGCGCTGGCCTTACGCGCCGCACGTTCTATTCGCATTACCGCGATATCCCCGACTTTATCAATCAAATCGAGGACGGCTTGCTGGCCGAGATCCGTGAGCGCATTGAGCTCATCACCGTAGCTCAGCTGCCTGATCTCTATCACAACATCGATGAGCTCGAGCCGGCGCCTGGTTCGGTTGATCTGCTGCGTTATCTTGCGGCCAACCGCGACTTAATCGGTGCGCTGCTGGGTCCGGGCGGCGACCAGGCTTTCATTAAAAGGATCATCGACACCGCGCGTGAGGCTGTGGTGCCGCGTGCGCAGACGGGCATTTTGGGCCTGGCGCTGGGCACGTTCTTTGACTACTACGTCACCTACGTCGTGAGTGCCGAGGTCGGCCTGATTCAGCGCTGGTTTGAGCGTGGGCTCACCGAATCGCCCGAGGCCATGGCGCGCATTATGACGGTGCTCGCTTTTGTGCGCCCTGGTGACCTGTATGGCCAACCCATCGATATCAATGTGCCGGAATACGGCATGAAGCTATTGAACCTGCAGCTCGAGGACGCGGCCGACACCGCCGCAGCCGTCGAGTCCAACAACTAAGAGGAGAGACAATGAGCAAACTCGTCGAGGGCATAAAGGGCCGTATGGTCGCTGCCGCGCGTGAGGCTGCACCCGCCGTGGTGGACGCCGCGCAGAAGGCCGCGACCGCGGCTGCTGAGAAAGTTGCCGAGGCAGTTGCCGATGCCAAGAACGCGGCAGGGGAGGCGTCCGCCGCTAGCGAGGCTGCCAACGCGCCCGCGCCTTCCACCGCCGCCGATCCCGCAGGCGTCACCGCCGCCCACGCCCCCGAAGGCGCGATCTTCAACCCCGAGAACGCTCGTGGCAACCTGCACCTGGGCATCGACGTGGGCTCCACCACCGTTAAACTCGCCGTGCTCAACGACGACAACCAGATCGTCTACGCCAAGTACCAGCGCCACCACACCGACGTCCGCGCCTGCGCCCGCGACCTGTTCGAGGGCGCCGCGACGGTGCTGCCGACGGCCCAGATGACCTGCGCCATTACCGGCTCGGGCGGCCTGCTGCTGTCCCAGTGGCTCGACCTGGAGTTTGTCCAGGAGGTCATTGCTAGCAAGCGTGCCGTCGAGACCCTCATCCCGGCCACCGACGTCGCCATCGAGCTGGGCGGCGAGGACGCTAAGATCATCTACTTCGACAACGGCATCGAGCAGCGTATGAACGGCACCTGCGCCGGCGGCACGGGCGCGTTCATCGACCAGATGGCAACCCTGCTGCACACCGATGCCAGCGGCCTTAACGAACTCGCGGCCAACGCCACCACCATCTATCCCATTGCCAGCCGCTGCGGCGTTTTTGCCAAGACCGACGTCCAGCCGCTGCTCAACGAGGGCGCCCGCCCCGAGGACGTGGCCGCCTCCATCTTCCAGGCCGTCGTGACCCAGACCATCTCGGGCCTGGCGTGCGGTCGTCCCATCCGCGGCAATGTCGCCTTCCTGGGCGGCCCGCTGCAGTACCTGTCCGAGCTGCGCCACCGCTTCTACCTCACGCTCAACCTGGACGAGGAGCACCGTATCGTGCCCCAAAACGCTCACCTGTTTGTGGCGAGCGGCGCTGCCATGGCTCACGAGTCCAATAAGCTCAGCACGTTCCCGCAGCTTATCGAGGCTATCGATGCCCTGGGTGACACGCAGGGCGCCGAGGTCGAGCGTCTGGATCCGCTCTTTGCCACCGACGAGGACTTTGCCGAGTTCAAGACTCGCCACGACACCGAGGTCGTCCCCAAGGGCAAGCTCGAAGGCTACACCGGTCGCGTTTTCATTGGCATCGACGCCGGTTCCACCACCATGAAGGCCGCGCTCGTGGGCGAGGACGGCCAGCTGTTGCACACCTGGTACGGCAACAACAACGGCGACATCCTGGGCACGGCCAAGGTCATCATGGCCGATTTCTACAACCACATCCCCGCGGGCTGCACCATCGGCCACGTGACCACCACGGGCTACGGCGAGGCGCTGCTCATCGAGGCCCTCAAGGCCGACTCCGGCGAGATCGAGACCGTTGCGCACCTGCGCGGCGCCAAGGCATTCCTGCCCGGTGTCGAGTTCATCTTGGACATTGGTGGCCAGGACATGAAGTGCCTGCGCGTCAAGGACGGCGTCATCGAGCACATCATGCTCAACGAGGCCTGCTCGTCGGGTTGCGGTAGCTTTATCGAGAGTTTCGCCGTGTCTATGAACATGGACGTGCGCGCGTTCGCCGATGCCGCCATCCATGCCAAGGCCCCGGTCGACCTGGGCAGCCGCTGCACGGTCTTTATGAACTCGCGCGTCAAGCAGGCGCAAAAGGAAGGTGCCACGGTGGGCGACATCGCGGCCGGCCTGTCCTATTCCGTCATCAAGAATGCCCTGTTCAAGGTCATTAAGCTGCGTGACCCCAAGGAAATCGGCAGCCAGGTGATCGTCCAAGGCGGCACCTTTATGTCCGATGCGACACTGCGCGCGTTTGAACAGCTCACCGGCGTTCATGCCGTGCGCCCCGACATCGCCGGCTGCATGGGCGCCTACGGTGCGGCCCTGCTCGCCCGCGATCGCGCCGGCGCCGACGGCACTTCGACCATTCTTTCTGCCGAGGACATCGCGCACCTCACCGTGACGCAAAAGCATGTCCGCTGCGGCCGTTGCTCTAACAACTGCCAGCTTACCGTCAACGACTTTGGCGGCGGCAGGCGCTTCATTACCGGCAACCGCTGCGAGAAGGGCGCCGGCCACAAAAAGCAAAAGACCGAGGCCCCCAACCTCTTCAAAAAGAAAAACGAGCTGCTCTTTAACCGCGAGGTCCTGAGCCCCGACGAGGCCCCGCGCGGCACCGTCGGCATCCCGCGCGCACTCAACATGTACGAGAACTACCCCTTCTGGCACGCGTTCTTTACGCGCTTGGGCTTTAGCGTGCAGCTGTCCGACCAGTCGAGCAAGAAGACCTACCAGGCGGGCATCGAGTCCATGCCGTCCGAGAGCGTGTGCTACCCGGCCAAGATGAGCCACGGCCATGTGATGAACCTTATCGACCGCGATGTCGACTTTATCTGGATGCCGTGCGTGCGCTGGGAGCGCAAGGAGGATCCGACCGCTGGCAACTGTTACAACTGCCCCATCGTCATGAGCTACCCCACGGCGTTGGCACTCAACATCGACGAGATCCGCGAGCAGAACATCGAGTTCCTGTATCCGTTTGTGCCGTATCACGATAAGACCGAGCTCAAGCGCCGCCTGTATCAGGTGCTTGCCGTCGACCGCGTGGCCGATTCGCAAGCCGGTCGCGGTCGCGTGCGCGGTCCTAAAATCACGCGCTCCGAGGTCGATGCCGCCGTCAACGCTGCCTATGAGGCCGACGCGCGTTTCCACGAGGACATCCAGACCATGGGCGAGGAGGCTCTTAAGTGGGTCGAGGACCACGGTGGCCACGGCATTGTGCTCGCCGGCCGTCCCTACCATAACGACCCCGAGATCAACCACGCCCTGCCCGAGCTTATCTCGAGCTTTGGCTTTGCGGTCTTTACCGAGGATTCGCTTGCGCATCTGGTGAAGCCCGAGCGTCCGATTCGCGTCGTCGACCAGTGGATGTACCACAGCCGCCTGTACGCCGTCGCCCGTTTTGTGACGATGCGCAACGACCTGGACCTGATCCAGCTCAACTCCTTCGGCTGCGGCTTGGACGCCCTGACCACCGACCAGGTGCAGGAGATCTTGGAGGCCAGCGGCAAGATCTACACCGTGCTCAAGATCGATGAGGTGTCCAACCTGGGCGCCGCGCGCATCCGCATCCGCTCGCTCATGGCCGCGCTCAAGGACCAGGAGGCCGAGCGCTTGGCCGAGGCCACGGCCGCGGGCGAGGCCTACGAGCAGGGCGATGCCGCGCCGGTGGCGCCCTCCACGGATGCCCCCGCGTTCGCGAGCCGCAAGTACACGTTTGAGGCTCAGCGCGAGAGCGCTTCGACCGCGTGGCCCAAGGTGCCCTTTACCGAGCAGATGCGCGACGAGGGCTACACCATCCTGTGCCCGCAGATGGCGCCGATTCATTTTGACCTGGTCAAAGAGGTGTTCCGCGGTGCCGGCTATAACCTGGAGCTGCTGCCCTCGACCGATCACGATGCCGTCGAGGCCGGCCTGCGCTACGTGAACAACGACATCTGCTATCCGTCGATCCTGGTGACGGGCCAGATCATGGAGGCCATCGAGAGCGGTCGGTACGACCTGTCCAAGACGGCCGTGGTTATCAGCCAGACTGGCGGCGGCTGCCGTGCCACCAACTACATCGCGCTCATCCGCAAGGCCCTGCGCGAGAGCGGCCACCCCGAGATTCCGGTGATCTCGCTTTCGGCCGTGGCGCTCGGCGAGGACAACCCCGGCTTTAAGATTACGCCGGCGCTGCTTAAGCAGGCAGTCTACGCGGTACTCTTTGGCGACGTGATGATGCAGATGCTCTATCGCTGCCGCCCGTACGAGGCCACGTCCGGTGCTGCCAACGCGCTCTACGAGGAGTACATGGCACGAGCCCGCAAGCTGGCGCCCAAGTTCAACCGCCACAACTACACCAAGCTGTGCCGCGAGGCCATCCGCGCGTTCGACACCATGCCGCTCGTAGGCGAGGGCACCAAGCCGCGTGTCGGTGTGGTCGGTGAGATCCTAGTCAAGTTCCATCCGACGGCCAACAACCACGTGGTCGACGTGATCGAGCGCGAGGGCTGCGAGGCCGTGGTGCCGGGGCTGCTCGATTTCTTCCTGTACTCCATGAGCAATGCCGAGCTGCAGAAGGACGAGCTGGGAAGCTCTGCCACTACGCGCGCTGGTATGCAGGCGCTCATCAAACTCGTGGACTGGATGCGTACACCGGTGGAGGAGCTGCTCGAGAAGTCCGAGCGCTTTGAGGCACCCGAGCGCATTGGCACCATGGCTGACAAGGCCCGTACGGTGCTTTCGGTGTGCAACAACATGGGCGAGGGCTGGCTGCTCACGGCCGAGATGCTCGACCTGATCGACCATGGCGCGCCCAACATCATCTGCACGCAGCCCTTCGCGTGCCTGCCCAACCACGTGGTGGGCAAGGCCGTGATCAAGGAGCTGCGACGTCAGCACCCCGAGAGCAACATCGTCGCGGTGGACTACGATCCCGGTGCGTCCGAGGTTAACCAGCTCAACCGCATTAAGCTCATGATCAGCGTTGCCAAGGAAAATATGCGCGCTGGCAAGGGCTTTAAGCTCGAGAAGGTGGCGCCGCTCGCGATGGACGAGGTCACCGGACAGATGCGCGCCCATGACGGCTGCGTGAGCTGTGGCTCGGTGAGCGAGGAGGCCGTGGCATCGGTCGCCAAGCGTCTAGGACGCGGCATCAAGAAGTAGTTGGCCTACTTCGAGCCGGATATGAGACAAACGGGTGGTAGCCGTGCCGGCTACCACCCGTTTTTGTTAAAGGCTTTAGCCTGTGCGGGGCGCGCAGCGCGCCGCATCAGAAACCACCCGCTATGCGGGTGGGGCCAAACGGCTTTACAAAGCCGCC
>CABQJJ010000096.1 GCA_902464485.1 uncultured Collinsella sp. | reverse complement strand
TCAATACGCTGTTCAACTTTTACTCCACGCTCATCGTGGTTTACTGCCTTATGACGTGGATTCCCATGAAGCAGGGCGGATTGCTGCAGGATATCGCTGCCGTCCTCGATAGCGTGTGCGGCCCGTGGCTCAATCTGTTCCGCCGGTTTATCCCGCCGATGGGCGGCATCGATTTTTCGCCGGTCGTTGCGATTATTGCGTTGCAGTTGGTGCAAAAGCTGGTTCTGCAGCTTCTTATAGGTATACTCGTATAGAACTGGCTTAGTAACTCATGTCGGGCGCACGGCGCCAAGGCGAAGATAAAGGAGAACTTGTTATGGCTATTACCCCTGCTGACATTCAGGCTCAGACCTTCTCTGAGGCCAAGCGTGGCTACGATCCCGCCGAGGTCGATGTCTTTCTGGAGACGCTGTCTTCCGAGGTTGACGCTATGCTGGCGAAGATCGTGGACCTCAAGGGCCGTCTGACCGCCACTGAGCAGCAGCTTGCCGATACGCAGGCTCAGCTTGTTCAGGCTCAGGATGCTGCCGCGCAGGCCGTGCCCGCCGCTCCTGTGGCCGCTCCCGCACCCGACTTCTCCGCTCAGGAGCGCCAGATTTCCGCGGCGTTGATCGCTGCCCAACAGACCGCCGAGAGCATCGTCAACGATGCCAACGAGAATGCTGACCGCATCCGCAACGAGGCCGACGCCAAGGCCCGTGAGGTCATTCGCCAGGCTTTGACCGAGAAGCAGGCCGAGCTCGAGGAGATTGACCGTCTGAAGGCTTCTCGCGAGGAGTTCAAGGCCGAGTACCTTAAGCTCATCCAGCACTTTATGGACGATGCGCAGAACTCCTTCCCGGCCGATCTCATGGCTTCCACGCCGGTCGGTTCCGCTGCTTCTCCCGCGGTGACGATGCCCGCAGCCGAGCCGCTGCCTGTCGCCGAGCCGGTCATTCCCGTGGCCGATCCCTTCGCCCCGATCGATAACTTCGCTGCCGACGATTTGGATTAGCACCAGAGCTAGAATCTAGTGTCTCTGAGAGGAGCTCGCACTTGCGGGCTCCTTTTTTTGTGACTGCAAACAATACGCCGAGCCCTGCGCCTGGTGGCGCAGAGCCCGGCGGACCGGTTGGAGGCCAAAGGTAAATGTTAAGGCATGTCCCAATAAACTACTTAAGGATGAAATCGGAGAGGGGAATGGTGCGGGCCTCGCGTTGCTCGGGGTCGGCGATGTGGGCGGCGGGATAGCCGCAGACGAGCATGTGATAGGGATAGACGCCCTCGGGCAGGTTGAACTGCTCACTGGCTACCTCGGGCTTAAAATGGCACACCCAGCACGTTCCCAGGCCCTGCTCCTCGGCCTCCATCATCATCTGATCGCAAACAATCGAGGTGTCGATAGTGCTGGAGTTCATCTGGTCATACGGACGCACCCAAGCATTATCGGTAACGCTGCAAATGAGGAAGATGAGCGGAGCGCCAAAGATGGACCCATTACGAGCAAACCGAGGCTGACAAGCAGCTGCCTTCTCCAGAAGCTCAGGCGTATCCAACACCATCACACGGGTTGGATGATTATTGCAAGCAGAAGGAGCAATACGTCCCGCCTCAACAATGGCATCCACCACAGCCTGCTCAACAGAACGATCCTCAAACTCACGACAAGAATACCGAGACCGAGCCAAATCCAAATACGACATAACCAAACCCTCCAAAGTCAGCAAATCAATCCAAATGCAAAACAAAGGGTACCCAAAGCCCCATCCACCCAAACGCCCATCACAGCCCCAAAGTATCCATTCGGGCATAAAAGGTCACATCAGCCAAGACCCAATTACATTCAAGCTATCAGCCAAGGTTCCCAATGGTGGTACGTAAGGCGAAGGGCCGGCCACGGTTTACTTTCGAACGACTCTGCTACGCAGCCGGAGTGAGAAAGCAAACCGTGGCCGGCCCTTCGCCGCCGGGACACGTACCCCCAATTAACTGTTCTTCATGACAATCGAATCCACAACATCGGCCACATTCTCGCAGCAGTCGGCGCAGTACTCCAGGAAGGCGTACACGTCACGCCAGGCGATGACCTCGAGCGGGTCCTTGCCGTTGACATGTAGGTTGCGCATGGCGTTGATGTAGAGTTCGTCGGCCTCGGATTCGATGGTGTTGATCTGAATGACCAGCTCGCGCAGGGTCTTGGACTTGCGGTAGTTGGGCAGCTCAACCATCAGGTCCTTCATGGCGCGGCAGGCATCGGTCACCTTGTGGGCGATGACGATGGCATCGGGGTGGATGCTCTGGATGTTGGTGAAGTAGACGCGCTGTACAACGCCTTCGATGCGGTCGAGTACGGTATCGAGCGAGCAGCTCATCAGGTCCAAATCCTCACGCTCGAGCGGGGTGATAAAAGCGGTGAGCAGGGCGTCTTCGAGCTCATGGTGTTTCTTGTCTGCCGCATGCTCAATTGCGTGCATCTTATCGAGCATGTTATGGATTTGCGTGGGGTCGAAGTTCTCAAAAATCTTGGTGAGCAGCTCGGCTGCCTGAACGGCGAGGTCGGCGCAGGCGACGTAGTTATCGAAGTAGAACGAATCGGGTTTCTTTGCCATGGGTGGGTCCTTTCGAGGCGAAGACGGGTGGGTGAAGCATTGCAGTCCGGATGGACGCTCGGTGTGGCTAGAGGAACATCATGAACAGCTTGGCCATGACAAAGCTGATGAGTCCACAGGCGGGGAAGGTGAAGAACCACGTAAACATCATGTCCTTGACCACGCCGAAGTTGATGGCTGAGAGGCGCTTGACGGCGCCGACGCCCATGATGGCGCAGGTCTTAATGTGGGTGGAGGACACGGGGATACCGGTTAGCGTGGCAAGCAGCAGGTTTGCAGCGCCTGCCAAGTCGGCGGAGAAGCCTTGGTACTTCTCGAGTTTGACCATGCTTTGGCCGACGGACTTGATGATGCGCTCGCCGCCTACGCTGGTGCCGATGCCCATGGTGGCCGAGCACAGCAGCATAATCCAGATGGGGATTCCCGCGTCGCCGACGCTAGTCTGGCCGTTGGCGAAGGCCACGCCTAAAAAGAGCACGCCGATGAACTTCTGTCCATCCTGCGCGCCGTGCATGAAGCTCATGGCCGCGGCGCTCGCGATCTGAGCATATTTAAAGAAGACGTTGGCACGTCGCCTGTTGGCGGCGGCGAAAAGAATCGAGACGAGCTTGCACAGGATCCAGCCCATGACAAAGCCCAAGCCAATGGAGAGCGCCAGGCCGTAAATGACCTTCATCCACTCGTGAACATTGACGCTGCTTGCGCCGCCGAGGGCGATGGCGGCACCGGTCAGGCCTGCGATGAGGCTGTGGCTCTGCGAGGTGGGGATGCCAAAACGCGATGCCGTGGCACCGTAGACGACGATGGAAAACAGCGCCGCGCATAGACAAGCGAGTGCCATAGTGCTGTTTCCGCCAAAGTCGACGATATGCGAGATGGTGTTGGCAACGCTGGCGTTGAAGTGCGTCATGATGAGTACGCCCAAGAAGTTGAACGCTGCGCTCATGAGAATGGCGGCGCGGGCGGGCATGCAACGCGTGGTGACACAGGTCGCGATGGCGTTGGGCGCGTCGGTCCATCCGTTGACGAAGATGGCGCCGAGCGCGAGGATCACGGTGACGGCAAGGACTGGGTTCGACACAAGTTGGCCGAGGAAGGCTGAGAACGTTACGTCCATGTATGGGCTTTCTCGAAGTTTGTAGACACGTTACAAAAACATGGTAAATCGTATCACCTCCTGCGGGTTTCTTTACGGAGTTCTGATGGGAGAAGTGAATTTTTTGGCACTAACATTGAATATTAGCCCTGTTGACCGTGGTCGTTCTTTTTGCTAATACGCCATGCGGACACGTGCGCACGCTCCGACACTCCAAAACCACAGTCTGTTCGCTTTACAATATGCAAACATGCGTTCGATAATAAGGGGTATGGAATATCGACAGACAGATGGCAAAACTCGACGCGTGCACAAGCAGTATGTGGACGTCGTGGCCCGCATCCTCGCGGGCGGGCAAGTTGTGCCGGTTACCGTCTGCTGGGTCGACGGTCGCTGCTTTACGATTGACGAGATTGTCTCGTCTACCGGTTTTGGCCTGACGGTTCACGGTATTCGTATGGCAACCTATAAGGTTCGTTTTGGCGGACATGCGACCGAACTGTATCTGGAAGACCAGGCGTGCGGGCGGGCGGACGGCTCGCAGTCGCACGTGATGCGTTGGTGGGTCTGGGCGTTTGACCGCACGCTCGAGGGCGAGCGTCGCAGGTAAGAGCGCGCGACATTCGGGTACAATGGTAGGAATCTTGTCACCTACGGCGCTGACATTTGTGGCGCTTTTTGAAAGGACAAAAGTATGAACGATATCCAGGGCTATCAGAACAGCCCCATCGAGACCGGTGTAAGTCGCGCCAAGGAGATGTCGCCGCGTGCGTACAACCTTGCCATGTCTGCCCTGATCTTCTTGGGCTTTTGCGCCATGGGCGCCGGCGCCTACTTTACGAGCACCATGTCGTTTGCCCGCATGATGATGAGCGGTGCCGCCCTGCCGCTGGTCTTTGGTTCGTTTATTTTGACCATTGTCGGCATCGTCATGATGTCGGCCGCCTCGGGTAAGCAGTCTGTGGGCCTGTCGCTCACGGGCTACGCAATCTTTGCGAGCACCTTTGGCCTGACCGCGTCGTTTGGCCTTGCCAACTACGACCTGCCCACCATCAACACCGCCTTTATCGCCACCGCCGCCATCACCTTTGTCTTTGGCGCGCTGGGCGTGACCTTCCCCAAGTTTTTCCAGCGTGTGTATGGCATTGGTTTTGGCATTCTGCTTGCCACGATTTTGGTCGAGATCGTGCTGATGTTCATGGGCGTTTCGCAGACTGTTACCGACCTGATCGTGATCGTGGTGTTCGCCGGCTTTATTGGCTACGACACCTATGTGGCCACGACGGTGCCGCCCACGCTACCCAACGCCGTGCTTATGGCCTCTAACCTGTTCGTGGATATTATCAACGTGTTCCTGCGCATTCTGAACATCCTCGGCCGTCGCGATTAAAGCGCGGCATTGCGACGCTTCCTGCCGGACACGGTAAAACGATGCGAAAGGCGGTCCTTTGGGGCCGTCTTTTTTGTATGCGGCGGGGTATCATGGATGGGAAAAGCCGATAGCGGCAGCGACAGGAAAGGTGACCACTTATGGCAGACGTCGACAACAGGAACCGTTCTCGTAGGTCCAATCGATCGGGGCAACCCAATCCCAAGCGCGAGGCGCGTGCCAAGGCCGCCGAGCGCCATGTGGCGGGTATGTCCGAGGCATGTGCCAAGGATATCGAGCGCTCGCTTGCCGGCGTGCGCGAGTTCGATGGCATGCCTAACGGATTTGTCGCGGCGATGAGGGCCAAGGCCCAAGCGGCGGCTGCCGAGGAGCAGGACGCCGAGGAAGAGACTGTGGAGGCTGTTGAGGCTGAGGCCGCCGAGGACGAGGCCGCGGTCGACGTTGAGGTTGCCGGGGAGACCATCGAGGAACCCGCTCCGGTCCTGCCCGAGGTCACCGTGCTCGACGCCTCTGCCACGCAGGTCATTCTAGATAACGGTCGTGGCTACGCGCAGTTCTGCGACATGGCCGTGCTCGCCTTTGCTTCGTTCACCAACCCGGGCGGTGGCTATATTCAGGGCTATCTGGGTCAGGAGGCCACGCTCTGTGCCGATTCGTATCTGTACAACGTCCTCGATAAGCAGCGTAAGTGGTACGGCGAGA
>CABQJJ010000095.1 GCA_902464485.1 uncultured Collinsella sp. | reverse complement strand
TAAAGCGGTACGCGAGCTGGGTTCAGAACGTCGTGAGACAGTTCGGTCCCTATCCTCCGTGGGCGCAGGAGAATCGATGGAGGCTGCCCCCAGTACGAGAGGACCGGGGTGGACGCACCTCCGGTGAACCGGTTGTCGACCAACGGCACGGCCGGGTAGCCGCGTGCGGCGCGGATAACCGCTGAAGGCATCTAAGCGGGAAGCCGTTCCAGGGATTAGTTCTCCTTCCGGTAAGGGCCCAGGTAGACTACCTGGTCGATAGACGGCAGGTGCAAGGGCGGCGACGTCCTCAGCCGAGCCGCACTAATCGCCCGAGCTCTTCCGGAACCGCACCTCGCGGCCCGCGGGACTGAGCGCTCGAAAGCGCGGTCCGGGCACGAGGATGCCCCCGAGTCATCTCCCCTATGCGCCATGCGGCCCCCAGGGCACGTGAGAGAGACACCGGACACCGTAACGGTGGGCGCCGCCCACCGGTCAGCGGCCAGAGCATGGGGGGCACGCCCGGTCCCGTTCCGAACCCGGAAGCTAAGCCCCATCGCGCCGAGAGTACTGCGGGGCCAGCCCGTGGGAGGCCAGGGCGCCGCTGACCGGTGGACGGCACCGAGCCGTCGTCGAGATGAATAAGGGGGAGGCCTCGCGGCCTCCCCCTTTTTGCGTTATATACAAGCTGTGCCTTATGAACAGGCTCTTCCTTTTGACTCTCTTACTGTTTGGCTGTTTTTTGAACGGTCGCTTTGTATTTGCGCGATAATAACTCGCATTGGCGTTAGGGAGGGCTTGATGTTTACCGTTTTTGTCTTGGGCAATATTGCTTCGGGTAAGTCGACTGCCTGCCGCTATCTCGAATCTCATGGCGCCATGCTTATCGATCTGGATGAGCTTGCCAAATCGCTGTATGTGCCCGGCTCCGATATCGTCAATGCCCTCGCGGAAGAATTCGGCTGGGACATTCTGGACGGGGAGGGCGGCATTCGCCGCAATGTCCTCGCTGCTCGAGCTTTCGCCTCTCCTGATACAGTTGCGCGGCTCAACGGCATCGTTCATCCGGTTCTCATCGAACAGCTGTCACTGAGGATTCTTGATCCGGTTTGCTGCACGGTTTCGTCCCCCCGTTATCCCTTTGCGGTTGTCGAGGTTTCTGCCCCGACTGGGTTTGAGGATGCTTTTGGTCTGGCTGATGAAATTCTGGTCATCAGTGCTCCTTTGGCAGTTCGTCGCGAGCGTGCCATTCATCGCGGTATGGAGTCCTCTGATTTTGATGCGCGCTCTGCATGCCAACCTGATGAGGCTTCGCTTTGCCATCTCGCTACGACGGTAATCGATAATGCGGCAGGCGATAATTCGCTCTTTGAACAACTTGACGCATGGCTTGCGCGCCATGGCTTTGGGGATGTAACGGATAAGGAGGAGGCCGATGCCTAAGACACGTTTCTTTACGTGGTATCGCGTGGCGCCACTTGCCGTTGTGTTCGTCTTCGGCCTTATTTCGCTCGTCTACTCGTGTGCTCCCGCCGCTTTCTTTAAACCGCTCTATCCGATTGACTATGAGGCGTATGTAAGGCAGTCCAGTATTTCGCATAATCTCGATCCGTATCTGGTGTGTGCCGTCATCAAGTCAGAATCAAACTGGAATCCCGAGGCGGAATCAAACCAGGGCGCCCGAGGTCTCATGCAGCTTATGCCCGAAACCGCTGAGGATATGATCGCCAAGGGCCTTGTCGACGGGGATGAGTATTCTGCCGATAACCTGAATGACCCCGCTACGAATATCGAATTTGGGTGCGCGTACCTTTCGTACCTGCTGACATATTTCAATGGCTCGACGGATAGCGCTATTGCTGCCTACAATGCCGGAATGGGCAATGTCGATGGGTGGGCGCAGCAAAACACATCGCTCCATAACGCGATTACCTTCCCTGAGACGCAAGCCTATTTGATTCGTGTCAATAATGCCTGGGTTCGCTATAAGACCCTCTATCCCGACCAGTTCGTATAGGACTATGCCTGCCGCCTGCGTATACTGCAGATGTATGAGTTAGGAGTATCCATGGCGGATTTTGAAGTTGAGCGTGTTGGCGGAGAGCTCAAACGTTTTGGCGTTGAGGGCTCTGATGTGCCGTTTAAGGTCGTGTCTCCCTATGAGCCTGCAGGTTCCCAACCGAAGGCCATTGAGTCGCTTGTGCAGGGTGTGAGGGACGGAGACCGCTATCAGGTTTTGCTTGGCGTGACCGGTTCGGGCAAGACCTTTACCATGGCTAAGACCATCGAAGCTCTCGGTAAGCCAACGCTGGTCATGGCCCCCAACAAAACCCTCGCAGCCCAGCTTGCGAGCGAGCTCAAAGAATTCTTTCCCAACAACGCCGTGGTCTACTTCGTCTCGTACTACGACTATTATCAGCCCGAGGCGTATGTACCGCAGAGTGATACGTATATCGAGAAAGACTCCTCGATTAACGAAGAGGTCGAGATGCTGCGCCATCAGGCGACGGCATCGCTGCTTTCTCGACGCGATGTGATCGTCGTCGCATCGGTCTCGTGCATCTATGGCATCGGTTCTCCCGAGGACTATGCGGGCTTGGCGCCAAACGTCGATAAGAAGGTGCCGCTCGAGCGCGATGACTTTATCCACGCGCTCATCGACATTCAATACGACCGCAATGACTATGATTTGGCACGTGGCACCTTCCGCGTGCGCGGTGATGTCGTCGACGTGTATCCGCCCTATGCCGAGCACCCGTTGCGGTTTGAGTTCTTTGGCGACGAGGTCGAGCTGATTGCCGAGATCGATGAGGTTACCGGCGAAATGCTACGTGAGTATGAAGCTATTCCCGTGTGGCCGGCCTCCCACTACGTGACCGAGAAACCTAAGGTCAAGGCGGCCCTGAAATCGATCAGCGAAGAATGCGAAAAGCGTGTGGCGGAGCTCAAGGCGACCGACAAGTTGCTCGAGGCGCAGCGCTTGCAGCAACGTACCGATTATGACCTCGAGATGCTCGAGACGATGGGCTTTTGCAACGGCATCGAGAACTACTCGCGCCATCTGGATGGACGTAAGCCGGGTGAGCCGCCGTTTACCCTGATCGATTACTTTCCTAAGGACATGCTCTGTATCATCGACGAGAGCCATGTAACGGTGCCGCAGATCCGCGGCATGCACGAAGGCGACCGCTCGCGTAAGGTGACGCTGGTGGAGCATGGTTTTCGTCTTCCGTCGGCGCTCGATAACCGTCCGCTCCGTTTCGATGAGTTTGAGGCGAGGATTCCACAGTTCATTTACGTCTCGGCCACGCCGGGCGACTATGAGCTGCGCGTGAGTCAAAACGATGTTGAACAGATTATTCGACCGACTGGCCTGCTCGATCCAAAAATCGACGTTCGTCCAGTCCGAGGCCAGATTGACGATCTTGAGGACGAGATTCGCGAGCGCGTGGCCCGCAAGGAGCGCGTGCTAGTGACCACACTGACCAAGCGCATGGCCGAGGATCTGACCGATCACCTGCTCGACGCCGGCATTAAGGTCAACTACATGCACTCCGATACGGCGACGATGGACCGTGTCGAGATTCTGCGAACGTTGCGCGAGGGCAAGATCGATGTCTTGGTTGGCATCAACTTGCTTCGCGAGGGTCTAGACCTTCCCGAGGTCTCGCTGGTAGCAATTCTCGATGCCGATAAGGAAGGTTTCTTGCGTAACCGCCGTTCGCTGATTCAGACGATTGGCCGTGCCGCTCGCAACGCTGACGGCGAAGTCATCATGTACGCCGACGTCGTGACCGATTCGATGGAAGCGGCCATCGAGGAGACGCAGCGTCGCCGTGAGATTCAGATGGCCTACAACGAAGAGCACGACATTGTGCCCAAGACGGTGCGTAAGGCCATCAACGACATTTCGAGCTTTATTGCCGAGGCTGAAAAGACCGTGGGCTCCAAAGGGCGCTCGAAGGGCGACTCTCTGGGCCATGGTGCGTTCTATACGCCCGATGAAAGCGGCGAGAGCGGGGTGCCAGAGACGGTGACGCCTGAACGGACGCTTGCCGAGCAGCTGGAAGGGCTGTCGCGTGACGAGCTGGTGCGGATCGTCGAGACCATGGAGGAAGACATGCGTAATGCCTCCGCCGCCATGGACTTTGAGGAGGCGGCGCGCCTGCGTGATGCCGTCGTTCAGATTCGGGCGATGCTCGAGGGCGCGTCCGAGGACGAAACGATTGAGCGCCTGCGTTCGCAGGCCCGCAAGGGTTCCACGTTCGCTTCGGGTAGAAAACGCCAGGGCGCGCGATTTAAGAAATAGAGTGTAGGCCTCGAGCTTCTCGTTGAGCTCGGGGCCTGTGCCTTTAGTGTGCTAGAGGTCTGCAATCAGGGCTTCGGCGCACCGGATGCCATCGGTAGCGGCGCTCATGATGCCGCCGGCATATCCTGCTCCCTCGCCGCAAGGGTAGAGGCCTGGAGTCGCCACGGCGTGACACGCGCGATCTCGGGTGACGGTGACCGGGGAGCTCGAACGCGTCTCCACGCCGGTAAGCACGGCATCGGGACGGTCGTAGCCCCGTAGCTTTTTTCCGAGCAGGGGAATTCCCAGGCGAAGCGACTCGACGATATGCTGCGGTAGCGCCTCGTCAATTGCCGTCCAAGTCACACCGAGCGGATAGGTGGGCTTAACCTTTCCACATGCCGTGCTGGGACGTTTTGCAAGGAAATCGCCGACGAGCTGTGCCGGTGCATTCCAGTTAGAGCCGCCTAGGCGGTAGGCAGCCTGCTCGCAAGCGCACTGGAGTTCAACGCCCGCGAGAGGGTCATCGCTGGGAAGGTCTTCGGGCGTGACGTTAACGAGCAAGGCGGCATTTGCGTTACGGCCGTTGCGGGCATTGAGACTGGCGCCGTTGACGCACAGGTGGCCCGGCTCGGAAGAGGCGGCGACAACCTGCCCGCCGGGGCACATGCAAAACGAGAACACACTGCGCTCGTTGGGAAGATGGGCGACGAGCTTGTAGGGGGCTGCTCCGAGGGCGGGATGTCCCGCCGAAGAGCCATATTGAGCGCGATCGATATCGCGCTGCGGGTGTTCGATGCGCGCGCCCATGGCAAAGGTTTTTTGCGCGAGGGCTACGCCGTGGTCCTTGAGGAGCTCGAATACGTCGCGGGCGGAGTGGCCGCAGGCAAGGATAAGGTGTTTCGTGGCGATTTGCTCAGTCGCGGCATGTTGAGACGTCTGGACATCGATGCCGGTGATGGCGCCGGACGCGTCGGCGCGAATGTCAACGAGCTTCGTTCGATAGCGGACGACACCTCCGAGCCGTTTGATGCGCTGGGAAATATTGGTGACAACTGTGGGAAGGATGTCGGAGCCAATGTGCGGCTTGGCATCCCACAGAATGCCTCGGGGTGCGCCCGCTTCGACGAAGGTGTCCAGGATAAGGCGATGGGCGGGATTTTTGGTTCCCGTATTGAGCTTGCCATCCGAGAAAGTCCCCGCGCCGCCCAAGCCAAACTGGATATTGCTCTCGGGGTCGAGGATGCGCTCCTTCAGGAAGAGGTCTATTGCCTGCGAGCGGCGAAGCGCCGGGTCGCCCCGTTCGATAAGCAAGGGCTTCAGACCTGCTTCGGCGAGGGTAAGTGCGGCGAAAAGGCCAGCACATCCGGCACCGACGACGACGGGGCGCTCTTTGGGCGCGCCGGAAACGGGGAAGGGGAATGAAGGCTCATTGTCGTCTATCGTGCGCACGCGCGAGCGGTCGCGCGCAGCCACGCTGTCGAGCACTGTCTGCTCGATGTCTGGGCTCGTCAGCTCAACACGAAAGCTCAGGATAAAATGAACGTCTCGTTTTTTGCGGGCATCGATGGACTTGCGGTGGAGCTCGATGGACTTGATCTCGGAGTCTTTGCAACGCAGGACGCGTTTGGCGACTCGCTTGCCAACGATGAGGCAAGCTTTTTCATCGCCGGCTTCATCGAGCGACGCGTTGACTTGGGTGATTTCGATCATCGAGGTCTCCTTAGA
>CABQJJ010000094.1 GCA_902464485.1 uncultured Collinsella sp. | reverse complement strand
TTCTGTACCAGGTGGTCTTCTTTGTCATTGGCGCTCTTCGTGGCGAGGTCGCGCCCCCTAAGGCCAAAAAACTCCATCGCTATGCCTTCTTTATCGCTGCGCATAACGAGGAGGCCGTGATTGCCAACCTCGTTCGCTCCATCAAGGATCAGGATTATCCGTCCGAGCTTATCGAGGTCTTCGTGGTCGCCGATGCCTGTACCGACAACACGGCGCAGCTCGCGCGTGAGGCCGGCGCCATCGTCTATGAGCGTAATGACCTTGCTCGCAAGGGTAAGAGCTGGGTCATGGACTTTGGTTTCGACCGCATCCTTAACGAGTATCCCGATACGTTTGAAGGCTACTTTATCTTCGATGCCGATAACGTCATCGCCCGCGATTACGTGTCCAAGATGAACGATGCCTTTGACCAGGGTTTCCATGTGGTCACGAGCTATCGCAATTCCAAGAATTTTGGCAGCTCGTGGATTTCGTCTGCTAACGCCACCTGGTATCTGCGCGAGGCGCGCTTTCTCAATAATGCCCGTAATATCTGCAAGACGTCCTGTGCCGTCTCGGGTTCGGGCTACCTTATCTCTGCCAGTGTTATCGAGGGCATGCACGGCTGGCAGTTCCACACGCTGACCGAGGACATTCAGTTCACCACGTTCTGCGCCATTCACGGTATTCGCATTGGCTATGCGCCGGCGGAGTTCTTTGACGAACAGCCTGTGACGTTTAAGGCTTCCTGGAAGCAGCGCATGCGTTGGACCAAGGGCTTCTACCAGGTGTTCTTTACCTACGGTAAGCATCTAGTCAAATCAACCTTCCGTTACCATCGTTTTGCCGCCTACGACATGTTTATGACGATCGCTCCGGGTATGCTGCTATCGCTGATTTCGATGCTCGCCAATGCCACGTTCCTGATCGTGGGCGGTCTTTCGCATGGCTTCTTGGCTACCGAAGTCGAGATGCAGGCGTGTGCCGCTTCGCTCATTATGACCTTTGCCATGATGTATCAGACCTTCTTTATCCTGGCGTTGCTCACGACCATCTTTGAGTACAAGCATATTCACTGCGCGCAAAAGTGGCGTCTGGTGACCAACCTGTTTACCTTCCCGATCTTTATGTTCAGCTATATCCCCATTACGGTGGCAGCGCTGTTCTTGAAGGTCGACTGGGTGCCGACACAGCACGCCGTGAGCGTTACCCTCGACGAGGTCATGCAAGGCGCCAAATAACCACGATCAAAACCACCACAAAGGGGACAGGCAGCTTTGTGGTGGTTTTTGCGTTTGAGCTGCTGCCCAAGGAGGTTTTCGATGGTCTATTTCCCGTTTTGGATTTGCATCTTTGCCGGCGCGGCGATTGATGCCCGTGAGCGGCGGTTTCCCAATGAGCTTGCTGGCGTGTGTGCCTTGGCGGCGTTTGCAGGCGTCTGGCTCGACAGGGGCGTTAACACGGCGCTTGAACACGCCGGTCCTGCGGTCATCGTCTACCTTGCTCTTGTACTTACTGAGTCGCTCTGGCGTCGTGTTCGCCACGCCCCTGGCATTGGCATGGGGGATGCCAAAGCGCTCTTTGCCCTTTGCACCCTTGATCCTCTGGGTGGCGTCGTTGCGTTTGCGGTTGCGCTCCTGATCCTTGCCGCCGCTTGTCTCATCGCAAAATCGCGCTCCCTGCCATTGCTGCCGTTTTTGGTGCCGATATTTGCCATAATCGAGTTCGTGGGTAGTACGCTGTAACAGTTTGCGCGCCCTTTTTAAGGAGCATGCCATGGCAATCAATCAACAGACAGCCGCCATCAAGGCGCGTATGGATTGCATTCCTGCGGCGTTGTCGCCCGAGCTGGTCGAGCGTATCGCCACCGACCGCGCCTCGGGTGTCATTAATCCCTATCGATGCGGTGACGACCAGGTCATCCGACGTGTCGATCGGGTCGCAGACGATGGCACGCTCATGCGCCCGGCCTTTATGCGCGATACCGAAAAGATTTTGCATCTGCCCGCATACACCCGTTATGCAGGCAAAACGCAGGTCTTCAGTTTTCGCAGCAACGACGATCTGTCGCGCCGCGGCCTGCATGTGCAGCTTGTCTCGCGTATTGCTCGCGACATCGGGCGTGCTCTGGGGCTCAACTGCGATCTGATCGAGTCGATTGGCCTGGGCCACGACTTGGGCCACACGCCCTTTGGCCATGCGGGTGAGCGATTCCTTAACGATATCTATCACGAACGCACGGGTCGCTACTTTGTTCATAACGTGCAATCGGTCCGCGTGCTCGATGCCCTCTACGGCCGCAACGTGTCGCTTCAGACGCTCGACGGTGTGCTGTGCCATAACGGCGAGTACGAGCAGCGTGCGTTTGAGCTCTCGGACATGAGCTCCTTTGACCAGTTCGATCAGACGGTTGAGGATTGCATTGCCACGGGTTATAGCGTGATTGAGCATCTGCGCCCTATGACGCTCGAGGGCTGCGTGGTTCGCATCTCGGATATCCTTGCCTACGTGGGGCGCGATCGCCAAGACGCCATTGCGGCGGGTCTGCTGTCACCCGACGCCTTTGACGACGGCCTGGGTGGGGCATACAACAGCTGGATCCTCACGCACGCTTCCATCGATATCGTTGAGCACAGCTATGGTAAGCCGCGCATTGAGATGGGCGAGGACCTGTTCGAGGAGATCCGACGAGCTAAGCGCGAGAACTACGAGAAGATCTATAGCAAGGGCGGCATCGAAGGCGACTCCGAAGCGGAGCTGCGCGAGGCGTTCGAAAAGCTCTATGACCGTTGTCTGCAGGATGTAAACGAAGGAGACGAGTCCTCCTACATCTTTAAGCACCATATTTCGCGCATTGAGCAGCAGCTTTCCTACTACGATCGCACCTATGCATGGCAGGACGAAAAAGATCAGACCGTAGTGGATTACATTTCGAGTATGACGGACGGCTATTTCTGCGAGCTGACGAGCAAGTTGTTCCCGGGATTGAAGTTTCCGCACCGTACCTATATTAACGAACGGTAGTTCGTATATTTTCGATATACTGTTCGTGGAAAACGTTTTTGATTGATGCACGGGATGGCTATGGACGACCTTTTTTCTGCTTCGACGCGCGAGCGTTCCTTTCAGAATGCGCCACTTGCGGTACGCATGCGCCCCAACTCGCTTGATGAGTACGTGGGCCAGCAAAAGGCCGTCGGTAAGGGCTCATGGCTGCGTGCCGCGATTGAGCACGACGTGCTATCGAGTGTGATTCTGTACGGGCCGGCCGGTACGGGCAAGACGACGCTGGCCCACATTATCGCCTACCATACCAAGAGCGAGTTTGTCGAGGTCAGCGCCGTGACGGGAACCGTAAAGGACTTGCGCCGCGTGATTGACGAGGCTAAGACACGCCTGAATACGTACGACCGCCGCACCATTCTTTTCATCGACGAGATTCACCGCTTCTCTAAGTCGCAGCAGGATGCCCTGCTGCATGCAGTTGAGAACCGTACCGTTATTATGATTGGCGCCACGACGGAGAACCCGTACTTTGAGGTCAACTCGGCATTGTTGTCGCGCGGTCGCGTCGTGGAACTTGAGCATTTAAAGGACGAGGATATCGCCACGCTTATTGAGCGTGCGCTCGAGGCGCCGCAGGGTTTGAACGGCAAGTTCTCGGCCGATGAGGATACGGTTAAGACCATCTGCACCCTGGCTGCGGGCGACGCTCGCTCGGCGCTCACGACGCTCGAGCTTGCGAGCGAGATTGCCGTCACGCGTCCCGATACCGAGGGAACGCCTGCGCCGGCGGCGGGGGAGCGCTATCCCATCACCGTGGATGACGTAAAGATTGCCAACCCGCGTCGCGGCTTTTCGTATGACAAAAACGGCGATATGCACTACGACATCATCAGTGCGTTTATTAAGTCAATGCGCGGCAGCGACCCCGATGCCACGATCTATTGGCTCGCGCGCATGATCGACGCGGGGGAGGATCCCAAGTTTATTGCTCGTCGCATTATGATTCAGGCTTCTGAGGACGTTGGCAACGCCGACCCGCAGGCGCTTTTGGTGGCGCATGCCGCGTTTAAGTCTGCCGAGGTCATTGGCTATCCCGAGTGCCGCATTAACCTGGCTCAGGCTGCACTCTATGTGTGCCTGGCGCCTAAGTCCAACGCATGCGAGGCTTCGATCGATGCAGCTTTGGCCGATATCCATAGCAGTGGATTGCGCGAGGTGCCCAGCTATCTTCGCGATCGTCACCGTCCTGGCAGCGACGAGTACGGTGTATACAAATACCCGCACGATTATCCCGAAGGTTGGGTCGACCAGCGCTATTTGCCCGAGGGGTTGGAGTGCGGCGCGTTCTGGCAGCCTGCGGGCCGCGGCTGGGAAGAGTGGCGTGTGGAGCAAAGCGAACGCGACCGGAGCGGTAACGCGCCCAAGTAGGTCATTGGCACCACGCACATTCCCTTTGGGTATCTTTCCCCTTCTTTGGGGTACCATGAACAGCGTCTGTATTTCGATTTTTCCGGGAGGCTTATATGAGTCCCATTCAAATCGCCCTGCTGGTGCTTGCCATTGCCGGCGTGTGGGCCATCGTTGAGCTCGCGCTTACCCTGCGCAAGACCCGCAACGTTGTCGACTCGCTCGATAAGACCGTGAACGACCTCAACAACACCATTGCCGAGGCTCAGCCGGTGGTGGCAAAACTCGACGGCGCCGTCGACGAGCTTACGCCGGCACTTGCCCAGATGGAGCCGTTGCTTAAGTCGAGCAAGACGGCCGTCGATGCCCTTACCTCCAACCTCGTCGAGGTTGAGGCGGTTGTCCGCGATATTTCCGAGGTTACGGGCAGCATGGCCGAGGCCAGCAATGCTGTGTCGAGCGTGACTGATTCTGCGGCAGGTGCCGTTCAGAAGCTCTTTAATAAGGTGAAAGCCCCCGCAGCCGACGCCGAGCGCAAGCTTTTCGCTGCGGCCGAAGCCGAGCAGCCGACCGAGCGCGTCCTGATTGGCGAAGCCGGGGACGAGGTCGCCGCGGGCGACGATGATGGCCAGAAGCCTGTTGGCAAGCCGACTCAGTATTACACCTACACCCCCGCCCAGACCTCCGAGGAGTCCTGCGATGAGTAGCGAAGCAACCTGCCCCATTACGCTGACCGTTGCCGGTGACCCACGTCTGGCCCGCCTGGTGCGTATGACGGCCGCCAACGTTGGTGCGCTGTGCTCTATGTCCGTCGATCGCATCGAGGACATCCGTATGGCTGCCGAGGAGGCCTTTATCTTTGGCTGCACGGCGGTTGATTCCGATGACATTACGATCAGGTTCGATGTCGACGAGTCTCACGTTGGCATGACCTTTACCTTTGGCGATCAGGCCACTGTTGACGAGGATGACCAGGCTGCCGTGTATGCCGAGCTCATTTTGGCGAGCGTGTGCGATTCCTACGAAAAGACTTCGGCGCCCCTGACGCTTTCCCTCGACCTCAAGGCGGATATCTAATATGACCGAACGTTCCCGGAGCGGTAAGACCGCTTGGGACAAGGAGAAAACCCGCGAGCTGTTTCGTCGCTACAAAGAGACCGGTGATCCGGATGCTCGCGAGCAGCTCGTCATGTCCCATATGAACCTGGTAAGGTTTCTTGCCAACAAATTTAAGAATCGCGGTGAGCCGCTCGACGACCTGATGCAGGTTGGCTATCTGGGCCTGCTCAAGGCGATTGATCGTTTTGACCCCGAGCGTGGTCTCGAGTTCACCACGTTTGCCACGCCCACCATTCTGGGCGAGATTAAGCGCCACTTCCGTGACAAGGGCTGGAGCGTGCGCGTGCCGCGCCGTCTGCAGGAGCTCTCGGCTAAGGTCAACCAGGCCACCGACAAGCTCACCAACGAGTTGCAGCGCTCGCCCAAGGTCGAGGAAATCGCCGAGTACCTGGGCGTGACCGTCGACGAGGTGCTCGAAGCCATGGAATCGTCCTCGGCCTACACTTCGGTGCCCATCGAGGCCCCCGGTGCGTCCGATTCCGACGATGCGCCTTCGATTC
>CABQJJ010000093.1 GCA_902464485.1 uncultured Collinsella sp. | reverse complement strand
AAGCGTCCTAGTGTTCGCTTCTAATAAAGAAGGCCAAGATTCGGGACGCAGTTCAATTTAAGTCTGTCCCCAATGAGTGCCGGGACTGTCCCCAAGTGCCGGCAGGAAAGGAACGTCCCCAAAGGCCGGGACGCTCTTCGCCACCCAGCAGTTGGGGACAGTCCTTGCCAGCCCGGCCGGCGAGCCGGCGAATCGGCATAGACTGTCCCCGATGGCTAGTCATTTAAGAACGTCCCCAATGACTAGGCGGAAAGGAGTGTCCCTATCTGCCGGCAGAAAAGGAACGTCCCCAAGTGACGGGTTACGGCTAGGCATGGGATTTGGCGCGCGTAAGGGCCAGGCCTACGGCGGCGATGGCGGCGGCGAAGAGCACGGTGACGCCCAGGTCGCAGGCGATGTCGCCCAGCACGGCAGACGTCAGGTCCGAGGCAAGCGCCTTGCTGATCGCGTCGTTCACCCAAAACATCGGCACAAAATGCGCCACCGTCTGCACGGCTGGGCCCATCATCGAAAGCGGCATCCAGGCGCCGCCCAAAAACGTCATGAGCATGCCGAGTAAGTTACCCACACCGTTGAGCAGCTCCTCGCGCGCGCCCAAGCTCGACAGCGTAAAGCCAACGGCCAGAGGCGTGCACGCCAGGGCAAACGTTGCTGCCAACGCCAGGCACACGCGGCCCACGCCAACCTCGGCGACCGCGCCAGCAAAGCCCACGACGCCCATCATGCTCGACACAAGCCAGATGCAGACGGTGAGCACCGCGGCAGCCGCGAACACGGCGAGCGAACGCCGGCGCTCGGAGATTGGGCCGGCATCCATACGACGCACGCGCTCGGGCTCGTTCATGCCCGAGAACACCAGCCCCACCGATACGATGACCGACGAGATAATCGCATACGCACCAAAGTTGAAATACGACTCGAGCGTAGCGGCGGCCGTCGAGTCGACCTTGACCTGCTCAATCTCGACCTCCGCGCGCTTGGCGGCGGCATGCTCGGCGGCCTTGGCGACGCTGCCATTAGAAGCGGCGGGCTCAAGTGCGGCCGCAGCGCCCGCGAGCGAGATCCAGCGCGAGGCCTCGGCAGACGAAAGCGCTGCCGCCATGGTGCCGGCACCGTAGGTCACATCGAGCTTGGGCAGGGACTCCCCCGCTCGGGCGGCTGCAACGAGGTCGCCCTCAAACCCCTCCGGGATAAAGAACACGCAGTCGGCGCTGCCCTTGGCGCTGTTGCTCTTGGAGAGCGCGTCCGCAAGATCGTACGTATCGTCGCCGACGCCCGTGACCAGGTCAAAGCGCGAACCCAGATGCCTGGTGAGTGCCCGTGAAAGATCGCTGTCGTCGCGGTCGACCACGATCACGTTGGCGTCGTAAGGTTTGTACTCGGTGAGCTGCGACGAGTTCCAACTCACCGAAGCCGCGATGAACACGCCCATCAGCGAGATGAACACCGTGTAGATGAGCAGATAGAGCGGGTGTGTGAGCGCCATGCGAAGCGCGGTCTTAAAGGTGCTCATAGCGGCTCCTTCCAAAGATCAGCGTGGCGGCGGCAACGAACAGCAGCGCCATAAGGACCAGCGCGCCGGCGCGAACGGCAAAGGGACCCAGGTCCTCAAAGAAATACAGGCGGTTGAACATGTCGCAGACAAGCTTGACGGGGTTGAGCCAACACTCGGCCGGGCAGGCGCGGGCGACGTCGTCGGCAAGCGCCATCGCCGGCTCGCCGTAGAGGCCGGCGAACAGGGCGCACGTGGTGGCAAAGCCCGTGAGGATGCCCGACTTGGACGCCTTGCCGCCCTTAACGGGAAGCGTGCCCACAAAGAGTCCCAAGCCCGTGGCGGCAAGCGCGGAAGCGGCGCCGCCCATCAAACACAGCCCCTCGCGCCCGCCAAAGTCGACGCCCACGACCAAGCGCACGTAGCCGATCGCGATCGTCATCGAGGCAAAGGAAACCAGCCACGAGCCCACAAAGATACCGGACAGCGACGCCGTCTTGGAAAGGCCGCCCACGCAGCGACGTGCGCCAAGGCCGGACAGATTGGGTTGCAAATCGACGACGCTCAAGGCGGCAAACTCAGCAGACATCATCGCAACCAGGCCAAAGAGCGCGTAGTAGTAGATGACCGTGCCATCGGGCGTGGCCCGCGTCAGGCTCACGCGGCGGGTTCCACCCTCGAGCGACAGGGCGCGCGCGACCGCCGCCGAATCGGCAAGGGCAGCCGGGTTGTCTTGGGCAATCTGGGACATGAGCTCGGCATTTTGTGTATACGAGCTTGCCACCGTCTCCAGAATACTGCGGTCGGTGAGCACCGACGACGCACGCGAGCTGTCATAGCTCGAAAGCAACGTGAGTTTGGGCGTGCCCGCGTCGTCAACCGTATAGATGCCCGCGACCTCGCCGGCCTTGAGTGCACGGTTCGCAGCAGCCGCGTCGTCGCACTCGTGAATCTTGAGCAGCTGGTCGTCGCCCTCCTTGGCAAGTGACGTCGCCACATCCTTAAAGGTCGAAGCGTCCCAGGCCCCGTCCGCCACGACGGCAACCGGCACCGGGTCGATCTTGCCGTCGGAGCTGAGATTCGCAAACATAAACATGAACATCGTGGAAAGCGCGATGGGAAAGACCACGCCCCAGACCCATGTGCTCGGCCGACGCAGCAGCGTCTTGACCGCAATGATAATGGTGTTGAACATGGCTGCCCCCTAGTCGCGCAGCTCGCGGCCGGTGATCTCGAGGAACACGTCGTTGAGGGTCGGCGGTTCGCTCCACACGCGGCCGAGCGCAACGTCGGCAGCGCGCAGCGTGTCGAGGATGTCGACCAGGTTATGCGGGCTCGCTTCGCAGGTGCAGACGAGCTCGCCGCCGGACAGCTCAACCGAAAGCACGTGCTCGAGAGCGCGCAGTCGCTCGACTGTGGTGGGCTCGACGGCACCGACCTCGACAGTCACGCGCTCACCCATCTGAATCATGCGCTTGAGCTCGTCGTTGGTACCCTGCGCCAGCACGCGGCCGCCGTCCATGATCATGATGCGGCTACAAATCTGCTCGACTTCCTCCATGTAATGGCTGGTATACACCACCGTGGCGCCCTCGTCGCGCAGGCGGCAGATGCCCTCCAGGATGGCGTTGCGGCTCTGTGGGTCGACCGCCACCGTGGGCTCGTCAAAAAAGATGAGCTCGGGCTTGTGCGCGATGCCGCAGGCAATGTTGAGACGGCGCGCCAGGCCACCCGAGAGCTTGCCGGGGCGGAACTTGGTAAAGTCGCCCAGGCCGACAAAGTCGATCGCCTCGTCCACCAGCGCGCGGCGGCGCTTGCGGTCGTTGACGTAAAGACTGCAGAAATAGTCGATGTTCTCGCGCACCGTGAGCTCGTCAAACACTGCCACCTGCTGCGGCACCACGCCCATGCGGCGCTTGAGGTCGTAGCGGGCGGGCGTCATGGGCTCGCCGAACAGCTCGATGGTGCCTTTGTCGTAGGCAAGCAACTGCAGAATACAGTTGATGGACGTGGTTTTGCCCGAGCCGTTGGGGCCCAGCAGGCCAAAGATCTCGCCGGGGGCGATGTTCAGGTTAAAGTGGTCGAGCGCGATAAGGTCGTCGTAGCGCTTGACGAGGTTTTCGACGTGGACAATGTCTGTCATGAGGCGGCCCTTCTGTTGATTACGGCCCGGTACGATTGCATCATCGCAGGACCCGCCGGCGCGCGCCAGTGAGCTTTGTCACGAGTGCGAGGGGGCGGAGGCAAAACCCCCGCTCGCGCGAGCGATCGACGCCGATTTGCCGCGCGGGAGGAATGTCACAGTTGCCCCGGGCGGCGCCTCCCCCGCGCGCAGCATCGCGTACAATACCCGTATGAACAGGCTTTTCGACAAATCGATTGTGCTGGCGTGCTGTATCGCAGCCGCTCTGGGCCTTGCTGTGGATGCTCGCTTGGTCGCGGCGTTTTGCCTTGGCGTTGTCATCGCCGCGCTGGCCGAGGTCGCGCAGGGAGAATGCGCCCGTCGCGCCAGCGAGGCCGGCAGCTACGCTTACGTCATCATGGCGGTCTTTGTGCCGTCGTTTATGCCGTTTGCACCCCTCGCCTTCTATGACATCGCTCGGCGCGTGCGCCGTGAGCACGCCTGGGGCGCGCTGGGCATTGGCTCCGTCTTTGCCATTGCGCTCGTCGCGGACCTTCGCGCCGACGCGCTCACCGCCCGAACGCTCCTGCTGGCCGCCATCCTTTCGGTTGCCGCCACCTTGCTATCGCTACGTACCGCCCAGTTGGAGCGCGAGCAGCGGCGCATGCGCCGCATCCGCGACGAGCTGCAAGAACGAACCCTCGCGCTCGAAGCGCGCAACCGCGACCTTGCCGACCGCCAGGACTACGAAGTCGAGCTCGCGACACTCGCCGAACGCGCCCGCATCGCGCGCGAGATCCACGATAACGTCGGCCACCAGCTCACGCGCGCTTCGCTACAGACCGAGGCCATGCGCGTGGTCCACGCCGACGAGCCCAGGGTTGCCGCCGATTTCGCCGACGTCAAACGCACGGTTGACGAGGCGCTCCAGCTCGTGCGCACCAGCGTCCATGCGCTCAACGACAACGCCGTCGACCTTTCCGTGCAGCTCGAACGCATTGTTGAAGGCGCGCGCTCGGACGGCGGCCCGCAGATTGAGCTTGAGGTTTTAGCCGAACATGCGCCCGCAAATGTCGCCAACTGCTTTGCGGCAGTCCTGCGCGAGGCGCTCTCCAATACCATGCGCCACGCTTGCGCCCAAACCGTCACCGTACGGTGCATGGAGCATCCGTCGTTTTACCAGCTCATTGTTAGCGACGATGGCGCGGGCGGGGTCCAAGCAAGCGGCTGCGGCGCCGCGGAGGGCATGGGGCTCGGCTCCATGCGCGAGCGCGTCGAGGCGCTTGGCGGCACCTTCACCGCCGGCCCGCGCGCCGGTGCCGGCGGCTGGCGTGCGTTTGCCACCGTTCCCAAACAGCAAGGAGATGAGGGCCGATGAGGCTCATCGTTGTCGACGACGACCGCCTAGTGGTCGATTCGCTCAAGATTATCCTGGGCGCCCAGCCGCAGATCGAGGTAGTGGGCACCGGCGCCAACGGCGACGACGCGGTCGCGCTCTACGCCGAGCACTCGCCCGACATCGCACTGCTCGACATTCAGATGCCGGGACGCGACGGCCTATCGGCGGCGCGCGAGATCCTCGAGCACGACCCTGCGGCGCGGGTGGTGCTTCTGACGACATTCTCGGATGATGACTACATTGTGTCGGCGCTCAAACTGGGCGCCCGCGGCTATCTGATCAAAACCGATGTCGCCGCCATTCCTCCGGCGTTGGCGCAGGTCATGGACGGTAAACGCGTGCTCGAGGGCAAGGCGATCGAGGACATCGATTTTGATGGGGCGGACGACGAGGCCGGCGCGACCCGCCGGCCCGCGGCCTTTGCCGGCCTGACCGACCGCGAGTTCGAAGTCGCCGAGCTCATCGCCCGCGGCCTCGACAACAAGGAGATCGCTGCCACCGCCTATATGGGCGAAGGCACCGTGCGCAACCACATCAGCTCGATCCTAGCCAAAATGGGCCTGCGCAACCGTACGCAAATCGCCATTGCGTACCTGCGAGGGTAATTACCCAACGGCCGACCGCTCCGGCATAGCAAAATGGCTGCTAGCGATTTAATACCATTTCAAAACTAAGCCGGTTTACGGGGCTAAACTCAGGACCCCCATCCATACCCGCGTTTTCTGCAAAATGACGACTCGTCTACCTGCGGTTTTATTTTCACGCTTTTCGGTATGGTTGGGGATTCGGAATCCAGCCCCGTAAACCGGCATAGTTTTGTTGAGCGGCCCTGCACGAGTGCCTCCGCAAGCCTCGCGGGACCAAAATGATCCGTTTTCCTCCGTCCCCGGGGGATCATTTGGCGGCGCCAACCACGAAATCGGCCCATCTACTACGTTTGACTCGATACCCCCGACCATACCTTCGTTTTGAACAAAACCGCAGGCGTTCTACCTGAGGTTTTGTTTTCGCGTTTTTTGGCATGCTTGGGGGTAAGGGGTTAAACGTAGTAGATGGGCCGATTTCGTGGCAAGCCCTTCTCGCCTACGCACAAAAGCGCCGCCACGGAGGAGGGAGATACCTCCGTGGCGGCTGGGGGTGGGGT
>CABQJJ010000092.1 GCA_902464485.1 uncultured Collinsella sp. | reverse complement strand
TAAAGAAAGCCCGTACGGTACACCCGGATGTTTCGGACGACCCCGAGGCCGAGGCCAAGTTCAAAGAGCTTAACGAGGCCTATTCTGTCCTTTCCGATGAGCAGAAGCGTGCCAACTACGATCGCTTTGGTACTGCCGATGGCCCTGGTGGCTCCGGCTATGTCGACATCAACGATATTTTTGGCGGCATGGGCATGGACGACCTCTTCTCGTCGTTCTTTGGCGGCGGTGCCGGCGGTGGCGCCCGAAATCGGCACGAGCGCCGTCGCGGTCGTGATATGGCCATTTCGCTTTCGGTGACGCTCGAGGAAGCTGCGCTTGGCTGCAAAAAGACGATCAGCTATGACCGCCTTGCTCCCTGCGAGGATTGCAACGGTACGGGCAAGGCTGACGGAGCGACCGAAAAGCAGTGCAGCCGCTGCCACGGTACGGGCTATGTCACCACGGTTCAGCGCTCGTTTCTAGGCCAGGTTCAGTCCTCTTCGCCTTGCCCCGACTGCCACGGCGAGGGCGCGGTCATCGATCATCCCTGCGAGACATGCGACGGCCAGGGCCGCACACCTTCGCACGAAAAGATCGACATCGATATTCCCGCCGGCGTCTCGACCGGTCGCCAACTGCGCGTAAGCGGCTTTGGCGAGGCCGGCCTTCGTGGCGAGCCCTCGGGCGACCTGATCGTCAACGTTCGTGTCGCCGATCACGAGCGCTTTAAGCGCAATGGCGACGACCTGTACCTGGTGAGCGATATCTCCATCGCGCAGGCTGCGCTCGGTTGCGAGATCGAGGTTGAGGGCATTATGCCCGAGGAGGTCGTCAAGGTGTGCGTCCCCGCCGGTACGCAGTATGGTGACACCGTCAGCGTCAACAACTTCGGCATGCCGCGCATCGGCGGTGGCGGCTCACGCGGTCGTCTGGTCGTGCAACTGCGCGTGGTCGTTCCCACGAACCTTTCCAACAAGCAGCGCGAGCTGCTCCGCGCTTTTGCCGACGAGATGGGCGATGACGTCGCTTCCGGCAAGAAGTCGGTAACCGATCGTATCAAGAGCGCCCTCGACGATATCCTCGATTAAGGAGCCCGCTTGCTCGCACCCCATATTTCCGTCGTCAACCTTGGCTGCCGCGTCAACCGGGTTGAGTCCGACCGTATCACTGCCGATCTTATGCGCCAGGGCTTTGCGATGGTGGAGCCCCAGGATGCCGACCTGATCGTAATCAATACCTGCGCCGTGACGGGCGAGGCCGAGGCCAAGACCCGCAAGGCCGTCCGCCATGCGCTGTCATATCCAGGCGAGCCCTACGTGGTTGTGACCGGCTGCGTCGTCAACTTGCATCCCGAAGAGCTATTAGAGCTTTCGGACCGCGTCATTGCCGAGCCGTCGAAAATCGACGTCGCCGAGCGTGTCTGCGAGGTGTTGGGCGTTGAGTCTGATAGCGTTCCCGCCTGCAGCGACGGAGACGTGGTCGACGCGCTCGGTCGCTCTCGCCTGGGTGTGAAGATTCAGGACGGCTGCAACCATCGCTGCACCTACTGTATTGTGTGGAAGGCGCGCGGCCCCGAGCGCTCCGTGCCCGTCGAGTCCGTGCTCGAGCAGGTGCGCGAGGCCCAGGAGGCCGGTGTGCCCGAGGTGGTGCTGACTGGCGTGAACCTGGGCGCCTATGACGGCAAGAGCGCGACTGACGAACACGTGGAGATCGATGAGCTGCTCGAGGCCATTATGGAGCGTACTACGATTGCCCACGTGCGCATTTCCTCAGTGGAGCCCATGGACATTTCCGAGCGCCTGCTCAAGGTGATGGCGCGCTATCCGCAGCGTATCGCGCCGTTCTTGCATCTTCCCGTGCAGTCCGGCTGTACGGCAACCCTGCATCGCATGGGTCGTCCCTATAGCGCGGAGGCCTTTGAGGACACGGTACGCATGATTCGCACCAATCTGCCCCAGGCGTCACTTTCTTGCGACGTCATCGTCGGCTTCCCCGGCGAGACGGACGAGGAGTTCGAGGAGTCGCTGGCGTTGTGCCGTCGCGTGGGCTTTTCGCGCATGCATGTCTTCCGCTATAGCAAGCGTCCCGGCACGCTTGCGGCCGATATGCCCGATCAGGTGCCGCCCGAGATTATGGCCGAACGCAGCCGCCGCATGCGTGCCGCCGCTCAGGAGCTTGCGATCGCCGATGCCCGCCGCCGCGTGGGCACGGTCGAGCGTGCGGTGCTCGAGTATGGCGACAACCTGACGCTCGGCTCGTTCCATCATGCACGTCTTGACGATGTCTGCGGGCTCAAGGCCCCGTGCCTGCTCGATGTTGCTATCATCGGAGTCGATGATTCCGGCTTAGTCCATGCTCGCAGGGAGGTCCATGGAAGCCTCGAAGATTAGACTTACCGTTCCCGAGGGGATTGACCCCTCGCGAGTCTTGGGCGCCGGCGACGCTGTCCTTCGCACGGTCGAAGACTTGGTTCGTGCCCATGTGGTTGCGCGCGGTGACCAGATTGCCGTGAGCGGCGACCCGGACGAGGTCGAACTCGTGGCGCGTTTTTTAGAACACGCTTTTCGCGAGGCAGCCGCCGGTCGCACGCTGTCTGCCGACGACGTCTCGCGTTGCTTGGCTGTCCTGCGCGATGGCGAGCACGACGCCTCGTCGCTGCGCGATGACGTGCTGCTGTCGTATCGCGGCCGCGTCATTCGTCCCAAGACGCTCGGCCAAAAGCGCTATGTTGACGCCATCCGCTCGCATACCATCACGTTTGGCCTGGGCCCCGCCGGTACCGGTAAGACCTATCTGGCCATGGCGCTCGCCGTCGCCGCGCTCAAGCGCCACGAGGTGGGCCGCCTGGTCCTTACGCGGCCCGTTGTCGAGGCGGGGGAGAATTTAGGCTTTTTGCCCGGCACCCTCGAGGAAAAGATCGACCCTTACATGCGTCCGCTCTACGATGCCCTGTTTGACATGATGGATCGTGAGCGTACCGATGAGCTCATGGAGCGTGGCGTGATCGAGATTGCCCCGCTTGCCTACATGCGTGGCCGAACGCTGAGCGACGCCTTCGTGGTGCTTGACGAGGCACAAAACACGACGCCTGAGCAGATGAAGATGTTCCTGACGCGCTTGGGTTTTAACTCCAAGTTTGTGATTACCGGTGATCTGAGTCAGCGCGACCTGGTGGGTCGTCGCGGCGGCCTGGCCGATGTCGAGAAGATTTTGGGCCGTGTCGACGATGTGGCATTTTCTCACCTGGAGCGCGCCGATGTGGTGCGCCATGCCCTGGTGGGCAGGATCGTCGAGGCCTATGATGCGTATGATGACGCGCGCGAACAACGCGCGCGTGACCGAAAGGAGTCCCGTTGAGTGTATTGATCAGCAACGATGCCGAGCTCGATACGCTGCTCGATGCCCAGGAGGTTGAGCACATTTGCGCATTTGTGCTTGCTGCCGAGGGCGTCAAGCGTGAAGTCGAGATCTCCCTTTCGTATGTCGATGAGGACGAGATGCATGAGCTCAACCACGAGTGGCGCGGTGTCGATCGCACCACCGATGTGCTCTCGTTTGAGTGCGACTCTGCCTTTGACGAGGATGTTCCCGTCGACAAGACAATCGAGCTTGGTGATATTATCTTGGCCCCGCAGGTCATCGCTCGTCAGGCTCCCGGTTTTGGCAACAGTCCCGCCGACGAGTGCCGGCTGATGCTTGTGCACGGCATGCTGCACCTGCTGGGCTATGACCACATCGAGGACGACGAGGCCGAGGTCATGGAGGCCCGTGAGGATGCCATCCTGCGCGATCTGGCGCTCGAGCGCGGTGAGGACCCCAAGTTGGTCCACGTCGGTCCCATCACCAACCATGCCCACGACTAGGAGCCGTCTATGATTCCCGGATCGAACAAGGACCATCCGTCCTTTTTAAAGTCGTTCTCCTACGCCATGGAGGGCTTTGTCACCGCCGTTAAAACCGAGCGCAACATCAAGGTTATGCTCGCGGTGGGCGTGTGTACCGTCATTGCCGGCTGCATCGTCGGCCTCGACATTGCCGAGTGGGCCACGGTTATCATCTGCTGCGGCCTGGTGATTCACGGCGAGCTGTGCAATACCGCTATGGAGGCGATCGTCGACCTTGCGACCCAGGACCTTCATCCGCTGGCGAAGCGCGCCAAGGATATCGCTGCCGCTTCCGTGTACATTCTTTCCATTACCGCCGCAATCGTGGGCCTGCTGGTCTTTGCCCACGCGCTTGGCTTTATTTAGAAAGGGATTCCCATGTCCGATAATATGCAGCCCACCGATGAGGTTCTGGACGACGAGGTTCTGGAAGAGGTCAGGGATGCCGATTCGCTTGACGAGGTCGAGGAATTCGACCCGTTTGAGGGTATGAGCGACGAGGAGCTCGATGCCCTATGTGACGAGGACGAGACGTCTCTGGGCTTTGGCGATGTGGAGCCCGGTTTCCGCAGCGGCTTTGTGGCCCTGGTCGGTCGTCCCAACGCCGGTAAGTCCACGCTGCTCAACGCCTGTTATGGCAAAAAGGTCGCCATTACCTCGCCGGTGGCCCAGACGACTCGCCGCCGCATGCGCGCCGTGGTTAACCGCCCCGGCTACCAGCTGGTCTTTGTCGATACCCCGGGTATTCATAAGCCCAAGGACGGTCTGGGCTCCGAGCTCAACAAAAGCGCTCTGTTCGAGCTCAACGACGTTGACGTTGTCGCGTTTTTGATTGATGCTACCAAGCCCATTGGCAGGGGAGACGCCTGGGTTGCCGATCGCGTCAGATGCGCCCGCTGCAAGAAGGTTTTGGTGCTCACCAAGGCCGACGAGGCCGATCCCGCGCAGGTCATGGAGCAGCTTAAGGCAGCGCATGAGCTTATGGAATACGACGACGAGATCGTGACCTCGTCGGTGAAGAACTTCAACGTCGATGCCTTCATCGAGACCGTTGCGCACTTTTTGCCCGAGGGTCCGCGTTGGTTCCCCGAGGACATGGGTACCGACGCTTCCGACGAGACGCTCGTTGCCGAGTTTGTGCGCGAGAAGGTCTTGCGCCGCACCCGCGACGAGATCCCGCACTCCGTTGGCGTGATTTGCGATGCGCTCGAGCAGACTAAGAAGGTGCTGCGCGTGCACGCCACCATTTACGTTGAGCGCGAGGGCCAAAAGGGCATCGTCATCGGCAAGGGCGGCGAGATGATCAAGCATATCGGCATCGACGCCCGTCGCGATCTTGAGCGCATCTTTGGCACGCAGGTTTTTTTGGAGCTGGACGTGAAGGTCAAGGCCGGCTGGCGTGACGACGAGGCCCAGATTCGCCGCTTTGGCTACAATGCCGAGGACTAAGGGCGCGCGGCGCGCATGGCAGGCTCCCGGACATATCGCACGAAGGTACTCGTCCTCGACAAGACGAAGCTTAAAGAGACCGATCTGATTTTGACAATGCTTGATGAGCGGGGACGTCAAGTGCGTGCCGTGGCAAAGGGCGCCCGCAAACCCGGTGGGCGCCTGGCTGCGCGCTGCGAGCTGTTCTGTACCGTCGATATGCTGCTCGCGCATGGACGGTCGCTCGACGTGGTTTCCCAGGCCGAGCTTATGGAGGCGCCGCTCGGCGCTACGCCCGATTACGAGATGACTTGCGCCGCAAGCGCGATTGCCGAGGTCGCGCGCGTGTGCTCGTTCGAGGATGCGGAGGACCCGTTCACCTTTGCCATCACGCAACGGGCACTTGTCCTGGTGGGCAGTGGGCTCGACACGGCGCATATGGACCTGCTCGTTGCCGCCTTTGTCTTTAAGCTGCTGTCTCACGTTGGCTATCGACCCGATTTTTCGGCCTGTGTGCTGTGCGGAGACCCCTTGCTGTCGTATTTTTCGGCCCAGGCGGGCGGACTTATGTGCGGGTCGTGTGCTTCGAGCGTTCCTGGCGCCGAGCTGGTGTCGACCGGCGAGGTTGCGTGGCTGCGTGCCCTCATGTCCATGACTTTCGATGCGCTTATTGCCGAGAGGGTCGACCCCCATACCGCCGCCTATTTGCTAGGGCTTTCGCATGTATGGGCGGCGACGCATGCCGATCAGCGACTTCGTGCGATGGAATTCATGTTGGGTCGGTGATGATGCGCAGGCGCGAGCTGCTTGTGGTAACATACCCACCTGTTGGTACCTCGACCTTGGATGCTCGCTCCACCGGCGGCTTCCCAGTCCGAGGCGAATCCAGTCGCCCGCGGGCGACAAGAAACGAAAGGTGAAACAATGACTGTTTCCAAAGAGCGCAAGGCGGAGCTGACTG
>CABQJJ010000091.1 GCA_902464485.1 uncultured Collinsella sp. | reverse complement strand
CTCGCACGGAGAGCACATTAAGTGCTCTCCGGCTCGTGCGGAACTCGCGATCGACCTTATGCCCCGCCCCTCGGGACTAAGGATACATGGTTGGAGTTGCTAGATGGCAAAATTCATTAGCTAGGGACGTGTCTTATCTTTTATATTGAAACGTCTTCGCCACCGGGTAATAAAAAAGAGGTACCGGTTGTTCCGGTACCTCTTTTTGGTACGTCTCTATTTGGCTGTGGCTATTCTCGTTGGCTTACAGGCCGCAGGCTGCTTTGAGTTCTTCGACTCTATCGGTCTTCTCCCAGGTGAAGTCGGCGTCTTCGCGGCCAAAGTGGCCGTAGGCTGCCGTCTTTTCGTAGATGGGGCGACGCAGGTCCAGGTCGCGGATGATGGCGCCTGGGCGCAGGTCGAAGGTCTTCTCGACGGCCTCGACGATCTTGTCCTCGGCGACATGTGCGGTTCCAAAGGTGTCGACCATGATCGACAGCGGCTTGGACACGCCGATGGCGTAGGCCAGCTCGACTTCGCAGCGATCGGCCAGGCCGGCGGCGACTACGTTCTTGGCGACCCAGCGCGCGGCATACGCGGCAGAGCGGTCGACCTTGGTGCAGTCCTTGCCGCTAAAGGCGCCACCACCGTGACGGCCGTAGCCGCCATAGGTGTCGACGATGATCTTGCGGCCGGTCAGGCCCGTGTCGCCCATGGGGCCGCCCACGACAAAGCGTCCGGTGGGGTTCACGTAGATGTCGGCGTTGTCCCACGGCATGTTCTCGGCAGCCATAACCGGCGTAATGACGTGCTCGATCAGATCGGCCTTGATCTTGCCCATGTTCTCGATCTCGGCAGCATGCTGCGTGGAGATGACGATGGTCGTGACCTCGACGGGCTTGCCATCTTCGTAGCGCACGGTGACCTGGGTCTTGCCGTCGGGGCGCAGGTAGGCGAGGGTGCCGTCGTGGCGCACAGCTGCCAGGCGCTCGGCCAGGCGGCTAGCAAGGTAGTGCGGCATGGGCATTAAGGTCTTGGTCTCGTTGGAGGCGTAGCCGAACATCATGCCCTGGTCGCCGGCGCCGATCAGGTCGATCGGGTCGGTGGTAGCGCCGGTCTGGGTCTCGAAGGACTCGTCGACGCCCTGAGCGATATCGGGGGACTGCTCGTGAATAAGGCTCATGACGCCGCAGGTGTCGCAGTCAAAACCGAACTTGGCGCGGTTGTAGCCGATGCGGCGGATGACGCCGCGGGCGATTTCCTGCACGTCGACGTAGGCCTGGGTGCGGATCTCGCCGGCAACGATGACGGTGCCGGTGGTCACGAGGGTCTCGCAGGCGCAGCGGACGTTCTCCACGTTGGCGGGCACGCCGTTGGGCGCAATGTAGCCCTGTTCCTGGAGCTCTATTTCTTTGGCGAGGATTGCGTCGAGGACGGCGTCGCTGATCTGGTCAGCGATCTTATCTGGATGGCCTTCGGTCACCGACTCCGACGTAAACACAAAGGACCCGTGTTGGGGCGGGATGGAACGAAGCTCTTCTGACATGATTGTCCTTTCGAATAACGTGTCCCGGCGACCGTTACCATTCCGCCGGGCTCTGTATGCAAGGGCACATCATAGCGCGTAAATCCAACATTCACACCCTTTCCGCACCTACTCATTGGGTCGGTGCCCTTTGTGCGGAGGTTGCATTGTTGCTTTATACTGATGCGGTTAGACATCCATCCTGCAATCGAGGAGATATCCATGGCATCAGACGTTCGCGTCCGCTTTGCACCCTCACCCACGGGCAAGCTGCACATTGGCGGCGCCCGCACCGCTATCTATAACTGGGCTTTCGCCCGCGCAAACGGCGGCACGTTCATCCTGCGCATCGACGACACCGACCCCACCCGTTCCACCGACGAGAACACGCAGATCATTCTGCGCGCCATGCGTTGGCTTGGCCTGGACTGGGACGAGGGTCCCGAGGTGGGCGGCGACTATGGCCCCTACGCCCAGACCGAGCGCCTGGACCTGTACAAGCAGGCTGCCCAGAAGCTTTGGGACGAGGGCAAGGCCTATCCCTGCTTCTGCACCAAGGAGCAGCTCGACGCCGACCGTAAGGCCGCGCAGGAGCGCAAGGACCCCTTCCAGGGCTATCAGCGTCGCTGCCGCGATCTTGATCCCGAGGAGGCCCGTCGCCGCATCGAAGCCGGCGAGCCCTACGTCTTGCGCATTAAGGTGCCCGAGGACCGCGGCGACGTCGTCATCCACGACGCCGTCCACGGCGAGGTGACCTTCGATGCCAAGGAGCTCGACGACTTTGTCATCTTCCGCTCCGACGGAACGCCCACGTACAACTTCGCGACCGTCGTCGACGACGCCATGATGAAGATCACCCACGTCATCCGCGGCGACGATCACCTGTCCAACACCCCGCGCCAGGTCATGGTCTACGAGGCCCTCGGCGCGCCCGTGCCCACGTTCGCCCACATCTCCATGATTCTGGGCGCCGACGGTAAGAAGCTCTCCAAGCGCCACGGCGCCACCTCGGTGGAGGAGTACCGCGACGCCGGCTACCTGTCCGACGCCTTCGTCAACTACCTGGCGCTGCTCGGTTGGTCGCTCGACGGCGAGACCACGATCATCCCGCGCGACGTCCTGGCTAGCAAGTTCTCGCTCGATCGCATCTCCAAGAACCCCGCGACCTTCGACCCTAAGAAGCTCGATTGGGTCAACGCGGAGTACATCAACGGCATGTCCGACGCCCAGTTTGCCGACGAGATCATGGTCCCCGAACTGCACGAGGCAGGTCTCATCGAGGGCAACGTCGAGTACGGCGAGGACTGGATCGACGCGCTTGCTGCCATCGTCAAGCCGCGCACCAAGATGCCGGCCGACGCCGTTACCGTCGCCGCTCCCATCTTTGCCACGGCCGAGACGCTCGAGTATGACGAGAAATCCGTCAACAAGGGTCTGGCCAAGGAAGGCATGGGTGCCATCTTGGACGCCGCCAAGGCCGTGCTCGAGGGTGTTACCGAGTGGACAGCCGCGAACATCGACGCCGCGCTTGAGCCGCTGCCCGAGCAGATGGACCTCAAGAAGCGCGTGGTCTTCCAAGCTGTGCGTGTCGCCGTCTGCGGCAACACGGTGAGCCCTCCGCTGGGCGAGACCATGGCACTCGTCGGCCGTGACGACTGCCTGGCGCGCATCGACCGCGCCCGCACGATGGCGCTGTAATCGCTGCGCAAATGTATGTATCCGAGCCCCGTTCACCCCGAGCGGGGCTCTTGTTTCTGTAGACGTATGGGATAGGAGGTGCTGAGGCCATGGCCGAGCAACTAACGCTCTTTGGTTCGCCGGAACCGGAGGAGACTCCGGCGGCGCAGGCATCCGCTGCTGCCTCGGCCAAGTCCGAGCCTGCACCTGAGCCCATCGCCGCCTACGCGAGCGTGGTTCTCGACATCCCCACTCGTGCGCTGTCCGAGCCGTTTGCCTACGGCATTCCACAGTCTCTTGCCAACGAAGCCCAGATCGGCTCCACCGTCCTAGTTCATTTTGGCAATCGTGCCGCCGCGGGCTATATCGTCGACATTGCGTCTGGGCTGGGCGACCTGCAAGGCAACATCGCCCTCAATCCCGCGCGCATCAAGCCCATCGAGGCCGTCCTCAGCAAGCCGCTCTTTACCGCTGAGGCTGCCCGCATCGCGCGTTGGATGAGCCGCGAGTACGACGCGACGCTTTCCGAGTGCCTGCGCCTGTTTTTGCCTCCGGGCGGCAGCCCGCGCGTGGTCAAGGGCGATGACGGCGCATGGGCGGTTGAGCGCCCCGCCGTCAAGCCTATTCAAAACCGCTGGGTCATGCTCACGCCCGAGGGCTTCGACTATACGCCGCCCAAGACCGCCGTTCGCCAGCGCCAGCTCATCGAGGCGCTCCAGTGCGGCCCCGTCACGACGCGCGATCTCAACCTGCTCTACAACAGCATGTCGGCGACCATCAAGGCGCTCGAAAAGCGCGGCGTCGTGGTGGTGGAGGAGCGCCGTGCCTGGCGCGGTTGCAGTGAGCAGACCACGCTGTCCTCCGCGAGCGGCAAGGCGCCAGTCGCGCTTACGAACGGCCAGCAGCAGGCGCTCGCGCAGATTGAGCGCGCTCGCCTGGATGCGCACGGCGACGTGGTGCTCGTGGACGGTGTTACGGGCTCCGGCAAAACCGAGGTCTACCTCTCCGCTATCGAGCGCGTGCTCGCGGCCGGTCGCTCGGCCTGCGTGCTCGTGCCCGAGATCTCGCTAACGGCCCAGACCGTCGGCCGTTTTCGCTCGCGCTTTGGCGAGACGGTCGCTGTGTTCCACTCGCGTCTTTCGGCCGGCGAGCGCCTGGACCAATGGGATATGGTTGCCAGTGGTGCCGCGCGTGTGGTCGTCGGCGCCCGCTCGGCGCTCTTTTGCCCGCTCAGCGACTTGGGTCTCATCATCATCGACGAGGAGCACGAGACCAGCTACAAGCAGGGTTCCAGCCCGCGCTACCATGCACGCGAGGTGGCGGCCGAGATGGCGCGTCGCTATCGTTGCCCACTCGTGCTGGGCTCGGCCACCCCTTCTGCCGAAGCGCTCGACCGCTGCCGCCGCGGCATGTACAGCGGTGCCACCTGGACGCGTGTCGAGATGCCCGAGCGCCCGGGGCACGCGGTCCTGCCCACGGTCCGCATTGCCGACCTGCGTCGCGAGTTCTCGCACGGTAGCCGCTCAATGTTCTCAAAACCGCTGATGGAAGGCCTCGAGCGCGTGGTCGAGCGCCGCGAGAAGGCTGTGCTGCTTCATAACCGCCGTGGCTTTGCGCCTTTTTTGATGTGCCGCGAGTGCGGTTGCGTCCCCACCTGCAACCACTGCTCCACGGCGCTTACGTACCACGAGCGCACACATACGCTGCAGTGCCACACCTGCGGTTCGTCTTGGCGCGTGCAGCCGTATCCTGCTCCCACGAGTCGCTGCCCCAAGTGCGGTAGCCGTTACCTGGCAAAAATGGGGCTGGGTACGCAGCAGATCGAGGACGCACTGCACCAGATGCTGCCCGACGATGTCGCCATCATTCGCATGGACGCCGATTCCACGCGCGGCAAGGACGCGCACAAAAAACTTCTCGAGCAGTTCGATGCCGCCGATTGCGCGGTGCTGCTGGGTACCCAGATGATTGCCAAGGGCCTCGATTTTCCCGAGGTCACGCTCGTGGGCGTGGTCAATGCCGACTTTGCGCTGAAGCTGCCCGATTTTAGAGCGGGGGAGCGCGCTTACGATCTGCTGGAGCAGGTCGCGGGCCGTGCCGGACGCGGCGATCGCCCCGGCGAGGTTATCATCCAGACCTATTTGCCCGAGGATCCGGTCATCCGCGCCGTCGCCGAGCACGATCGTTCGATCTTTACCGACTACGACCTGGACCAGCGCCGCGACGCACTGTATCCGCCGTTCGTGCGCCTGATCAATATTTTGGTGTGGTCGGCAAGCCGCGACGATGCGCAGGATTATATCGGGCGCATCGCAAAGCTCCTCAAGCGCCGCTGGCATGCCGCCGCGCCCGACTTTTTGCGGGCGGGGAGCGCCGTCCCGCAGGTGCTGGGCCCGGCTTCGTGTGTAATCGAGAGAGCCAAGGACCGTTATCGCTTCCATCTGCTTGTGAAGTCGCCGGTAGGGTACCATGTCTCTGATGATATCGACGCCTGCCTCAAAGAGGCAGGCTCCGTGCGCGGCGTGAGCGTGAGCGTTGACGTCGATGCCTATGATTTGATGTAACAAACCGAAAGGATGGCCATGGAAGCCAACGGAATCGTATTGTCCCCTGACCCTCGTCTGCGCCAGGAGTGTGCCGTCATCGAGGAAATCACCCCTGCGATCGAGGCACTTGCCGAGAAGATGAAGAAGATGATGTTCGACAACGGTGGTTGCGGTCTTGCTGCTCCGCAGATCGGTGAGCTCATCCAGCTCGTCACTATCGACTGCGACTACAGCGACAAGAACGACTATGACCCGTACGTGCTCATCAACCCTGTCATTGTTGAGCAGAGCGACCATCTGGTGCCGTATAGCGAGGGCTGCCTGTCCATCCCCGGAATTAGCTGCGAGATCGAGCGTCCCGACCATGTCGTCGTTGAGGCGTACGACCTGGATGCCAACCTGATTCGCTATGAAGCCTCGGGCGATCTGTTCTGCGTGTGCCTGCAGCACGAGATCGATCACCTGCACGGCAATACCATGTTTGAGCGACTGAAGCCTATGCAGAGGCTCAAGGCCGTCAAGGAGTACCAGGACGCCCTGGCCCGCGGCGCTCGACCGGGCGAGACGGAGTAGG
>CABQJJ010000090.1 GCA_902464485.1 uncultured Collinsella sp. | reverse complement strand
GAGCCAAGCTTGGCGAGCTCGTCCGGGCCCTGAATATACTTGCTGGGGCTATTGAAAATTGCAGCCATATCTATCCCATTCTCTATAGCTAAAAAGAAAAGGGGCTCCGTACAACTATGTGCGGAGCCCCCTCATCACGATAATGAGCGTCGATTAGAAATCGATGTCGGTGTCGTAGTAGCAGGCCTTGAGGATCTTCTCGAAGTCGGCAGCCTTGGTCTCACGCGGGTTCTCCGGCGTGCAGGCGTCCTGCTCGGCGTTCGCGGCGATCTCGGGCAGCTTGGCGAGGAACTCCTCCTCGGAAACCATCTGCGGGTTCTCGGCGTCGACCTTCACGCCACCATTTGCGTAATCCTTGATGGACTGCGGAATGTTGAGCTGGTCGTTGAGGTCGCGGATCTTCTGGACGAGCGCAGCGATGAGCTCCTCGTTGGTCTCGCCGGGAAGGTGCAGGATCTCCTTGGCCACGTAAGCGTAACGCTCGGCAGCACGCGGGTCCTTGGAGTTCCACTGGATGACCTTGCCCAGGTACATGGCGTTAGCAGCACCGTGGATGATGTGGCCGTTCTCGAAGGCAGCACCGGTCTTGTGAGCCATGGAGTGAACGATGCCGAGCAGGCCCGAGGAGAAGGCGATACCGGCGATGCACTGAGCCTCGTGCATGTGCTGACGGGCCTCATGGTCGCCAGCATAGGACTTGGGCAGCCACTCGACGATCTCGCGGATGCCGTGCAGAGCGTTGGCGTCGGTGAACATAGAGGCGAAGGTAGAAACGTAGGCCTCCATGCAGTGGGTCAGAGCATCCATGCCGGTGTGAGCGCACAGCTTGGCGGGCATGGTGTAGGTGAGCTCGGGGTCGACGATGGCGACATCAGGGGTGATGTTGAAGTCGGCCAGCGGGTACTTGATGCCCTTGGCGTAGTCGGTGATGACGGAGAAGGCAGTGACCTCGGTAGCGGTACCGGAGGTAGAGGAGATGGCGCAGAAATGAGCCTTCTGACGCAGCTCAGGGAAGCTGAACGGCTGGATGATGTTATCGAAGGACTCCTCGGGATACTCGTAGAAGACCCACATGGCCTTAGCGGCATCGATGGGCGAGCCGCCGCCGATGGCGATAATCCAGTCGGGCTCGAACTCGCGCATGGCCTCGGCGCCCTTCATGACCGTCTCGATGGACGGATCGGACTCGACGCCCTCGAACAGCTTGACCTCGAAGCCGCCCTCTTTGAGGTCGGCCTCAACGTCCTGCAGGAACCCGCCGCGGCGCATAGAGCTGCCGCCAGAAACGATGATGGCCTTCTTGCCCTTGAGGTTCTTCACCTCGTGGCGAGCGCCCTCACCAAAGTACAGATCACGAGGATTGGTAAAACGTCCCATACTGTGCCTCCTAAACAAGCCCCTCTTAGACTTGCGTATATAACGGAGCACCCGATTGGCTCCGTTAGGACCGTTTTGCGCGTTGCCGGCGATGGCAATGCGCGATGTCTAAACGTCTCAACGCTCAGACAAACACTATTTTACCGTTCTGGTTGGTCAGTTATTCACCTAAAGCCGACAATGATGAAACGTTTTTTCTATCCCTGAAGACCCTTGTGGGGCATTCATACTCCCAAGCTGGGCAAACGTTTTATCAAGGTTGACCACATATCCCGGGCAGGACTGTGCCCCTCCAAAATGCGCCCCGTTCGCCGCCAAAAATCGACCGTTTGCGGCACCGTGATACCACTCAGTCGTCCAAGGTGCCGACATTTGTGCGACATCCGTCTTCGTGGTGCAAAGGTGCATGTCCAAGTGCGGCACCCCCGGTGTGCCACATGCGGGTAAACTAGAACTTTATATAGAGACATTTGAACCCTAACCGCAGCAAAGGAGGCCCCATGGCATTCGATCCCATTCAAGAGGATTGCCATCGCCTCGTTCTTGAGGCCTTGCGCCGCGACAATATCCCGCTCACCGACGGTGCCGCCGTAGAGCGTCTGATGGAGCAATTCACCCGCAACCCCGCACCGCTCATCGTGCACGATCGCGACCGCGCCGGACATCTGATTGCCAAGGTGGTCGAGGCCGTCGACTACCGCATTCCCTTTATCCCCGACGATGCCCAGGCTGAGCAAGAAGAAGCCGCGGCCGAGAACATGCTTCGCGAGGCAGCCGCGCTCGATCCGGCCAACTGGGATGCCCAGCGCATGCTGACGGCGCTCACCGCCGAATCCAACGAGGAATACGTACAGTATCTGGTGTCCAAGTGCGATGAAGTCGAGCATGACCTGGCGCTCAAGATCGCCTCGGCACAGGACCCCTATGAGCGTGAAGCCGCAGGCGACCTAACCCGTCGCCCCTACCTGCGCTGGCTTGCCGCCCTTGCATCGCGCGCCCTTATTAGTGGCCGCTATCGCATGTCGCTCGAAGCCGCAAACCGCAGTCTGGACTTTGCTCCCAACGATCCTGCCGGCGTCCGCCACACCGCGATGCTCGCCATGGCAAAGCTCGAATACCCCGCCGAGGAGCTTAAGCGCTTTCGTTCTGCCCACTCCGTCCCCTATCTCGCCAACACGCCGCTGCGCCGCCGTCCCAAAGATGCGGAGCGCGACTTGGACCCGTGGACGCTCATCGCACTGATGAGCGCAGCTTGGCGCGAGCTGGACTACGAGGGCGCCGAGCACTACCTGCGTATCCTTGCGCGCTCGTGCCCGCACGCAGCCGAGGCGCTCTACTTCCAAACCGAGTTTCCCGATGGCGTCTATGCCCGCGTCAACGTGGGTGTAAGCTCCACCGACGAGCTCGTCCTTGCACTGTCCGAAGCGACGCCGGTACTGCAGGAGGGCCTGGGCGCTCCCGACAACGCCAGCTTTGCCGCCTGGGTCGCCACCAACGACATCGTGCGTTCCCAGATCGACGAGCGTATCCTACGGGCGGCCGAGCAGGGCTTGCCGTTTAAGGGAGGAGACCTCTAATGGATCCGAGCGTCTACATCCCCGCCTACCTGGAGCGCACCTATCTGGCGTCGCACCCCGAGCTTACCGATGCAGCACGCGAGCTTGTCCATAACGACATTAGCGCGAATCCCCAAAAGTATGCGCAGTCCGAGCATGCCCAGGCGCTGCTGTCCTATGCCGGTGTTCATCGCCACCTGCTCGACGAGCTCCATCGCATCGAGGACATGGGCAGCGACGAGGAGTTCGAGCAGACGCGCAATCGCCTGTTCGACGACATGCGCAATGAGCTGCTCAAGATTGTCCGCGTCGATGCACTGGCCGTCGACGCGCAGCTGCTCGCCATCATCCTGGCGGACACGCCCGTCGATGCCTGCCTGGGCGACCTGATGAAGCTCGAGGCGAGCACGGCCGACTACCTGCAACAGAGCGTGCCCGGGTTTGATATGGAGGCCCCGCACTACTGGGCCAATAATGTTTTGGCCGACGGTGTGACGGCGGCAGATCTCACCGTGAGCGAGCCGGCACTTATCGGATGGCTCCACACGCTCGAGGCCATCTCGCAGCTGTGCATGGCGAGCGCCCGCTACCGCGCTGCCGCCAACTATGCCCGACGCGTCCTTAAGGCAGAAGGCTATCCCACCCGTGCCGCCGGCACCGTGCTGCTTGCCCTCGCACGCCTGGAAGACCAGGACGACTTTTTTGCCTTGGCCCACCAGCTCGAGGAGCAGATAGGGGCCGATGCCCTCGAGAACTCTCCCTGGTACCTGCTCGCCCGTACGATTCTGCTGTTCAAAACAAACAAGATGCGCCCGGCGACACGCGCCCTGCGCGAGTTTGCCAACCGCTGCGAGGGTGGCGCGTTCTTTTTGCTGAACCCCATGTATCAGACGCCATACCTTCCCTGCCGGCCCGAGCCACACGATCCCTGGGACCTTTCGCACCAGGCAGTTTGGGAGGCCGACGGCATCATCTCGGACACTCCCGACTTTGCCCCCTGGGCCAATGCCTGCGAAGACGTGTCGCAGCTTGCCCAGGAATTTGCGCGCCGCTACGGATTTTAGTGACGCACTCAACCCGACCATGTCGTTTACGTTAGGAACGGTTTCATGAACCTCCGCTCATCTCTTGCCTGCACCTCGAGCGATATCGCTCGCTGGGGGCTGCGCTCCATCCTCAAGCGCCAGGGCGGCGTACTCCCCGGCCGCATCGCCATGAAGATCAACCCCTATCTGCTGAGCGACCTGGCGAGTCTTGTCGACCGCAGCGTGGTGATTACCGGCACCAACGGTAAGACCACCACTTCGAACCTGATCGCCGACGCCGTTGCCGCCAGCGGCGCCACCGTGGTATGCAACCGCGCCGGCAACAACATGGAGCCGGGCGTGGTGGGCGCACTGCTCGAGGCGCGCAGCGGCCTCAAGCGTGCCGGCAGCGGCAAGCGCGTAGGCGTCTTTGAGTGCGACGAGCTCTACACCGTGCGCGTCCTGCCCAAGCTCAAGCCGACGTACTTCGTGCTGCTCAACCTGTTCCGTGACCAGCTAGATCGCTATGGCGAGATCGATCACACCCAAGAGGTCATCGCCCACGCGCTGGAGCTTTCGCCGGCAACGACACTCATCTACAACGCCGATGACCCGCTGTGCGCCTCGATTGCCGCGCGCGTTCCCAACGCGAGTATTGCCTTTGGCATCGATGGCGCCACCAATACCGAGTCCGACCGCATCAGCGACTCGCGTTTTTGCTCGCAGTGCAACGCTCCGTTGGAGTACGACTACGTACAGTATGGTCAACTCGGCGCCTACCATTGCCCCTCGTGCGGTTGGGCACGCCCCGCACTGGTCCGCCGCGTAACGAATGTGGAGCTCAGTCGCGATGGCTATGGTTTTGACCTGGTGTTTGGATCTGATTCCAGCGCACCAGCCGCGCACATCGTCACGCGCTACAACGGCTTATATATGGTCTATAACGTTGCCGCCGCATTCTTTGCCGCATATGAGTTAGGCGTGGATACGGCGCACTTGCAGCCCACGCTCGATGCCTACGTGCCCGCCGGCGGACGCATGGGCCGCTGGGAGATCGCCGGCCGTACCGTCGAGGCAAACCTGGCCAAGAATCCCGTGGGCTTCGATCGACAGATCCAGTCCATTAAGACGGCGGGCGGCAGACTCTGCGCTTTCTTCCTGAACGACAACAGTGCCGACGGCCACGATGTCTCCTGGATCTACGATGTCGACTTCGAGCGCATCGCCGATACCCCGGGGCTTGTCGCCTTTGCCGGCGGCACGCGCGCGCATGACATGCAAGTACGCCTGAAGTACGCCGGCATCGACGCCGCCATTATCTCGGACGTCGCGCAGGCAATTGGCGCCGTGGCAGACGAGGCCGCCGATGACACCTTCTACGCCGTCGCCAACTACACGGCCTTCCCGCCGCTAGTCAAGGAGCTCGACGAGCTTAAGGGCGCCACCGCCGACGTTGTTGCCGGGCGCGCCGTGGCCCGCGCAGATGGCAACGCCATCCTTTCCGCCGTCGCGCCGGTCGAGCTTTCGCGCCCGTTGCGCATCGTCTACCTGTATCCCGATGCGCTCAACCTATATGGCGACGGCGGCAACGTTATCGCGCTCGAACGCCGCTGCGCCTGGCGCGGCATTCCCGTACGCGTGGACGAGGTCCGCATGGGCGACACACTCGACCTGCACGATGCCGACATCGTCATGATGGGCGGCGGCGCCGACCGCGATCAGCTAGCCGTGGCACACGAACTGCTCGCTCAAAAAGACAAAGTCGCGGCCTATGTTGAGGACAGCGGTTCGCTGCTCGCCATCTGCGGCAGCTATCAGCTGCTCGGTCGTTCGTACTACATGGGTGAGGATCGCATCGAAGGCATGGGCATCATTGCCGCCGAGACCGTGCGCGGCTCCGACCGCCTGATCGGCAACGTCGCCGTCAAGACCGACCTGGCACCCGAGCCCTTTGTGGGATTCGAGAACCACGGCGGCCGCACGCTTTTGGACGCCGACGCCACACCGCTCGGAATGTCCGTTGTCACGGGCACCGGAAACAACGGCGACGATGGCTTTGAGGGCCTCATCTACAAGGGCGTCATCGGCACGTATCTGCATGGCCCGGCGCTGCCCAAGAACCCCGAGCTCGCCGACTGGCTGATCGCCCACGCTCTCGAGCGCCGCGGCGACGCACAGGCCATGGCGCTGCTGCCACTCAAACCCCTCGACGACACCTACGAGCACGCCGCCCACGACGCCGCCATGAAGCTCCTCCCCTAGCACCCCACCACCACAAAGGGGACAGGCACCTTTTGAACTGCGTCCCGAATCTTGGCCTTCTTTATTAGAAGCGAACACTAGGACGCTT
>CABQJJ010000089.1 GCA_902464485.1 uncultured Collinsella sp. | reverse complement strand
TTCTGTTTGCGCAGGAACTCGTTCCACTCGCTCATGTCGCGCTCACGCGGGTCCAAGCCCAGGCGCTCGCAAATACGCAGGTCAAAGTCCTGTTCGGCGAGCAGCTGCGGCACGTCGTAGATGCTCGCGCAGTCCTCGTTGGTAAAGACGCAGTCGGTGTCGACGTCGCAGAAACTTGCGATCTTGCCGCGAATAGCGTCGTCAATATGGTGGTCGGAGCGCAGCACAATAATGTCGGGCTGGATGCCAAAGCTGCGGAGCTCCTTAACGGAGTGCTGCGTCGGCTTGGTCTTAACCTCATGAGCGGCGGCGATATAGGGAACGAGCGATACGTGGATGTAGCAGACGTTCTCGGGGCCCGCCTCCTTGCGATATTGACGGATAGCCTCGACGAACGGCTGCGACTCGATATCGCCGATCGTACCGCCCAGCTCGGTAATGACAACGTCGGAGCCAGTCTGCTCCTCAATGCGGCGGAACTTATCCTTAATGGCATTGGTGACGTGCGGAATCACCTGGACGGTGCCGCCCAAAAAGTCACCGCGACGCTCGCGGGCAATCAGGCTCTTGTAAATGGCGCCCGTCGTAAAGTTAGAATCGCGGGTCAGGTTCTCGTCAATAAAGCGCTCGTAGTGGCCCAAGTCCAGATCGGACTCGTAGCCGTCCTCGGTCACAAAGACCTCACCATGCTGGAACGGGCTCATGGTGCCGGGGTCGACGTTCAGATACGGGTCGGCCTTTTGCATCGTTACCTTGTAGCCGCGCGACTTGAGCAAACGGCCCAGCGAGGCCGCGGTAATGCCCTTGCCCAGAGAAGAAACCACGCCACCGGTTACGAACACATGCTTGGTCATATTGAGTTACCTGCGCTTCCCGTAGAAGTTGTCCATACACATCTTACGGGTCTCCATTGTAATACTTCAGCTTCAAATGGCTCGTCTTTTCCCATTTTGGCCAAGCAATTCTCCAACTGGAAACAAAACGCCATCCAGATAACCGGACGGCGTCGTTAGAATAATGTAAATGTCAGTTAACGGTCGGATGCATCGGCTATAAGCATATCTTGAACGAGCATTCCCGCGCGTAGACCTTTTAGATACCATTGTCCGCGCTCGGTTAGGCAAATGCCATTTGCAAGCCGTCCACCATCCTCGCTATAACGCGAAACGACCTCAATGAGTCCTTCAGTATCCAGGCGTTCGAGTGCGGCACGCGCGCGATACGGAGACACCCCCACGCACCCGGCGAGCGCTTTACGTGAAAAGCCGTACAGCTCCCCATCGCCTTCGGATTGCCGAGCTATCTCCATCAGCACCAGCACCTCGACACGCTTCATATCGTTAACACTCGCACGACCTTTGCCCGCCATGACAGCCTCCTCAAACCGAGCACGAGCATCAAATACGCCGTGCGCGACCGTCACACCTCTCGATGGCCAAAACGCCTTTTACGCAATATCATCGAAAAAAGCGCTCCTATGTAGACAATTGTATACCCCTCGAAATACTTCTATGCAGGTAAGAGCACTGATTTTTGACGGAAATAGAGCCGGCGCCGACAAAAAGACCGCGTCGAGCGAATGCTCGACGCGGTCCAAAAATTACCAATAAACAGGTCCTAGCGATGGAAAAAGCCACGACGTTCAAATTTTGGCTCACAGCACACGTTAATACCCAGCTTACGCAGCACAGTTTCGTCCGTTGGCGAAATAATCACACTGAAGAAGGCATCGCAGCCCCGAAGTTGCTCGAGACCAGCCAAAACGCGGGCGGCGGTTTCACTTGTAGCTGAGGTAATAGAGAGCGCCATAAGCGTCTCGTCGGTGTGTAGGCGCGGGTTCTTGCTACCCAGGAAGTGCGTCTTGAGCTTGCTGATGGGCTCGATCGCCTCGTCGCTGATGACCTCGAGCTCAAGGTCGACGCCCGAAACATGCTTAAGCGCATTCATGATGAGCGAACTTGCGGCGCCCAGGCGCGTAGAGGTCTTACCGGTCACCACGGAGCCATCGGGCATAACCATGGCGCCCACGGGACCACCCGTCAGCTGCTCCCTGGTAAGGGCGGCCGAGCGCGCCGGCGAGTAGTTCTTATCGATGCCGGCTTTCTTCATAATGAGCTTGAGGCGGTCGACTTGCTCGTCACCCACGCCAGTGCGGCGCACGCTTTCGACCGCGGCAAAGTAGCGGTGGACGATCTCCATCTTGGAGGCATCGCGGCATGCATCATCATCGGTAATGGCAAAGCCGACCATGTTGACGCCCATGTCCGTGGGGCTCTGGTAGGGACTCTCGCCCAGGATTTTCTCCATCAAGGCGTGGACCACCGGGAAGGCCTCGACATCACGGTTATAGTTGACCGTAGTCTTGTTGTAGGCCTCCAAGTGGAAGGAGTCGATGATGTTGGCGTCGTCGAGGTCCGCCGTGGCCGCCTCGTAGGCGATGTTAACCGGATGCGTGAGGGGAAGGTTCCAGACCGGGAAGGTCTCGAACTTGGCGTAGCCGGCAGCGGTGCCGTGTTTGTGCTCGTGATAGAGCTGAGACAGGCAGGTGGCGAGCTTACCCGAGCCGGGACCCGGCGCGGTAACCACGACGAGCGGACGAGTGGTCTCGACAAACTCGTTCTTGCCGTAGCCGTCGTCAGACACGATCAGATCGACGTCGTGGGGATAGCCCTCGATGGGATAGTGCAGCTTGGCGGGAATGCCGAGCGCGTTCAGGCGATTACGGAAGACGTCAGCGGCGGGCTGGCCGGCATACTGGGTGATGACCACGGCCGCGACAGCAAAACCATTGCCGCGGAACAGATCGACCAGGCGCAAGACGTCCTCGTCATAGGTAATGCCCAGGTCGCCACGGGCCTTATTCTTCTCGATGTGGTTCGCGTTGATCGCGATGATGACCTCCACGTCATCGGCAATGCTCTTGAGCATACGAAACTTGCTGTCCGGTTCAAAACCCGGCAGCACGCGACTCGCGTGATAGTCGTCAAACAGCTTGCCGCCGAACTCCAAATAGAGCTTGCCGCCAAACTGCGAGATGCGCTCCTTAATATGAGCGGCCTGCAGCTCGATATACTTCGCGTTGTCGAAACCCTGGCGCATATATGGCTCCCGTCCCGTTTCCATTTAATGTCCTAGGCGATTATAACGGAGCAGACCCTCCCCGATGCCCAGGCCATCAACAGGCACTAACCAAACATCTGCCAATCCCCTCGCCGGGGACCCGAGGTAGCTAATTTGGAAACGTCGCAGGCTGAGCATAAGTCAGCGAACGTGCACCAGAGCGGGCAAGCTGTCCCCCTGCACCAACAATGACAGCGCCGCAGGTGGAGCAAAAGTCAGCGAAAGCCCGCCAGAGCGAGCAAGGTGACGTGAAAGAGGAGGGTATAGGCCTTTTGGCCATGCCCGACGATTGAACGTCAGATTGCCGCTCTGGCGGGCTTGCAGCGTCGAGTGGCTCCGGCGTTTGGAAAAACGCCGGAACACAAGAGCGCCCCCTCCCGCGCACGGAACGGGAGGGGGCTAAAGGTAGGAGTCTACCGGTGGGTTGACCCCACCGGACAGACGATGACCAGGTGATCCTTTACAGGATCGTCAAGGTTTCCGTGGGGTACCCGTTGGGTACTTAGATCAACACGCAGGCGACGGTCAGGATGATGGCGCAGACGACGGAGAGAGCGACGATGAGCTTAAGGGCAAACTTGAGCCAGGTCGTCCACTCGATCTTGGCCAGGGCGAGACCGCCCATGATGGCGCCGGAGGTCGGCGTGAACAGGTTCACGACACCGATGGCGGCGGAGAAGATCATGACCATGACCTCGGGCGAGAAGCCGAGCTTAACAGCCAGCGGTCCCATGATGGGCATGGAGACGGTGGCCATACCGGAGGTCGAAGGAATCAGGAAGGACAGGCCGAAGTAAACCAGGAAGCTCATGGGAGCGAAGATCACGCCGGACAGGCCAGCCAGAGCATTGGCGGCAGCGTCGAGGACGTAGACGTCGAGGCCGGTGTTAGCCATGAGAACGGAGATACCACGGGCGAGAGCGATGACGAGGACAACGGACATCATGTCGGCAGCGCCGGTGATGAAGGTGTTGACGATCTGCTTCTCGGACAGGCCACCGATGATGCCGATCAGGACAGCCATGAGGAAGAACCAGGTGGAAGCCTCGTCGAAGTACCACTGGCCAATGGGCAGGCCGGTGATCAGGGCAGACCAGCCCTGAACGACGGCGTTACCGTCGGCATCGTAGACAGCGCCAGCGTCAAAGAAGTTGGCGACGCCCTCGTTGAGGTCAGCCAGCGGAATGAAGCCGACGATCATGACGACGAAGGTGAAGGCAAAGGCGATCAGAACACCCTTCTGACGACCGGTGAGCTTGACCTCCTTGTTAACCTCGGAAGCAGCCTTGCCGTGAGCCTCTTCGGCGTCCTTAAGCTCCTGCATCGACAGGATGGTGGAGCCCTTGTCGGCCTTGACCTTCTTGGCGTAGCTCATCACGAAGACGATGGACATGACGGTGGTAACAATCCACAGGACGGCACCGAGACCGATGATGATGGACTGATTCACGGCAATGTCAACGCCGGTCAGAGCATCGACGGCAGCGCCGACGGCGAACGGGTTAACCGTGGAGCCGAGGCAGCCGCAGCCAGCGCCGAGCAGGACGGTAGCGGCGCCGACCATCGGGTCGAAGCCGGCAGCCATCATAGTAGCGGCGAGCAGGGCGTAGAAGGGAACGGTCTCCTCGCACATACCATAGGTGGTACCACCGAGGGAGAAGATGAGCATCAGCACGGGAATGAGCATGATCTCGTTGCCCTTAAGCTTCTGCACCAGAACGGCGATGCCGTTGTCCAGGGCGCCGGTCTCGGTCATCATGCCGAGGAAGCCGCCCAGGATCATAACGAAGAGACAGACGGGCAGAGCGTCAGCGAAGCCCTTAATCGGGGCGGTGCAGAAATCGCTCAGACGGGCGGCAGTAACCGCGCCGCCGGACGTACCGGAGACGATAACGGTAACAACCGCAACAATTGCCAGCAGAGCAAGAAGAATGGTGAACGATGAAGGCATACCGCGCTTTTTCTTAGCGGTCTCAGTCATAGTTCTCATCCCCCCTTCATAAATCATTTACTGATCTCGCCCGAAGCGGCTCTTCCGTGCCGTGCGTGCCGCTTGATGCGAGATTATTACCAGATAAAACCGCTCGGGGTGTGCAGCAATACACCCCGAGCGAGATGCTAGATGCTCTTACTTGAGCGTGGCGTACATGACAGCCTTAATGGTGTGCATGCGGTTCTCGGCCTCGTCGAAGACCTTGGAAGCGGGGCTCTCGAAGACCTCGTCGGTGACCTCCTGCTCGGTGATGCCGAACTGCTCGCACTTCTCGGCGCCAATGGTGGTGTTGGTGTCGTGGAAGCTGGGCAGGCAGTGCAGGAAGATGGCGCCCGGGTTGGCCATAGCCATGACCTCGGAGGTGACGCGGTACGGGGTGAGCTGAGCGATACGCTCGGCCCAGACCTCGTCGGGCTCGCCCATGGAGACCCACACGTCGGTGTAGATAACGTCGGCACCGGCGACGCCGTCCTTGACGTCGGTAGTCAGCTTGATGGTGCAGCCGTTGGCCTCGGCAATGGGCTTGCAGGCCTCGATGACGTCGTCAGCGGGCATGCACTCCTCGGGGCCGCAAGCCACGAAGTTCATGCCGAGCTTGGAGCAGACAACCATGAGGGAGCGAGCGACGTTGTTCTTGCAGTCGCCCATGAAGACGAGGGTCTTACCCTTGATGTCGTAGTTGAAGTTCTCCTGGACGGTCAGGATGTCGGCGAGCATCTGGGTGGGGTGCCACTCGGTGGTCAGGCCGTTCCACACGGGCACGCCGGACTTAGCGGCGAGCTCCTCGACGTCGTCCTGGGCAAAGCCACGGAACTCGATGCCGTCATACATGCGACCGAGAACGCGAGCGGTGTCCTCAATGGACTCCTTCTTGCCCATCTGCGACGAACCCGGATCGAGGTAGGTAACGCCCATGCCCAAATCCATGCCGCCGACCTCGAAGGCGCAGCGGGTACGAGTGGAGGTCTTCTGGAAGAGCAGAACGATGTTCTTGCCCTCGAGATAGCGGTGAGGAACGCCAGCGCGCTTCATATCCTTGAAGTTCTTGGAGAGCTTGAGCAGGTACTCAATCTCCTCGGTGGTAAGGTCGAGGAGCTTGAGGAAGCTACGGCCGGAGAGGTTAACACCCATGGTTCGTTTCCTTTCGAAGAAATGAATTCCTTAAATTACTTACGAAATGGCGCCCGTTTGACGGGCGAAACCGGTGCGGTTGTAGGGAGACCGCACCGGAAACCAAAAGACTTAGAGGTCCTCGCGCCAGAAGGGCATGCTCATGCAGCGCGGGCCGCCGCGGCC
>CABQJJ010000088.1 GCA_902464485.1 uncultured Collinsella sp. | reverse complement strand
GGCGGATATAATCGAATCGATTTGAATTCGGACCCGTCGGCGCGTCTGCGCACCGACGATCAGGGACCGCGCGTACGAAGGGATTACCATGACCGATAAGATGACCGTTGCTATCGCAGCTGGCGGCACGGCGGGACATATCAACCCTGCGCTCGCCTTGGCTGAGGAGTTGCGCGACCGCGGACATCATGTTGTGTTTGTGGGCCAGTCTCATAAGCTCGAGGGTCGTTTGGTTCCCGAGGCCGGGTTCGATTTTGTACCTATCACGGTCACAGGCTTCGACCGCTCCCGTCCTTGGACCGCGCTGACTTCGCTGTGGCGCGTCAATAAGGCAAAGCGCTCGCTTGCCAGTCATTTCTCAAAGGTTGGCAAGCCCGATGCTGCCATCGGTTTTGGTGCCTACGTCGAGGTTCCGCTGCTGGGCTGGTGCAAGGATGCGAGCGTTCCGTATCTGCTGCACGAGCAGAACTCTGTTCCGGGCCTGGCCAATAAGATGATGAGTTCCCATGCCGCCCGCGTGTGCATCTCGGTGCCGGCTGCGCGCTCTGTCTTTGAGCGCGAGGGCGACCCTGAGCATGTGCTCATGACCGGTAATCCGGTGCGCCGTTCGGTCATTGAGGGCGATCGCGCCCGTGGCCGCGAGGCACTTGGCGTGCCCGAGGACGCTGTGCTGCTGCTCGTCTTTGGCGGTTCGCTCGGTGCCCAGCATCTTAACGAGCGCGTAGCCTCGCTCAAGGGCGAGCTGCTTTCGCGTGAGAATCTCTACATTTTGCATTCGACGGGAGCCGACGGCTTTGAGGACACCGAGCGCGCTCTTGCCCTGACACCCGAGGAGGCAAGGCGGTATCGCGTTCAGCCTTACATCGACAACATGGGCGATATGCTGGCCGCGGCCGATTTGGTTCTCTCGCGCTCGGGCGCCTCGAGCGTCGCCGAGATTGCCGCACTTGCCGTTCCCTCGGTGCTGGTGCCGTATCCGCATGCGACGGCCGATCATCAGACCACCAATGCCCGCTATCTGGTCGATGCGGGTGCCGGTGTGCTTTGCGCCGATGCCGAAATTGACGCCCCGGCCTTCGCCGATGAGCTGCTGCATCTGGTCGATGACGCCGCGGCGCGCAATGCCATGCGAGAGGCGGCTCGCGGTTTGGCGCAGGATCGGGCCGCCTCGCTTTTGGCCGACGCGGTAGAAGGATTGCGTTAGTTAGACGGGATATCTTAGGTCGCTCTCGCGCTGATGCGGTAGGTGAGGTACAGTTAACGGGTTACAGGCAGTGTTTACGCAAGGAGTACATGAGCACATGGCTGATTCCCAGACTGCAAAATCCACGCCGGAGTTTAAGAGCGCCCATTTTATCGGTATCGGCGGAGCCGGCATGAGCGGCATCGCCCTTGTTTTACATGAGCGCGGTTACACCGTGACCGGTTCCGACCTTAAGACGTCGCGTTATATTCGCCAGCTTACCCGTGCCGGTGTGAAGGTGCACGTGGGTCATGAGGCCGCTACTATCGACGAGGTCAAGCCTGATGTCGTCGTGGTTTCCACCGCTATTCCCGAGTCCAACCCTGAGCTCGTCCGCGCACGCGAGTTGGGTATTCCCGTTTGGCCTCGCGCCAAGATGCTCTCGGCTCTGGGCCACGGTTACACCACTGTCGCCGTTGCCGGCACCCACGGCAAGACTACGACCTCTTCGATGTGCGCCACCATGCTTGACCGCATGGGGCTGGACCCCAGCTTCCTGATCGGTGGCATCGTCGAGGGCTATGACACGAATGGTAAAAATGGCTCTGGTGAATACTTTGTCGCCGAGGCCGATGAGTCCGATAGCTCATTTTTGTTCTTGGAGCCCAACGTGGTTGTTGTGACCAACGTTGAGGCCGACCATCTTGACCACTATTCGGGTATCGAGGAGATCGAGGCCACCTTTGCCAAGTTTATGGGCTTGGTAGGCGAGGACGGCACGGTCATCGTCTGTGGCGAGGATCCGCATCTGGTCGAGCTTGCCAAGTCGACCGGTCGACGCGTGCTTTCCTACGGTTTTGCCGAGGCCAACGACATCGTTTGCGTGCATCCGGACGTCACGGGCATTCAGAGCGACTTTGTCGTCCGCTTTGAGGACGGTACCGAGCACGCCGTCGAGATCAAGAGCAACCCCGGTCGTCATAACATGCTCAACGCCACGGCAGTCCTTACGGTTGCTCATGTTCTGGGGCTCGATACCGACGCCGCCGCAAAGGCCCTTTCGAGCTTTGAGGGCGTCCGTCGTCGCTTTACCCACGTGGGCGATATCGACGGCATCACCGTGGTCGACGACTACGGCCATCACCCCACCGAGGTCAAGGCGACCCTCGCGGCCGCTTCGTCGCTTGGCTACAAACATGTCGACGTCGTGTTCCAGCCGCACCGCTACTCGCGTCTGCAGGCTCTGTGCGATGACTTTGCCGACGCCTTCGCCAATGCCGACAAGCTGTTGCTGATCGATGTGTTCTCCGCTGGTGAGATGCCCATCCCGGGCGTCACCTCTAAGATGCTCGCCGATACTGTGCGTGCCAAACACCCCGGCAAGGAGGTTGTGTATTGCTCGAGCCGTCTTGAGCTTAATGAGGAGCTCGAGAAGATGGTGGGCGAGGGCGACCTGCTGCTTACCATGGGCGCCGGTGACGTCACGACGGTCGGCCCCGAGTTCATTGAGTATCTGACTGCCAAGAAAGACGCTTAAACTCCATGGGTCTGTTTAACGCCGTCATGGCGCTTTCGGGCATGATCGATACAGATGTAATTGAGGATGAGCGCCTCGCACGTCATACGAGCTATCGCATCGGTGGCAAGGCCGACCTCTTCGTGACGTGTCACAGCTATCATGCCCTGCGCCGTGCGGTGGCAGTGCTCGACCGCGAGCAGGTGCCTTGGGTCATTATCGGCAAAGGGTCAAACCTGCTCGTTGCCGACGCTGGCTATCGCGGCGCCGTTATCTCGCTGGGGCGCGAGTTTCAGCGTACTGTGGTGGCCGAGGACGGATGCACTTTGACGGTCGGTGCTGGCGTGATGTTTGCGCGTCTTGTCAACGATGCACTTTCGCGCAGCCTTTCGGGCCTTGAGTTTGCGGTTGGCATTCCCGGTTCCGTTGGCGGCGCCGTGTCCATGAATGCCGGCACACGAACCGAGTGGATTGGCTCGCTGGTCGAGGACGTCGTTACGTTTGACCCGGGCTCAGGCATCAAGCATTATGCGGGTTCCGAGATCGCCTGGGGTTATCGTGAATGCAGCTTGCCACGCAACGAGATCATTCTGGAGTGTGTGCTCAAGCTCAAGCCCGCGCCTAAGGCCGATATCCGCGAGCGTATGGAACGGTACCTGACGCGGCGCAAGCGCGCGCAGCCCATGGGCCGCGCATCTTGTGGGTCGGTCTTTCGCAACCCGCCCAATGCGAGCGTGGGAAAGCTCATTGAGGATTGTGGATTAAAGGGTTTTTCGGTTGGCGGCGCGGAAGTATCGCCCGTACACGCTAATTTTATCGTTAATAACGGAACCGCCTCGGCTGATGACGTGGCCGCGGTTATCAAACATGTACACGGAAAGGTGAGGGAGGCGTATGGCATCGAGCTCAGACCGGAAGTTAAATTCCTCGGCTTCTAGAGCATCGAAACCAACCTTCCGCCGTGCCGGAGGGCGTTCCGGCGCACCATCCCGGCCTCAACGCAAATCTGGCGCTCCTTCCAAATCCATCGGATCCACACGATCTACCAAGCGTCCGGCTGTCGGTTCGCAGCTCGGCGGTCGCCCCGCCGCCAAAAAGATGGCTCGTCCGGCGTCGCGTCCCTCGGTGACGTCTAGGCAGGCGATGGTTGCCAAGCCTTCTCGTCCCATGGCGTCGCCCAAGCCTTCATTGGGAGTCACTGCGGCGCGCCCCAGTCGCACATTGGGTGCATCTAAGCCGCGTTCGCTGACGTCGGTGCCGGCTTCCGCAAAGCTGGACTCGGGCAAAAAGGGCATCAATCCACTGTCTTCGATCGGTGCTGCGGCAAATCATGCGGCGGGTGCCGTTTCGGGCGTCGAGGGCAGGGGCAAAATCTTGGGCGGTATCCTTGCTGTTCTGGCAGCGCTTGCCGTCGTTGCCATCGTCGTCATTAACTCTGGCCTGTTTGCCGCCACCGATATTCAGATTCGGGGCAGCGAACATGTGACCAAGCACGATGCCATCCAGTTGATCGATCTGCCAGAGAATATGTCGCTCTTTAATGTTGATCCCAACCAGATCACAGAGGATCTCAAACAAAATCCTTGGGTCTCAGGTGTGGATGTACAGCGCCAATTTCCCCATACGCTCATCATCACGCCGACGGAACGCAAGGTTATTGCGATCGCTTACATTAGCTCCGATGATCTTGCTTGGGCCATCGGCGACGACGATACGTGGATCGCACCGCTGTCTACCTCGGTTGATATCGACGACCAGGACAATGTCACCGCAACAGGGGAGGGTGCCGACACCCTGACCGGCATCGATGCCGCCCTGGCGCTCGCCAAGCATTACGGTGCCGTGCTGCTGACCGATGTCTCGGCCGATGTCGCACCGGTTTCGGGACAATCGGTTAATTCCAAGGCCGTCAAGGCCGGCTTGGATTACGTTCGCGGTTTCTCGAGCGAGTTCCTGGGCCAGGTCAAGGACATTTCCACGCCCTCGGTTGAGGCCATTTCGGCGAACCTCGATAACGGTATCGAGGTGTCGCTCGGCGATTCGGATGACATTGTCAAAAAGGAGCGCATCGTCACCAAGCTGCTTTCGCAGGTGGAGGGCGTGACGTATATTAACGTTCGCTCGCCGGGCAACTATACGTTTAGGAATGCACCGACCTCATAGCGTCGTCTTGCCTTTGTTGACGGGGTATACCGCGCCGTTTATCTGGTTTGTTTGGTTTTCACCGTCAATTATTTGACTGATACGTTCATAATGTGCAAACATAATACGGTTTACCTTTGCATTTACTTTCAACTTGAAGGTTAATGTGCGCAGGGGTCAACCCATGCTATGGCTATAACCTTTGTTCGGAGGACCGACATGCACGAGACAGAGATCAACAACTACCTTGCCGTCATTAAGGTGGTCGGCGTCGGCGGCGGCGGTACCAACGCGGTCAATCGAATGATCGAAGAGGGCATCCGCGGCGTCGAGTTTGTTGCCATCAACACCGATGCTCAGGCACTCGCGATCTCTGATGCCGATATCAAGGTGCACATCGGCACCGACCTGACCCGCGGCCTGGGCGCTGGCGCCAACCCCGAGGTTGGTCGTAAAGCTGCCGATGAGTCCCGCGATGATATCGCCGAGGCGCTTGCTGGCGCCGACATGGTGTTCATCACTTGCGGTGAGGGCGGCGGCACCGGTACCGGCGCCGCTCCCATCGTTGCCGATATCGCTATGAACGAGGTCGGCGCGCTGACCGTCGCCGTCGTGACCAAGCCCTTTACCTTCGAGGGGCGCAAACGCAAGAAGAGCGCCGAAGAGGGCATCAAGACGCTCTCCGACTGCGTCGACACCATGATCGTTATCCCTAACGACAAGCTGCTCGACATCGCCGAGAAGAAGACCACCATGCTCGAGGCCTTTGCGATTGCCGATGGCGTCCTTTCCCAGGGCACTCAGGGTATTACCGATCTCATCACCGTCCCCGGTATCATCAACCTGGACTTCGCTGATGTTAAGACCATCATGAAGCAGGCCGGTACCGCCATGATGGGCATCGGTACCTCTTCTGGGGACACCCGTGCCGTCGACGCTGCCCAGCAGGCTATTTCCAGCCCGCTGCTCGAGAGCTCTATCGATGGCGCTACGCGCGTCCTGCTCTCCATCGCCGGCTCCAAGGATCTGGGCATCCAAGAGATCAGCGACGCTGCCGACGTTGTCGCCAATGCCGTCGACCCCGAGGCCAACATCATCTTTGGTACCGTTGTTGACGAGTCCCTGGGCGACCAGGTGCGCATCACTGTTATCGCTACGGGCTTCTCCGACTCCAACGTCAACCGTCAGGACGAGCTCTTCGCTGCTCAGCAGTCCCAGAGCAAGGCCGCTGCTTCTGCCGAGCCGCAGCGCACCGCTCCGGCCGCCAGCCCCGCTCAGGCTGCCCCGACTCGCAACGTCGGTGGTACCGAGCTGCCCAACTTTGGCAACGACCAGTTTGAGCTTCCCGACTTCCTCAAGCGCGGCAGCTTCTAGTTCGTTTTTCTCAACGACTTGTAAGGGGTGCGTCCGATTGGGCGTGCCCCTTTTTTGCTGTGTTTCGCCTTTGTAAACGAAAGCCTCCAATCTCCTTACGTTCCCTTTACGTTTGCTCCTTACCGCTGCGGGTATCCTTTTTGATGAAGTGTGCAGCCGTATGGCACGGACTGCTGCGGCGTCGCCGCAATACTTGTGTTATTAGGAGGCTTTAGTATGGCAGCACGTGCGGACAACGTTTCGCGTGTCGACCATGATGG
>CABQJJ010000087.1 GCA_902464485.1 uncultured Collinsella sp. | reverse complement strand
TGTGCTACGCCTCGCAAAACGAGGCGTTTTTGCTCAACGTCGAGCGCGGGCAGGCACTGATCCTGATCACTGACTACGTCTACGACACCGACTGCCGCCCGCTCCACGTCTCCAAGCGCATCCAGCGCACCGACCGCGCCAAATACACCGAGCCCATCGGCTAGCGCACCAAAAGAAGCAAAATGTACCTAATAAACGTTTTACCTGCTGTTTTTATTAAATCTCAAGCCGGCATGGCGCAAATGCCAACATCGCCTGGCAACACACGCCGCCCAAGCTCAACTGTTCCTGCCCAGAATATCCAGCGCCGTAAATCTAAGTGAGTAGACTTTTCGCGACCTGCCGAGCACATCCAAAACAGCCACCTCTGTGACCTGCGGTTTTACTAAAGCGAATAAGCTTTGTGCTTGCCCTGCGCCAAAAAGTCTACTCACTTAGCTCGCAATGCGTCCCGAGGGGACGATTCAGGTCAAAATAGCGTACGAATGCTGCACTTCTTGCGGCGATTTGATACCGCAAGACAGCCAAAAACCTGCCAAAATAAACCTGTCCCTAAATGGTAGGTTTGAAACCTTGGGCGACAAGTGCGGGGAACCAGGTTGGCTTGGGTTGGTTGGGCGTGCGCTCGGCTAGGACCAGCTCCATCCAGCACATGTCATACCAGCGGCCGAACTTTTGGGCGCAGCGATCGAAGGCGCCCACCAGGCGATATCCCATGTGGGCATGAAAGTCCTGGCTGTTATGCGTCAGATACTCGTCATCCTTGTCGTGCGGCACGGCAATGAGCGCGCACATGTTGGTGATGCCCATCGCGATCAGGCATTGCTTGAGCGCGTCATGCAGTTTGCGGCCCAGCCCTCCGTGGCGCACATCGCGCGCCAGGTAGATCGATGTCTCAACCGACCAGTCGTATGCTTCGCGGCTGTTAAGCGGACTCACATAGGCATAGCCTACCGGACGCCCGTCCGACTCCATCACCAAATACGGATAGCGCTTGAGCGTACGCTCGATGCGCCCGGCGAACTCCTCAACACTCGGCACCTCGTATTCGCAGGTAATTGCCGTCTGGCGCACATACGGCTCATAGATGGCAAGCAACGCCGGCGCATCATCGGGCGTCGCCAGGCGAATCGTCGGCTCGGACATCTCGGGCATACAGCCCCTCCCCCTCAAAAACAAAGGCCGCCTTGCGCCAAACCCAGCGCAAGGCGGCCTCTCGTCATTACATCAGGCTACAGGACAGCCGCCAACGCGTCGATATCCTCCTGCGTCGTGGCCCAGCTGGTACAAAAACGCACCACCGTGTGGGTATCGTCGTACTTTTCCCAGTACTCAATCGCCGCATGCTCGCGAATGCGGGCCATGTCCTCGTTGGGCAGAATCACGAACTGCTGGTTGGTCGGCGTCTCCAAGAAGAACTGGTAGCCGCGCTCGTGCAGCACGCGACGCAGCGCCTGAGCGGTCTCGACCGCCTGGCGACCAATCTCAAAATACAGGCCATCGGTAAAAAGAGCCTCGAACTGCACACCCGTCAGGCGGCCCTTGGCAAGCAGTGCGCCATGCTGCTTAATGCGCGGAATGGGATGCGCCGGGGCGTGCATGCCGCAGAACACCACAGCCTCGCCGCAGAGCGCGCCGCACTTGGTGCCACCGATGTAGAACACGTCGCACAGCTGCGCCAGCTCGGGCAGGGTAATGTCGCACTCATCGGCCGCCAGCGCATAGGCCAGGCGAGCACCGTCCACAAACAGCGGAATCTCGCGCTTCTGGCACACCGCGTGAATCGCCGCGAGCTCGGCCTTTGAATACAGCGTGCCGTACTCGGTCGACAGGCTCACATACACGGCGCCCGGGAACACCATGTGCTCGCAGCTCTCGTTTTCGTAGAACACCTGGATATAGTTTTCGAGATCCTCGGCGTGCATCTTGCCCTCGTAGCCAGGGATGGTGATCACCTTGTGGCCGCCAAACTCGATGGCGCCCGCCTCGTGGCAGGCAACGTGGCCGGTCTCGGCGGCAACCACGCCCTCGTACGGCGCGAGCAGCATGTCGATCACCGTCGCGTTGGCCTGCGTGCCGCCCACCAGAAAAAACACGTCCGCGTCGGGCGCCTGACAGGCCTCGCGGATCAGCTGCTTGGCACGCTCGGTATGCGCATCGGTGCCGTAGCCGGGCTGCGGCTCCATGTTGGTGTCGACGAGCGCCTGCAGCACCGCCGTATGTGCGCCGTGGGAATAGTCGTTGTTGAACGCGAGCATGGCAATCCTCTCTTACCAGGTGTCGACCAGATGATTCAAACGGGGCTATTGTACGCCGTTGGGATAGGCAATGCGCGCGGCAAGGCACTCAAGCGCCAGCACCAGGGCAAAGCCGCAGCTCACGTCAGTCAAAAAGTGCGCACCGATCACGATACGGCCAAAGGCGACGAGCGCCGCGACCACAGCCGCCGTCCAAAAGACCACGCGGCGGCGCGACGGCTTTTCCTTAAAGGCCGCCGTGGGAAGCCCGGCAAGCATAAGGCCAATAGCCGCGTGCGCCGTGTGTCCGCTCGCAAACGACTTAAAGCCGTCCTTGATCACGCCGGCGGCGATATAGGCCCACTTGTCGGGGTTGCCGATCACCCACCACGGCTGAAAATTGAGCCCCGGCGTGACCTCGATCACGCGCATGCGCGGTCGCGACCACAGCGGTTTGACGATCACGTTGAGGATGATGGCCTGGGCAACCCACACGGCAAGCACCATCAGCGCCCAGCGCGTGAGCTCGTCGGAGTCGGTGTCGCGCGTGAGGCGATAGACGACAAGGTTGGCAGCGATGACCAGCACAAACGTCATCACCAACTGAACCGCGACGAGTTTGCCGCCGACCCGCAGGGACGAGATGATCTCGTAGCCGGCCAGACCGACATTGACAAGGATGCCGAGCACGGCGAGCCATTTGCTCCCCTTGGAATCGGGACGCGCCGCGCGCACGAGCATAACGCCCGCGACGCTCGCCGTCAGCTCAAACGGCAGCTCGCCGGCGGCCTCGATAAAGCGGCCGTACATGCTGCCGATGTTGAACAGCGCACTCGAGATCTGATAATCGAAGAAGCTGCCCACGCCCAGACAAAGGCACAGGACAACCGCGATAATGGCGACATCTTTCTTGTAGATGTATCCGAACATGCTTTCCTTTCGATTGAAACGAGGATTAACCCGCAGCATGGCGGAACAAGCGATTGCCAACAACCTTGTCCCGCCACGCCTCTTACTCGTTAATCATCATCGCTCGCACCCAGCTGCTGCAGCAGCATGAGTGCCGCGGCCACCGGGCCGGTGCCGTCGTTGGCGTCGAGACCGCGGCCTAGGCCGCTGCCCGCACCGGCGCCCGCCTTGTAGGGCACCGACAGCTTGCGGCTCTTGGGGAAGTTCACCGCGCCATAGCGGGTCTTAAGCTCAAAGGCCACCTTCTTGGGCACGTCGACACCCAAAAACGTGATGCGTCCGCCGCTGAGCGTGACGCTCTCGAGCCCCAGGCGCTCGCCGCGAATACGGATGCGCGCGCGGTTGAACAGGTTGAGTCCCGCCAACGGCAGCTCGCCATGCGCGGCCTCGGTCTCTTCCTGCACCTCGTCGATGCTCTCCAGGTCCTCGGCAGCCGCGAGTTTGCGGTACACGAGCACGCGCTGGTCCACCGCTGGCAGGTATTCCTCGGACAAGAAGTAATCGGCCGGCAGGTTGATGCCCACGCTCGCCGCTTCCACGCCGGCATCGTCATCGCCGCGCGCCTCGGCCACGGCCTGGCCCAGCATCTGCGTAAACAGATCAAAGCCCACGCTCGACAGGTTGCCGTGCTGCTCGGCGCCCATGAGCGAGCCGGCACCACGAATCTCCAGGTCGCGCATGGCGATGCGCATGCCGCTGCCCAGGTCCTGAAACTCGGAAAGGGCAGTCAGGCGCGCCGTGGCCTCCTCGGTGAGCGGCAACTCGCCCGGGAACATAAAGTACGCATAGGCCTGCGTGGCCGAGCGGCCCACACGACCCTTGAGCTGGTAGAGCTGCGCCAGGCCCAGGCGCTGCGAGTCCTCGATGATGAGCGTGTTGGCGGTCGCGTTATCGATGCCACTCTCCACGATGGTCGTGGCGATGAGCACGTCGATCTTTTTGGTCGCGAACTCGATCATCACGTCCTCGACCTCGCGCGGGCTCATCTTGCCGTGCGCCACGCCCACGCGCGCCTCAGGCGCGGCCTCGTGCACGCGCGCCACGGCGTCGTCGATGGTCTTGACGCGGTTGGACACGTAGTACACTTGGCCGCCGCGACCCACCTCCAGGCGAATCGCCGCGCTCACCACATCGGGGTCGTACTCCCCCACGTGCACGATCACGGGACGACGCCCAGTCGGCGGCGTGGTGATCAGGCTCATGTCGCGCACACCGCTCGTGGCCATCTGCATGGTTCGCGGGATGGGCGTAGCCGAAAGCGTGAGCACGTCAATCTGCTCGCGCAGGTTTTTGAGCTGCTCCTTGTGCTGTACGCCAAAGCGTTGCTCCTCGTCAATGATCACCAAGCCCAGGTTCTTGGGGTTCACGTCGGCCGAAAGCAGGCGGTGCGTGCCGATCAGCACGTCAATTGTGCCCTCGGCAAACGCCTTGAGTGCGCGCTTTTGCTGCGCCGGCGTACGGAAGCGGCTGAGCACCTCGACCTCAAGGCCAAACGGGGCAAAGCGCTCAAAGAACGTCTCGTAGTGCTGCTGGGCCAGAATGGTCGTGGGGCAGAGCACCATGACCTGGCGGCCGGAATCCACGCACTTAAACGCCGCGCGCAGGGCGACCTCGGTCTTGCCAAAGCCCACGTCGCCGCACAGCAGGCGGTCCATGGGCTTGGGCGCCTCCATGTCGGCCTTAATGTCGGCGATGGCTTCCAGCTGATCGCGCGTCTCCTCGTAGGGGAAGCTCTCCTCCATCTCGATCTGCTCGGGCGTATCGGGCGGACAGGCGATGCCCGTGATCGACGAGCGGCGTGTATACAGGTCGACCAGGTCAAACGCCAGCTTTTTGGCATTCTTACGCGCCTTATTGGTGGCGCGCGTCCAGTCTGCGGTGTTGAGCCTGGTCAGGCGCGGCTTATCGCCGTCGGGGCCAACGTAGCGCGTGATGCGGTCGACTTGCTCGAGCGGCACGTAGAGCTTGTCACCGTCGGCGTATTCCAGCAAAAAGTAGTCACGCTCCTTGCCACCCACTTCCTGGCGCGCGATCTCGCTAAAGAGCGCGATGCCGTGGGTAGCGTGCACCACGTAGTCACCCGGCTTAAACGGGAAGGTGATCTGCGTAATGTCCACCTTCCGGCGGCTGCGAGCGCGGTTGGCGTCCATGCGAGCGTTGAGGTCGGCGATCGAGAACACGGCCAAATTGGCGTCGGGCACCACCACGCCCTGCGGCAGGGCGGCATCGACAAAGGTCACGCGCCCGCGCGAAATGGTGGGCACGGCGGCTCCGGCGGCAGCCTGCGCGGCACCCGCCTCGAGCGAGCGGGCGTTAAGTGCATCGGCGCGGCGCTCGCGGATTGCAGCATGGGCATCCTGGCGGGCAGCACGATCGGCAGAATCTGCCGCTGCCACGCGTACGCGCTCGCCAATGACGCCGGCGTTTTCGGGCGCCGAGGTCAGCGACTCCTCAAAGGTAATGCCTTCGTCGCCAAAGGTGAGCTCCATCGACTCGCGCGCACCGCGGTCGGGAATGGCAAACACACAGGCATAACGTTTGCCCACGACCTCTTGAATGCGCGTCATAAAGCGGTTGTCCGAGCCTGCGATGGCCGGCTGCTCAATCTTGAGCTCGGCCGTCACCGCACCGCCGGCGCGAATCAGGCTCACATAGTTCAGGCGCTGCTGAGCACCAAAATCGAGCTGCTGGGCACGCACGTACAGGCCGTCCAGGCGGTCGACCCCCGCCTCGCCGGCACGGGCCTCGATATCCTCGTAGGCGCGCAGGCAATCGTCGAACAGTGAGCGCGGCTCGGACAGCACCACGAGCGCCTTGCCGCTCACGTGCGACAGCGGGCTCACGGTCTGGCCGTACATCACCGGCAAAAAACGATCGAGCTCGGGCGTGACGATGCGCGCATCCACCATCTCGAGCAATGCGGCCAGCTTGCTGTCGTCCTGGCTGGCGCGATAGAGCGCCACATGCATGTTGTGGACGGCCTCGTCGGTAAGCGCCAGCTCGCGGCAGGGGAAGATCTCGATACTGTCCTCGTTGCCGATGGTTTGGCCCGTTGAGCTCACCATGCGACGGATGCGGTCGATCTCGTCGCCAAAAAACTCAATGCGCACGGGCGCTTTTTCCTGCGCGGGAAACACCTCGACGGTGTCACCGTGCACGCGGAACAGGCCGGGCGCGTCGGCGGCGCCGGCATTGGTATAGCCCATGCCCACCAGGCGCTGCGGAACCTCGTCAAAGGGAATCTCCTCGCCCACCGCAAAGGTGGTGGACTCCCAATAGCGACTCTCAACCGGCGGCACGCAACGCAGCAACGCGCGAGCCGATGCGACCATGATGCAGTTGTCGCCGCGCACGATGCGCCCCAGGGCCTCGCATCGCTGGGCCACCACGGCGTCGTCGGGCGCCTGCTCGCGCCACGGATAGTCCTTGCGCTCGGGAAAACGGCACACATGCACCAGACCCACATACGCAGCCAAGCTGCGAGCGGCGCGGTCGGCGGCATCCTCGCCACTCACGATGTAGACCGTGGGGCGCGGACGGCGCGCAAACTGAGCGGCCGCCATAAGCGTACGGCCCGACTGCGACACGGCCAGCGTCACGTCCTCGCCGGCATCAAGCCCGGCCTCAACGGTCTGCAGAGCCTCGGCAGTGTAGAGCTGCGCGGCTATACGGTGAATGAGCATGCTGTTCCTCCGGCATCGCAACGCCAAAAGCCCGCCGGGGCAAGCTCGGCGGGTCGT
>CABQJJ010000086.1 GCA_902464485.1 uncultured Collinsella sp. | reverse complement strand
GAGGCTTTAGTATGGCAGCACGTGCGGACAACGTTTCGCGTGTCGACCATGATGGGGTTACGTTGGTGGAGGGCGCGACGCACGACGTCCGCTTTGCCTTCACCGAGCGCACCGGTGGTGTTTCCGAAGATGCGTACTCTTCACTCAATCTGGGCACGCATGTTGGCGATGATCCCTTTGCCGTTCAAGAAAATCGCCGCCGCGTACTCGTGGCCATGGGGGCTGCCGAGTGCGAGCACAACCTGCTTGTTCCCAATCAGGTACACGGTGACCGTGTCGTGACGGTGACCTCGAACGGTGCCGATGATCTCGAGAACATTCGCGAGCAGATTGCCGAGGGCTGCGATGCCATCGTCTGCACGGCCCGTGAGGTACCCGTGATGCTCTGCTTTGCCGATTGCGTTCCCGTGGTGCTGGTGGCTCCCGGCGGCTTTGCCGTGGTGCACTCTGGCTGGAAGGGCACGATTGCGCGCATTTCCGCCAAGGCGTGCCAAGCGCTCTGTGAGGCGGCTGGCTGCAAGCCGGACGACATCTCTGCCTACATTGGGCCCCATATCCTGGGCGACGAGTACGAGGTGTCCCAAGAGCTCATGGATCGCTTTGCCGCCGAGTTCGCGTGCATCGACGCTACCGCTTCCCGTATGCTCGATCTTTCCGCCGCCATTCGCGAGGCGCTGGTGGATGCCGGTGTCGATGTGAACGGCATTGTGGACACCAAACTTTCCACCGTTCGTCAGAACGACCGCTTTTATTCCTACCGCAACGAGGGCGGCACCTGTGGGCGCCATGCGGCGATCGGCGTGATGCTATGAGAAAGACCGCATCGGTCCTGAGTGCAGCAGTGCTCACGCTCACGCTGTGCGCCTGCTCCTCGGGATCTTCTACGTCTTCTATTACCGTGGCCGGCTCGACCACCTGCCTTCCCATTGCCGAAATCGCGGCCGAGGGCTTTAAGGAAGAGACCGGCACCGACGTGCTCGTCTCTGGCTTGGGCTCCTCTGCCGGCATCGAGGCCGTCAGCGCCGGCACCGCTGATATCGCCAGCTCCTCCCGTAGCCTTAATGCCGACGAACAAGGCCTGGGCCTGACCCCGATCGTAATCGCGCACGACGGCATTGCGCTCATCGTGAACGACGACAACCCGGTCGGCAACCTCTCGACCGAGCAGCTTCGCGATATCTATGCCGGCAAGATCACCAACTGGAAAGAGGTCGGTGGCGAGGACCTGAAGATTCAGGTCATCAACCGCGATGAGGCGTCTGGCACGCGCGAGGCCTTCCGTACCATCGTGATGGACGGCACGCCGTTCGATCGTCGCTCGGCTGTTCTTTCAGGCACGGGTCAGGTGCGCGATGTCGTGTCCCGCTCGCGTGGCGCCATTGGCTACATCTCGCTGGGTTTTGTCGAGAGCCTTAACGCCAAGACCTCGGTCAAAGCCGTTTCGGTCAACCATGTCGAGGCGTCCGAGAAGACAGTCGCAAGTGGCGGCTATCCCATCTCGCGCGACCTTTACTTCTTTGTGAAGGGCACGCCTTCGCAGCAGGCGCAGGACTACATTGACTATGTGACGTCCGAGAAGATGGACAAGCAGATTCGCGAGGCGGGCTTTATTCCCGTCACCAACGACGGAAAGGGGAGTGAGTAGCGTGGAAGCACAGGGAGCCCCCCAGACTGAGCAGACGACTCAAGCGCCCAAAAAGCGTGAGTTGGCATTGGTGTCGCGCAGCACGTATCTCAAGGAGAAGGCGCTGCAGTGGATCTTCTTTGCCTGCGCGTTCTTGGCGGTCGTCACCGTCATCCTGATTTTTGTCTTTACCACGTGCTCGGCGCTGCCCGTCTTTACTGACATCGGTCTGGCTGACTTCTTTAGCTTTACGTGGGCGCCCTCTGAGGGCCACTACGGCATCATGTCGCTGCTGGCGGGCTCTGGTCTGGTGACGGTCGGTGCGCTCGCCATGGGTGTGCCCCTGGGTGTGGGCACGGCCGTGTATCTGGTCGAGATCGCCGGCAAGCGCGTGCGCAAACTCATCAGCCCTGCCGTCGACCTGCTAGCGGGCATCCCTTCCATCATTTACGGCTTCTTCGGCATGATCATCATTCGCCCGTTTATCGCGCAGCTGACCGGTGGTCTTGGCTTTGGCGCGCTGACGGCATGGTTCGTCCTCGCTATCATGATCGTTCCCACCATCACCACGCTCACCATCGATGCACTCAATTCCATCCCCATGGGCATTCGCGAGGCGTCCTACGCCATGGGAGCCACCAAGTGGCAAACCATCTACAAGGTCGTGCTACCTGCCGCTAAATTGGGCATTGTGGACGCGATCGTTTTGGGCATGGGTCGCGCCATCGGTGAGACCATGGCCGTGCTCATGGTCGTGGGCAACGCGCCAGTCATCCCGGACAGCATTTCGAGTCCCATTTCGACGCTTACGAGTCAAATCGCGCTCGACATGAGCTATTCCTCGGGCCTCCACCGTTCTGCTCTGTTTGGCATGGGCGTGGTCCTGTTTATCATCTCCGCCGCGCTGGTGGGTATTGTCCGTCTGATCTCCAAGAAGAAGAGGGGGTAGGCTATGTCCGATTTTGTTGACACGACGGTCGATACGACCTCGTCGCGCGAGCGCATCAAGCGTGCCCTTTCCCACGGCAAGAAGGGCCGCATCAATAAGGACCTGTCCAACAAGATCATGCTCGGCGTGTTTCGTGCAGCGGCCTACATTACCACGCTGGTGCTGGTCGCCATCATCGCCTATGTGGTCATCAACGGTCTGCCGCACATTTCGCTCGACTTTATCTTTGGCTGGCCGCAGGGTGTAAACGCCGAGGGCGGTATTTGGCCCACGATCGTCTCGACCGTCTACGTGACGGCGCTCGCCATGCTCATCTGCACGCCTATTGCCGTCTTGGCTGCGGTCTATCTTGCTGAGTACGCCAAGCAGGGCAAGGTTGTCGACATCATCCGCTATGCTGCCGATGCCCTGGCCTCGGTACCCTCCATTGTTATGGGCCTCTTTGGCTACGCCTTGTTTGTTGAGGCCATGGGCCTGGGCCTTTCGATGGTATCGGCCGCCCTGGCGCTGGCACTTCTGATGCTGCCCATCGTCATGCGCACCACCGAGGAGGCAATCCGCGCCGTTCCGCGCTATATTCGTTGGGGCGCATATGGCCTGGGCGCCACCAAGTGGCAGGTCGTCTCCAAGATCGTGCTTCCTTCGGCCTTTGGCCGCATCGCCACCGGCATCGTCCTTGCCATCGGCCGCGCCATCGGCGAGACCGCCGTGGTGCTCTACACCATGGGCCAGGCCATCAACCTGCCTATATCGCCGCTCGATTCCGGTCGTCCCATGACCGTCCACCTTTATCTGCTTGCCAACGACGGCATCAACATGAACGCAGCTTACGGCACCGCGCTTTTGCTGATGGCGATTATTCTGGCCTTCAACCTGTTTGCGCGTTATCTGTCGCGCAAACGCCGCTAGTTAAGGAGTCCCATGTCCGTCTATCAGTCCGCTCCCACGCCGGAGCAAGCGGCCATCACGGCCAAGGATTTCAACTTCTGGTACGGTGACTTTCATGCGCTGACGGGGCTCGACCTCAACATCGCCAAAAACGCCATCACCTCGTTTATCGGCCCTTCGGGCTGCGGCAAATCGACGTTTTTGCGCTGCATCAACCGTATGAACGACCTTATCGAGGGTACCCGCGTCGAGGGCACCATGACACTCGACGGCAACGATATCTATGCCGAGGGCGTCGATCCGGTCGACCTTCGCCGCCGCGTGGGCATGATTTTTCAGCAGCCCAACCCGTTTCCCAAATCCATCTACGAGAATGTCGCTTTTGGCCCTCGTCTGCAGGGCGTGACTAGCAAAAGCGACCTCGATGACATCGTGGAAGAATCGCTCAAGCGCGCCAACCTCTGGAAAGAGGTATCCAATCAGCTCAACAAGGATGGTTTGGCGCTCTCGGGCGGTCAACAGCAGCGTCTGTGCATCGCGCGCGTGCTTGCGGTGCAGCCCGATGTCCTTCTGATGGACGAGCCCTGCTCCGCCATCGACCCCACGTCCGTCTCTAAGGTCGAGGATCTGATGGCCGAGCTGGCGCCCGAGATGACGATCATCATCGTCACTCATTCAATGCAGCAGGCGGCTCGTATCAGCGACTACACCGCATTTTTCTTGCAGGAAGTTGCCGGCGAGCCCGCCACGCTCATCGAGTATGGTCAAACCGACGCGATCTTCACCAGCCCGGTGGACTCGCGGACGGAAGACTATATCACCGGCCGCTTTGGCTGATCGGTGCGACTAGTCCCAAACCGATTGGACCTGGTCCGGTACGTATTCACTGTGCGGGCGGCATGACCGCACCCAACTGATTGGAGTGAACCATGCGCAAACTGTTTTCCCGTCAGCTCATCGAGGCCCGTCACGAGACGCTGAGCATCTACGAGGCCGTTGATCTGGCCCTTCACGACGCCGTGAAGGCCTATGTGACCGACGACCGCAAGCTCGCCACCAAGACCAAGAAGCGCACGCTTTCGATTGACGCGCGTTGCGCCAACTTGGAGGCCGTGTGCTACAACCTGATCGCCACGCAGTCGCCGGTCGCCTCCGACTTCCGTTTGCTGCAGACGATCATCTACGTCGACTTTAACTTGCAGCGCATGACCGATAAGGTTCGCCAAATCTGCCGCGCCACGCGTCATATGGTCAAGGCCGATATCTCACTGCCCAAGGAGCTTGTCGGTACGGTCGAGGCCGAGGCCGAGGCCGTGTACCAGGTGCTGGGCTCCTCGCTTTCCGCGCTCGTCACCAACGACATGTCCATCATCTGCAACCTGGCCGTCGAGGATGAACCGGTGCACGCTGCCTACGAGAAGTTCTTCCGTACCTTCAATCGCATGGACACGGGCGAGTTTATGGACGACGATAGCAACTACGATGACCTCCGCCGCGCGATCATGGTTTCGCGCTATCTGGATCGCATCGCGTCGATCTCCATCGATGCTGCTTGCCGTTTGACCTTTCTTTTGACCGGTCAGCGTATGAATGCCGGCGATATCGCCCGTACGGACGAGGACGAGCTCGAAAGCATGCGCGTGCCTTCGGGCGAGGGCGTTATCATGAGGCCTGCCGTCGATGCACGCTATGTTGCCAAGGTACCCGCGAACGAGGTGAGCGAGGGTCTCCGCTACCTGCTGGATCATCTTGAGGACGAGGATGATGGCGAGGACGACGAGGAGTAGGACAGCTCCGTTCGTCGAAAGATTGTAAATACCTAAGTGAGCGCGGCCTTGCACATGCAGGGCCGCGCTCTTGCGTTAGCATGGGACTACTTGTATGGCTGTTAGCGGAGGCGATTGGCAATGGATAATTATTTGGACGTGATGCGCGCTCGCCGCGAGCAGATACTTGAGCGTTTTTATGCGGCGCTCGATCGTGCCGGGAGGCCCCGCGATGCCGCGCGTCTGATTGCCGTATCCAAGACCGTTGGCGTCGATGAGACCATCGCGGCCATCCAGGTGGGATATCGCCATTTTGCCGAGAACCGTCCGCAAGAGCTTGTCCGTAAGCTTGCGGGACTGGCGGAGCATCCGGAGCTGCCCGAGGTACGCTTCGATATGATCGGCAATCTTCAGACCAACAAGATTAACGCGGTATTGGGCTCGGCCGAGCTGATTCATTCGGTGGGATCGCTTCATCTGGCGCAGGCGATCTCGAGCCGTGCCGTCCGCAAAATCGAAGCGGGCGAGCTCGCCGCCCCCCAACAGGTACTGATCGAGGTTAACGTGAGTGGCGAGGAGTCCAAGGGCGGCTTTTCGCCCGATGAGATTCGTGGCGTTGCCGGCGAGCTTGTGGAACTTGAGGGAATTTGTGTGCAGGGGCTTATGACTATGGCGCCCCGGGGGAACAAGGATGTGGCACGACGGACTTTTGCAGGGCTGCGCGAGCTGAGGGATGAGTTGGAGTCGCTTCATCCTGATCTACATCTTCATGAGCTATCCTGCGGCATGAGCGAAGATTTTGAGGTTGCCCTTGAGGAGGGCTCCACGCTTGTTCGCCTGGGCAGGGTAGTATTTAGCCCGGAGTTTGCAGTAAAATGAGGGCTTGAAGTGCGCACAGATTACTGGAGCGCCTGCACTAAACCGTGAGAGGATACAACCATGGGCTTCCTTGACGAGATTAAAAATAAGATACATCTGGGTGGACAACAGGGTTACGGCCAGGATTACGATCAAGATGACGACTACGGCTACGATGACGGCTACGACGATGGCTATCAGGCCGGCGGATATGGCGCTGCTTCGGGTGATGGATTTTACACTCAGGATGAACCGACCAATGGCCTGTTGGGCCAGACCCGCCGCGGCGAGGCAGAGTCGGTTGCCGTGTACACGCGTTCCGGTCAGCTTGTCGGCGATGACTCTCGTCACGCCACGACCTACAACCCGCCCTCTCGTTCTCAAGATGCATCGTCGGGCGCCTATCGTCCCGGCGCGTACGACACGCCGTCGAGCTATGCCGAGAGTGCCCGTGCTCGTGCGGCGGCGCCTGCTCCTGCTCCCGAGTCGAGCGGCGCCTCGACCTATGCGAGCAACATTATCAATGCTACGCCTCAGCTGCCTGCCTATGTCTTGCGTCCCGAGAGTTATGACGATGTCGAGACCGTAGTGCGCCGCGTGCGTACCAAGCAGCCTGTCGCGTTGATTTTTGTGGGCGTGCGTACTGAGGTCGCCAAACGTGTTCTGGATTTTAGCTATGGCTTTGCTTGCGGTCTGGGCGCTACGGTTAAAGAGGTTGGTGACCGTGTGTTTATGGTGCTGCCCGCCGGTTGCGAAATAAAGGATTCAGACCTTAAGAAGCTCCGTGCTGACGGCTACCTTAAGTAAAGACAAAGCGAGGAGAATCCTATCAACATCTACACCATTATCCAGCTGATCAATACGCTGTTCAACTTTTACTCCACGCTCATCGTGGTTTACTGCCTTATGAC
>CABQJJ010000085.1 GCA_902464485.1 uncultured Collinsella sp. | reverse complement strand
AGCACCCAGCGCGTGGACTTGCCGCGCATACGGGCCATACGGATGATGGCGTCCTGGATGGAGTCGTCGGTGGCGTGACCCATGTGGAGCTTGCCGGTCACGTTGGGAGGCGGAATGGTGACGGTGCAGTCGCCCACGCCCTCACGGCGCTTGTAGTAGCCGCCGTCGAGCCACTTCTGCAGGATCGCCGGCTCGTTGGTCGACGGATCGTAGTTCTTGGGCATCTCTTCCATATATCTCTCCCTGTCCCGCCGGGGAGGAATGTAGGCCCGATTTTCGCTCGGTCAAGTCCTGGCTCGCACGAAGACCACATTAAGTGGTCTTCGGCTCGTGCGGAATCTACGAAAATCGGGCCTACATTCCTCCCCTTAGGTATCGATTACTTCAGTCTGATATGACTTCGCTGAGGCTTAAACAAACACACAGAATAACACAGGTAGTTGGGGTTATTGCGTATATATAAAATAGCCTCCGACCGCGAATGGTCGGAGGCTATTTACAAACACGTTTTAGGCAGGTTTAGCCGTAGATGCGTTGGGGCTGCTCTTCGCCCTTTACGGCCGCTTCGGTCACGATGACTTTGGCGACGCCCTCCTCGCTGGGAAGGTCGAACATCGTCTGCTGCAGCACGTCCTCGCAAATGGAGCGCAGGCCGCGGGCGCCGGTCTTGCGGGCGAGCGCCATACGGGCAATCTCGTGCAGGGCGGCGTCCTCAAACTCAAGCTCAACGTCCTCGAGCTGGAACATCTTGCGGTACTGGCGCACCACGGCGTTCTTGGGCTCAGTCAGGATCGACACCAGGTCGTCCTCGTCGAGCGCCTGCGTCTGGGTGACGACAGGCGTACGGCCCACGAACTCGGGGATCATGCCAAAGGCGTTGAGGTCCTGCGGGAGCACCTGGCGCAGCAGATCGTTCTCGTCGACCGAGGTGGGGCCTGCAATCTCGGAGTTAAAACCTACGCCCTTGTTGCCCACGCGGTCGGCGATAATCTTGTCCAGACCCACAAAGGCACCGCCGCAGATAAACAGGATGTTGGTCGTGTCGATCTGCAGCAGCTCCTGCTGGGGATGCTTGCGGCCGCCGGTGGGCGGAACGCTTGCAACCGTGCCCTCAAGAATCTTAAGCAGCGCCTGCTGAACGCCCTCGCCCGAAACATCGCGGGTAATGGAGAGATTCTCGGCCTTGCGGGCGATCTTGTCGATCTCATCGACATAGATAATGCCAACCTGCGCGCGCTCGATATCACCGTCGGCGGCGTTGATGAGCTTGAGCAGGATGTTCTCCACGTCCTCGCCCACGTAACCGGCCTCGGTGAGCGCGGTGGCGTCGGCGATGGCAAACGGCACCTCGAGGATGCGTGCAAGCGTCTGGGCCAGCAGGGTCTTACCGGTACCGGTGGGACCGAGCAGCAAAATGTTGGACTTGGCGAGCTCCACCTCGTCCATATCATCGTCGAGCTGCGAGTCCAAACCGTCGTCAAAGGCCGAAAGCGCGGCGCCGCCCTCGATCACGCGACGATAGTGGTTGTACACGGCAACCGACATGGCGCGCTTGGCGTCTTCCTGGCCCATGACATAGGCCGAAAGCTCGTCATAGATCTCATGCGGCGTCGGCACATGCGTAATGACCTGACGGGCGTCGTCCTCGAGCTCAAAGCCCTCGGCCTCGGGATCCATAGCAGGCTGGGACGCAGCCTGACCGTGATCGTTGAGGAAACCCGGCAGCTTGCCGTTGCGGGCAGCGTCCATAAAGTCCGAAGCCAGCGACTCCTCCAAAATCTCGGAGCAGGCGGCGACGCACTCGTCGCAGATAAAGATATTGGTCGGACCCTTAACAAGGCGACGAACCTGACCCTGCTCTTTTCCGCAGAAGGAGCAGCGGATGGGGTTACCGTTCTCGTCGAAATTGTCCTGCATGTTACCGGCCATCCTAGGCGTCCTTCGCGGCGAGATCGCGCGAGGTGACAATGCGGTCAATCAGACCGTAGTCGAGGGCCTCGGCAGCGGTCAGGTAGTTGTCGCGCTCGGTATCGGCCTGGACCTTCTCGATGGGCTGGCCCGAGGCGTCGGACAGGATCTGGTTGAGCTCGCGGCGGGTCTTCTTGATCTCCTCGGCCACGATCTCAATCTCGGTCTGCTGGCCCTGGGCACCGCCGCTGGGCTGGTGAATCATGACCTTGGAGTGCGGCAGGCAGAAGCGCTTGCCCTTGGCGCCGGCCGAAAGCAACACGGCGGCCATGGACGCGGCCATACCGACGCAGATGGTGGAGACCTGCGGCTTGATGAAGTTCATGGTGTCCAGAATCGCCAGGCCGGAGTAAACCTCGCCACCGGGCGAATTGATGTAGAGCGAGATATCCTTCTCGGCATCCTGGCTTTCAAGATGCAGCAGCTGGGCAACGACCAGATTGGCGCTGACGGAGTTGATCTCCTCGCCCAAGAAGATGATGCGGTCGTTGAGCAGGCGCGAATAGATATCGTAGCTGCGCTCGCCGCGCGGCGTCTGCTCGATAACGTATGGCACGAGGGCGGAATCGAACTTGGCGATCATACGCATCTCCATTTCTCTCTTGCGGACCAAATTGGTTCTAGATAAACGTACGGTGCCCGCATGCTATGCATTGGCTGGCACCGTACGAAGCAACCGGATAACCGGTGTATAACTTTACCCCATCGCGGGCGCACGCAAGCGCTCGCGGGCAAGGTGGCGAGAATTACTCGGCGTCCTTGGCGGTCTCGTCGACCTCGGTCACCTTAGCGTTCTCGACCAGGTGGTCGACGGCCTTGGAGCGACGGATGGACTCGCGGACGGCAGGCATGCGGCCATCGGCGATGAACTCGGCCTTAGAAGCCTCGACGTCCTTGACGCCGGCCTTCTCGAACTCGGCGTTGATGTCGTCCTCGGTGACCTCGATCTTGAGCTCGCGGGCGAGGGCGTCCAGAGCCAGGGACTCACGGGCAACGTCGTTGGCCTGCTTATGCAGGTCGCCGATGAACTGCTCCATGGTCAGGCCGGAAGCCGGCAGCCAGGTGTCGAGGGTCATGCCGCGGGCAGCGAGGTTGGACAGGAAGTTCTGGCCAAGCTCCTCAAAGACGGACTGCTCGTAGTCGGCGTCCATCTCGTCGAGCTGCAGACGCTCGGCGAGAGCGGCGACGCAGCGGTTCTCCTTCTCGGCCGGGAGGCGGGAAGCCTTGTCCTGCTCGATCTCGATCTTGATGGCGTCGCGCATAGCGTCGATGCTGTCGAAGCCAAAGTCGGACTTGACGAGCTCGTCGGTGAGCTCGGGGGTGTTGCGGACCTTGATGCCCTTGACGGTGACCTCGACGGTGTGGGTCTCGGCCTCCTCGCCCTCCTCGACCTCGTCGGTCCAGGTGACGGACTTGACGTCGTCAACGTTGGCGCCGATCAGGGCCTCGTTGAACTCCTTGGGGTTGCTGTCGCTACCGGCGATGAGCATGCGGCCCTCGGCGGCGAAGTTGTCGGCGTTCTCGACGGCCTTGAGGTCGACGGTAACGTAGTCCTCGGCCTCGACGGCGCGACCCTCGACGTCCTCGAAGGTGGCACGGTAGTTGAGGAGCATCTCGACCTGGTTGTTGATCTCGGACTCGGTGACCTCCGCGGGAGGCATCTCGATCTCGACGGCGTCGAAGGAGGAGAGCTCGGCAGCAGGACGCAGGGAGAACTCGACGGTGTAGGTGTAGTCCTCGTGATCCTTGGCGAGGTCGAGCTCCTTGTAGTCACCGTGCTTGGTGGGGACGATGTCCAGCTCGTTGAGGACGGCGGGCTCGTTGGCGGCGATCAGGTCGTTGGTGGCCTGAGCGAGGGTAGCCTCGGCGCCAAGTGCGGAGTCGATGACCGGACGGGGAGCCTTACCGGCACGGAAGCCCGGGAAGCGGTACTTCTTGGCGGTGTCCTTGTAGGCCTTCTTGATCGCGGCGTCGACGTCGGCGGCCGGGATGGTGACCGTAGCGGTGAGCTTGGCGTCCTTGACGTCAGAAGCGGTGATGTTCAACACGTTCCTCCTCATACTGCCCAGCTTATCTGAGGTGCTGGTACCTTTATGCAACAAAGTGTCGCGACGGCCAGGGCCGACGCAGATGCGTTGGTGCGGGCGAAAGGACTCGAACCTTCACGGGAATCCCACCAGAACCTAAATCTGGCGCGTCTACCAATTCCGCCACGCCCGCATGAGCGCACAGACTAGGAATGATAGCAGATACGAACGGCAAGCGCACGCACACGTTTTACAGGCTCACGACCTCACCACGAGTGCGAAAGGCGGGACGAGTTGCCCCGCCCCGCCCATTACGACTTGTTCGCTGCCCCGCTACTCCCCCAGCAGGGCCTTCTCGGGCGTGATCGGCAGCGATCGAACCTGGTGGCCGGTGGCGTGCGCCACGGCCGAGGCAACGGCGGCGAGCGGCGTGTTGATGACGACCTCGCCGATCGACTTGGCGCCAAACGGGCCCGTAGGCTCGTAGCTCGGCTCAAAGGCCACGCGAATACTGCCGATATCCAGGCGCGTGGGCAGCTTGTAGCTCATAAAGTTGCCGGTGCGCAGGCGGCCGCGGTCGTCGTGCTCGACAATCTCATAGAGCGCATGGCCGATACCCTGGGCAATGCCGCCCTCGGCCTGGACGCGCGCGAGCGCCTCGTTGATCACGGTGCCGCAGTCCACAGCCGCCGCATAGTCCACCACAGTCACCTTGCCGGTGGCCTTGTCGACCTCGACCTCGGCAATGCCGGCCATAAACGGCGGAGGCGAAACGGGCAGGCAGGCAGAGGCATGCGAGGTGAGCGCGTCGCCGCCCGCGATGTTCTTGACGCACAGGTTGGCAAAGTCGCGCAGCGTGAGGTAGCGGTTCTGCTCACGCGCGGCACGCTCGTCGGACAGGCGCACGTACTGGCCGTCGAAGACCACGTCGGCGGCGTCAACGTCCCACATCTGAGCGGCCTTGGCGCAAATCTTCTCGCGCAGCTCGGTCGCGGCGTTCTTGGCGGCAAGGCCCGTCACGTAGGTACCGGAGCTCGCGTACGAACCGGCGTCGAACGGCGACACGTCGGTGTCCACGCCGCGCACCACGATCAGCGAGCTCTCCACGCCCAGCTCCTCGGCGGCAATCTGCGCCAGGATCGTGTCGACGCCCATGCCGTTATCGGTGGCGCCGGTGCCGATGGTAATGAAGCCGTCCTCTTCCAGGCGCATGTCGATGCCGGCGATATCAACGTTGGAAATGCCCGAGCCCTGCATGGTGAGCGCACAGCCCAGAGCACGCACGCGGTCGCCCAGGTCGACGGCCAGCGGCTTGTCGCGCCAACCGATCATGTCCATCGCGCGCAGCAGGCAGCGGTCGAGTGCGCAGGCGTTGAGCTTTTCGTTGTAGTACTGCGGCATGATCTCGCCCTCGCGCACGATGTTCTTAAGGCGCAGGTCGGCGGGGTCCATGTGCAGCATGTCGGCGAGCTCGTTGACGGCGCTCTCCACGGCAAACTGGCCCTGGGTGGCACCGTAGCCGCGATACGCGCCGCCGCGGTTAGTGTTGGTGTAGACGGCGTCCCAGCTAAAGCGGCTCGCCTTCACATGGTTGTAGATGGGCAGGCTCTTGTGGCCCGATAGGCCGATCGTCGTGGTGGCGTGTTCGCCGTACGCGCCGGCATTGGACAGCGTGTGCAGATCGATAGCTGTGATGGTGCCGTCGTTCATGGCGCCCAGTTTAACGGTCAACTGCATCTGGTGGCGCGAGTTGCCCGCAGTGATGGTCTCCTCACGGGTGTAGCAGCAGTAGCTCGGACGGCCAGTCTGCTGCGTCACGAAAGCCACGAAGATCTCGCAGCAGCCCGTCTGTTTGGAGCCAAAGCCGCCGCCGATGCGCGGCTTAATGACCTGCACCTGCGACTGCGGAATGTCGAGCGACTGCGCGACCATGCGGCGCACGTGGAAGGGCACCTGCGTGGAGGTGGTCACCGAGATGCGCCCGAACGCGTCGGTTGTCGCGAAGGCGCGGAAGGTTTCCATGGGCGCGGTCTGCGTGGCCTGGCTGGTGTAGGTGCGCTCAAAGACGATGTCGCTCTGGGCGAAGGCCTCCTCCAGATCGCCGTAATCGCTGGTACCGCTGCACACCAGGTTGCGCGGGACGTCGCCGCCCTGCGGGAACATAAAGGTCACGTCGCCCTCGGGGTGGACCACGATGTCGTTATCGAGTGCCTGGGTAAAGTCGAGCAGCGGCTCGAGCACCTCGTAGTCGACCTTGATGAGCTTGAGCGCCTTGTCGGCGGCCTCCTCGGTCTCGGCGGCGACAATCGCCACCTCCTCGTTTTGATAGCGCACGAGGTTCTCGAGGATCAGGCGGTCGTAGGGACTCGGCTGCGGGTAGCTCTGGCCGGCGATGGTAAAGCGGCGCTTGGGCACGTCCTCGTAGGTGTAGACGCCCACGACGCCGGGCACCTTCAGGGCACGCGACGTATCGATGGAGCGAATCTTGGCACGCGCATACGGGCTGCGCTTGAGCTTAACGACGAGCGCGCCGACGGGCACCATATCGCCCGTGTAGACGGGACGGCCCTCGAGCAGGGCCTTCGAGTCCTTCTTGGGCTGCTTGTGGGTGATCTGCCTGTAGGAGACCCCGTCAGAGCTGGTGTCGTTAATCGGCAGCTCGGGCATCTCAAAGCCCACCTGTACGCCAGATTCGTTGAGGAAGCGGACGATGGCGCGCAGCTGGCTCTCATAGCCGCTGCAGCGACACAGGTTGCCGGCAAGCTGGCGCGACAGCTCCTCGCGCGTGGCGACGAGGCTCGGGTCCTCCTTGGCGGCGCGGGCAAGCGCCAGCACGTTCATGATGAGGCCGGGGGCGCAAAAACCGCACTGCTCGGCACCTTCGGAAGCCATCGCACGGGCGAGCGACTCGGACTCGGCCTTGAGACCCTCAAGCGTGGTGATGGTGTGGCCCTCAACGCGGGCGGCGGGAACCGAGCAGCTCAGCACCGGGTCGCCGTCGAGCCACACCGTGCACAAACCGCAGTTGGTGGTTTCGCAGGCGCAGCGCACCGACGCGCAGCCCTGCTCGCGCAGCAGCGCAAAGAGCATGGTGTCGGGGGCAATCTGAACCTTGACCTTGCGGCCGTTGAGCGTAAAGGAAAGATCGATGAGTTTGGCAGCCATTAGCGCACCTCGCTAGAATCGACGCCGGGCACGCGGCGGCAGGAATACTCGTCCGTGGCAAACTTAGGAATCTGCACGCCCTCGAGCTCGTGCGCAAGCGCGGCCGAAAGCTCGATGCCGGCGGCGCGGCGCACGGCTTGGAC
>CABQJJ010000084.1 GCA_902464485.1 uncultured Collinsella sp. | reverse complement strand
ATCGTGGTTTAAAGACCATGTCGGCGGCGGTCTCGTTTTCGTATCCGGCGCCGCGTAACGTCAGAGCAACGGCTGCTTCTAGGAGCAGGGGGAGTCCTTGCGGGGTGGTGGCGATAACGGCGGTCTGGTCGAGTGCGCAACCGTGCTTTTGGCACAGAAACACGAGCTCGTTATGTTTCGGATTTGGGAGCAGCGCGGTCGTAACGCGGCTCGATAGCAGCGTAAAGGCCGTGCGCTCATCTGGTGAAAGACAATCGGCTTCGACTGCCACAAGCCTGAGCGGCGTATTGTGTGGGCGGCAGCTTGCGTACTCCGCGCACGTCGAAGAATCCGACATAGAAAACTCCTGTGTATTCGGCAAAACGTAAACTATAGTTTACGTTTTTGTTTTGCCGCATTTCAAACTCGTCTGCATGGACGAACGTGCAAAACAGATTCTTGGCAAGCGAGTTGAACAGACACGCAGAGACCTTGGCATCTCTAAGGTCGATTTTTGCGTGGCTGTTGGAATTAGCCGGCCCTATCTCAACCGAATTGAAAGCGGGACGGCAAATAGTACGCTCGAGGTTCTTGTTAAACTTGCACCCGCCCTCGGAATGACGGTGTCAGAGCTTCTCGAGGGTATCGAATAGGGGATACCCGTCGACAACTGAATTACGCCATTGGGATGCGATCGTGGTTGACTTGGCTGTAGAACAGGCGCTGAATCTCGGCCGCATCACGTGACTGGCCGAGTGCCCACATGGTTTTGGCCACGAGCGTCTCGGTGGTCATGTCATCGCCGCGCAGAATGCCCGGATGATCGGCGTAAGCGCGGCCGACCTCATAAACGCCCAGGTCGAGGCCCTCTTCAGGGACCTGCGTGGTCATAACGACGGTGCGACCCGAATCGACCCAGCGGAAAATTGCCTCTTGGAACGACTCGCCGGACTCGCCAAACTCGGGAATACCGCCAATGCCAAAGGTCTCTAGGATTACAGCGTCGTAGCTATCGGCAAGGGCGTCCAGAATGCCTGGGTTCACGCCGGGCGTGAGCTTAAGGACAAACACGCGCGGGTCGATGCTGTCGTAGAAACGCACCGGGTTTTCGCCCTGATGCGTGCCGTGAAGGCCGTTGCGCACGATGCGGTCGTTGCGGATATAGGCGATGGGCGGATAGTTGACGCTAATGAACGCGTTAAAGCTCATGGTGCGCTGTTTGCGGGCGCGCGTGCCGGCAATGGCTACGCCGCCAAACACGATTGAGACGTCGTGCGAGTGTTCGTCGAGCGCATAGAGCAGGCTCTGGTACAGATTGAGTTTGGCGTCAGTAAAGGGATTGCCCATGGGCTTTTGCGAGCCGGTGAGTACGATAGGCTTGGGGCTGTCCTGAATCAGATAGGAAAGCGCCGCCGCGGTGTAGCTCATGGTGTCAGTGCCGTGCAGAATCACGAAGCCGTCGTGGTCGGCATAACCCTCGACGATGACGTCGCGGATACGCATCCAGTCACTGGGGCGCATATTGGTGCTGTCGATGTTCATCGGCTGCACCACGTCGAGCTCGCAGAGGCCCGAGATCTCGGGGACGCTCTGGGCGAGCTCCTCACCGGTCAGGGCGGGGGAGAGGCCGTTGCCGTCCTCGGTCGATGCGATGGTGCCGCCCGTGGCGATGAGAAGGATGCGCTTCATGCTGGTATTCCTATCGTATTTGCCGCCGCAGAGGCGGAGTCGTTCGGCAGTATTGTGGCACAGGGCGTCCAATGTTCAAACGTATTACATCATCTGTAACGTTTGGTAACACTTCAATCGCCGTCAAATAGGGCCCAGGTCGTGCGTTTGCCGTGCGCTGATGGCTGCGAGGGACGAGAAACCCCATATAACGTGTACACTATGAAAGTTATTTTCGTTCATTCACGCGGGTGGGCACCGGCTCCCCGCCAACAGGAGGGGAAACCATGGATCAAAAGGCTTCCGCAAAGGTCCTCGTACTCGACTTTGGTGCGCAGTACGGTCAGCTCATTGCCCGTCGCGTTCGCGACCTCAACGTGTATTCCGAGATCGTTCCCTGCGATATCTCGGCCGATGAGATTCGCGAGATGAACGCCTCTGCGCTCATCCTTTCTGGCGGCCCGGCCTCCGTGTACGCCGAGGACGCTCCGTCCATCGATCCCGCCATCTTTGACCTTGGCCTTCCCGTCCTGGGCTTTTGCTACGGCCATCAGATCACGGCCGTGACGCTCGGCGGCAAGGTCGGCCACTCCGAGGTGGGCGAGTACGGCCGCGCCACCATCACGCGTACGGCCGGCGCCAAGCTCTTCAACTCCACGCCCATGGAGCAGACCGTGTGGATGAGCCACCGCGACGCCGTGTCCGAGGTGCCCGAGGGCTTTACCGTTACCGCCAGCACCGACGTGTGCCCGGTTGCCGCCATGGAATGCGTCGAGCGCAAGATCTTCACCACGCAGTTCCACCCCGAGGTCAAGCATTCCGAGTACGGTCAGCAGCTGCTGAGCAACTTCCTGTTTGAGATCTGCGGCCTGGAGCCCAACTGGAGCATGGACAACCTGGTCGAGACCATGACGGCCGAGTTCCGCGAGAAGGTCGGCGACGACCGCGTGATTCTGGCCCTGTCCGGTGGCGTTGACTCCTCCGTCGTGGCTGCGCTGGGCGCTCGCGCCGTGGGCAAGCAGATGACCTGCGTGTTCATCAACCACGGCCTGCTGCGCAAGGGCGAGCCCGAGCAGGTGGAGGAGGTCTTCACCAAGCAGTTTGACGTCGACTTTATCCACGTCCACGCCGAGGACTGTTATGCCGAGCTTCTGGCCGGCGTGACCGAGCCCGAGGAGAAGCGTCGCATCATCGGCACGCAGTTCTGGAAAGAGTTCTTCGCGGTCGCCCAGCAGCTCGAGTGCGACGGCAAGCCGGTCAAGTACCTGGCTCAGGGCACCATCTACCCCGACATCATCGAGTCCGGCGCGCGCAAGACGGGCGGCAAGACGGCCACCATCAAGAGCCACCACAACCTGATCCCGTTCCCCGAGGGCGTGCACTTCGACCTCATCGAGCCGCTCGACCACTTCTTTAAGGACGAGGTCCGTGCGCTTGGTCTGGCGCTGGGCCTGCCGGGTAACATCGTGTTCCGCCAGCCTTTCCCGGGCCCGGGTCTTGCCATCCGCATCATTGGTGCGGTCGACAAGGAGAAGCTCGAGATCCTCAAGAACGCCGACGCTATCGTGCGCGAGGAGCTCGATGCCTACAACCAGCGTCTGTTTGAGCAGACCGGCGAGCGCAACTCCGAGCATAGCTGCTGGCAGTATTTCGCCGTCCTGCCCGACATTAAGTCCGTCGGCGTTATGGGCGACGAGCGCACCTACCAGCGCCCAATTATCCTGCGTGCCGTCGAGTCCAGCGATGCCATGACCGCCGACTGGGCCAAGCTGCCCTACGACGTCCTGGCCCGCATCTCCGGCCGCATCGTGGCCGAGGTTCCCGGCGCCAACCGCGTGTGCTACGACATCACGTCCAAGCCGCCCGCGACGATTGAGTGGGAGTAGGCCGATAGGGCTCTGACCTGCTATTTTGAGTGCCACACTGTGCCGCTGAGTTTCGTTTCGTACGACAGTCATGGCAAAGCCACCGGCGACGGCGGTGAGTAAATACGATAATCTAGCCTCCGCTCCCATGTTGGAACGGAGGCTTTTTCTTTGCCTATTTACTCCCTTTCACCTGCGATTTCGCCATTTACTCCCCGTATTTCAAGACGGCAAAGCACTGGGCGGTATTCGGAGGAATGGGAGTAAGGATTCATCCCAAATGAGTAGACGCGCGGTTTTTGTCCCCGAGGACGAAACGAGGCCGTTTCGGGGCCCGTGAAACTCAAATCGAACTCAATAGGCTTTTCGGCGGTCTCCGCACGGCGTTTCCCCAGGTCGTTAATGGGGAGTAAAGAATCTCACCGTCTCAAGGAAAACGGGAGTAATCAGGGGAAATGCCGCGGCGTGCTGTCGCGTGCCGTCATATAAGCCACCGCGTCATTTACTCCCCAGGAGCGCCGAAAATGCCTTGACATGCAATGGGGAGTAAAAACTCAGCAGACGCAGGAGCGGGCGGAGCTCACCGCCTAGCCTGGCGTCCTGATTCGGTTGCGCTGGTTGCGAAATGCGGGGAGCCGCTACAGCGAGGCTTTCCAGCCCTCGTATTCGTCGGCGTCGATCTCGCCGTTCTCGAGCTGCGCGCGCTTCTCGGCCCACAGCTCGATCGCCATCGCGGCTTTGGGAGCGTGCGGCGCCTTGGGGTTCAGGGAGAGGCCCGAGCCGTCGGCTGCGGGAACGATGCCGAAGGAGTCCTCGAGCCGCACGAGCAGCGACATGAGGTCGCCCGCGGTCTCGACGCCGTAATCCTTGAGGGCGTTGACGGAAACGCCGAGCGCGGCGGAGATGGACTCGAGCAGCTCGGGCTTGACGGCGCGGATGCCGCTCTCGTAATGGCGCACGGCCCCCTCGGTCAGACCGACCGCCTCGGCGAGCTGCGCCTGCGTCATGCCGCGCAACTTGCGGTACCGCCTTATGTTCTCGCCTACGGACATGCGCCCTCCTCCTGGAATTACGTACCCGCACATCTTATCAGCGTACGCAAATGTACGCAATTCTATTGACAGTACGGATGCGTACGTTTACTCTCAATCTGTAAACCGTACATATACGTACGCTGTTGATTGGAGGAGCCATGGACGAGAAGGTGGCGAAGACGCCGAGGCCTCACATGCTAGACGCCGACGAGGTCGCGGAGCTGCTGAGGATCAAGAAAGGCAGCGCCTACGAGGTGATCAGGAGGATAAACGCCGAGCAGGAGGCGCGCGGGCGCGTGGTTATCCGCGGGCGCGTCCGAAGCGACGTCTTCGACGCACTGTACTTCCCGGAGGTGGACTGACATGCCCGTGTACAAGGATGACAACAACGGCACGTTCTACGTGCAGTGCTACTACCGCGACGCCCGCGGCTCGAAGCGCCACAAGACGAAGCGCGGCTTCTCCTCCGAGGTGGAGGCCGCAGTGTGGGAGAGCCAGTTCAAGAGCCTTAACGGCGGGGCCATGGACATGACGTTCTCCGAGTTCGTCGAGGTGTACGCCTCCGAGGTGAAGCCGCGCATACGCGAGCACACGTGGATCACCAAGGAGTACATCATCAACGACAAGCTCGTGCCGTTCTTCGGGGACATGCGCATGTGCGACGTGAGGCCGATCGACGTCATCAGGTGGCAAAACGAGCTCACCGAGCACCGGGACGCCGACGGGAAGCCCTGGGCGCCGACGTACCTGCGCACGGTGAACAACCAGCTCAACGCCATCTTCAACCACGCCGAGCGCTACTACGGCCTCACCGACAACCCGGTGCGCAGGGTCGACAAGATAGGGTCGAAGAAGGGCGGCGAGATGCAGTTCTGGACCAAGGACGAGTACCTGAGGTTCAGCGAGGCCATCATGGACAAGCCTCTCTCGTTCCACGCCTTCGAGCTGCTCTACTGGACGGGCATCCGCTGCGGCGAGCTCCTGGCGCTCACGCCGTCCGACTTCATGCTGGAGAGCTCGCGGCTGCGCATCAACAAGTCGTACCAGAGCCTCCACGGCATGGACACCGTGACCGACCCCAAGACGCCCAAGTCGGTGCGCACGATCGTCATGCCCGCCTTCCTGCGCGACGAGATGGCGGACTTCATCGAGATGCGCGACGACGTCGCCCCCGACGAGCGCCTGTTCGCCGTGACCAAGCACTTCCTGGCCCATGAGATGGAGCGCGGGTGCAAGGCGTCTGGCGTGAAGCGCATCCGCATACACGACATACGCCACAGCCATGTGAGCCTGCTGATCGAGATGGGGTTCTCCGCGCTTGCCATCGCCGAGCGCATGGGCCACGAGGCGGTTGACATCACCTACCGCTACGCGCACCTGTTCCCCACGAAGCAGGACGAGATGGCCGCCGCGCTCGACGGGGCGAGGGGGTAAGAAGGATGCCGTGCGAGAACAGCGCCCGCAAGCGCAGCAAGACGATGGCGTTCCGCTGTACGCCCGAGGAGCACAAGCTCATATGCGAGATGGCAGCTTGGAGCGGCATGAGCAGGCAGGACTACATCATCGCCAAGCTGACCGATACCAAGGTCGAGGTGAAGCCCTCTGTGAGCGTTCAGAAGGCGCTGAAGGACACGATGACGGAGTTGGCCAAGGAGGTCCGGCTGGCGGCCTCCTACGGCGAGCTGAGCGAGTCCCTGCAGCAGAGGATCGAGCTCGTGATGAGGTTCTTCCTGGCGCTCGGCGAGGGGGTTGAGGCACCAGTGACGGAAGCGCCACCGCAAACCTCGCATTTGGAAGAGCCGACAACATCCGTCATGGATGCGGGCTCCGACACCGCAAGCATCTTCGAGATGGGGCGCATGTAAGGTTTAACGCCAGACCTCCAACGCCTTGTCCGCAAGCCATTCGGCGCGATCGGCGATATCGCCCTCGTCCCAAGACTCCTTCTCCAGGGCGCCGGCCATGGTCGCAAGGCCGGCGGCGCAGAGGGCAAGACCGTCCTTGTATCCCTTTCCCTGCTTCTTGGTGGGCCAATCGGCATCGCGGATGGAGGCGTTAAGGGAATGCGTGATGATGGCGAGGTTGCCGAGCGTGAGGAGCTTCCTGTCCCTTCGCGTGGCAGCCTCATCGTCGAGGGCTCCCCATTTGTTGCGCCACTTCTTGGGCATCATGTGTTCGAGGGTGTACTGGTTGAACCCGAGCAGGGCCGTGCTGCTCATGTCTGGGCGAATGGCGCTTTCCAGCAGATAGAGAACGCCCTTGGACTGAAGGTTGTACAGACACGATTCCTCGAACGCCCTTCGAACCTCGTCATCGCCGGGCATGTACGTCGTCGCCTCTTCGTTGGCTTCAAGAGCCTTCCTCAGCGTCTCCGCGTCCTTCACCTCGTTCAGGATCAGCGAGGTGAACAGCCTGTTGTAGTTCTTCGTGGTCGCCTGAACCAGCGTTCGGCGGACGATGTAGCTCTCAAGCAGGGCGAAGACCTCGGATTCCTCGCCCGAAGACTCCGCGTTCTTGCGAACGTAGAGCACGTACGGGATGAGCGTCGAGTTCTTGAGGCCGAATATCAGCACGTTCAGGCGCTCGACGCCGGGAGCGGAGGGGATGTCCGCGTCGCAGTAGCCGGGGTCGAACGTGGACTCGAACACCTCGTGATTTTATCAATGATATTTCGCAATAGCCAGCAATGAACGCTTGCATTGCGCAAGACGTTACATTACCTTCTGAAACATATGGCGCACCTTGTCCAGGCGGCTGTTTGGACGG
>CABQJJ010000083.1 GCA_902464485.1 uncultured Collinsella sp. | reverse complement strand
ACGGCCCCAGCAAAAAGCCGCTGTTGGCAAATCGTCCGTGATTGAGCATGGCGCATACTGTCGACTCCCATGCCCAGCCGCAAAACCCGTAGAAGGCAAACGAGAGCACCAGTGCCGAAAGCGGACAGGCGGCAAGCGTCGCGCCGCTAAAAGCCATGTCGATCGCGGTCCCCACCGTCTACCCTCTCCTCTTTTCGCTCAAATCTTCGCTTGCACTTTTGCTCGCACCTTCACTTGAATCTATGCCCAAGCCATCGTCCGCCTCGTCCTAGCGCGGCAGACGGCCGGCGACCGTCTCGCGCAGCGCGCACCATTTATCGGCCAGGCACACAATCCATGCCTCACGACACGTCGGCGGCACCGGTACCAGCGGAAACATATGCCGCACGATAATATTCCGCTCACGCGGCGTCAGCTCAAAATCTTCCTCGGCACGCGCTAGGGCAAAAAACGGATGTCGAAAGCCGTGCAGCCGATGACTCGGGTCGGGGTCGTGCCAATCGTAGAGAAAATAATCATGCAGCAAGGCGCCACGCAGCAGCGACGTGCGGTCGACCGAGACACCGACGCGGCCCAGGCGCTCGGCAAAGGATAGACTTGCCCGCGCCACCGAGATCACATGCGCATACACCGTCACGTCGCCATGCTGGATAAACGCGCGCGTCAGGTCCAAACGACCCGCCCAGGCCAGCTGACGGGCGGCCTCGTCGACCTCGCGTGCGATGTTCTCGGCACAAACGGTATCGGACATATGGCCTCCCTCCAGCGGCTCTTGGCGGCAACTCACGGCCTGCACGTATTGAATAAAATCATCATCGAATCTATCAGTATGGCATCGGACAAAACGTTTTGCCTCACCAGTTGGCGAATTACCGCGCCGCCGTCACATATCAAACGCCAAAATGTGCGAGACTGTCTTGTGCAATTGTGCCGGCCGAGGGAGCGCCGGCGCTCGATTCGCATGGAGTAACCCGCAACGATGCTGCTTACGCAAACGACAACGCCCGAGGACGTCAAGGCTCTTAATCGCGCCGAGCTCCCGCAGCTCTGCGACGAGATTCGCCACGCCATCCTCGAAAGCTCCGCCGCTGTCGGCGGACACGTTGCCCCCAACCTGGGCGTTGTTGAGCTTACGGTTGCGCTTCATCGCGTGTTTAACTCCCCCATCGACAAGATTGTCTTTGACGTTTCGCACCAAACCTACGCCCACAAGGCGCTGACTGGGCGCGCGTACACTTATATCGACCCGGCACGCTATGGCGAGGCTTCTGGCTTTGCCAATCCCGACGAGTCCGAGCACGACCTGTTCGCCATGGGCCACACCTCCACGTCGGTGAGTCTGGGCTGCGGCCTGGCGCATGCACGCGACCTGGCAGGCGACACGTACAACATCATCACTGTCATCGGTGACGGTTCGCTTTCGGGCGGCTTGGCGTTCGAGGGGCTCGACAACGCCGCCGAGCTCGACAGCAACTTGATCATCATCGTCAACGATAACGACCAGTCCATTGCCGAAAACCACGGTGGTCTCTATCGCAGCTTGGCCGAGCTGCGCGCCAGCAACGGCACCGCCAAGCGTAACGTTTTTCGCGCACTGGGGCTCGACTACCGCTACCTGGACACGGGCAACGACGTATTAACGCTGGTCGACACACTGCAGGAGCTGCGCGATATCGACCATCCCATCGTGTTACACGTCTCGACCGCCAAGGGTAAGGGTTTTGAGCCGGCCCAAAACGACCCCGAACGCTGGCATCACGTGGGGCCCTTCGACATGGCAACCGGTCGCAAGCTCTGCCCGGGCCATCCGAGCGAGCCCGCACCGCGCACCTATGCCGACATTACGGGCGAGGCGCTCAGCGCTGCCATCGCGCGCGACCCGCAGGTCGTGGGCATCACAGCTGCCACGCCCTACATCATGGGCTTTACGCCCGAGCTTCGCGCTGTCGCCGGCAAGCAGTTTGTCGACGTGGGCATTGCCGAGGAGCACGCCGTCACCTTTGCCACCGCGCTCGCCCGTTCGGGCGCCAAGCCGGTCTTTGGCGTGTACGGCACGTTTTTGCAGCGCGCCTACGACGAGCTCTGGCACGACCTGTGCCTCAACGACGCCCCGGCGACCATCCTGGTGTTTGGCGCGTCAATCTTTGGCACCACATCCGAGACGCACCTCTCGTTCTTTGATATTTCCATGCTGGGCGCTCTCCCCAACATGCACTACCTGGCACCGGCCTGCATGGAGGAGTACCTTTCCATGCTGAGCTGGTCACTTGACCACCGCGAGCATCCCGTGGCGATTCGCGTGCCGGGTATCGGCCTGGTAAACCGCCCCGATTTGGCGCCCGCCGAGGACACCGACTACAGCGCCGTTCGCTACAACGTGGTGCGCCAGGGTCGCGACGTTGCCGTGCTCGCGCTTGGCGATTTCTTTGAGCTGGGCGAGCGCGTGGCAAACCGTCTGACTGCCGAGTACGGCATCGAGGCCACGCTCGTCAATCCGCGCTTTGCAACCGAGCTCGACCGCGAGTTCCTCGACAGCCTTGCCGCCGAGCACCGCGTCGTCGTCACCCTTGAGGACGGTATCTTGGACGGCGGCTGGGGCGAGCGCGTAGCCTGTTACCTGGCATGCACGCCGTTGCGCACGCGCACCTTCGGCATCGCCAAGGGCTTCCCCGATCGCTACGATCCAAACGAACTGCTGGCTCAGAACGGCATGACGGTCGAGAACATGGCCGCCGAAGCCGTAAGGCTACTCAACGAGTAAAAAACCTCCGCAAGGGAAGCACCCCCTGCGGAGGTTTCATCTATTACGACACGATTATCTCAATCTGTAACACCTAGGAGTCAAAATCCCTTCTAACTGTTATAGATCTAGACAAACCGTCTTTGCCCCTGACCTTTGTCTCGATCTGTAACAGATAGAGACCTTTTGGCCGTCTAACTGTTACAGATCGAGACATTCGAATCCCCCTAAGGATAAAATCTCGATCTGTAACAGTTACTCGGCAAAAATGGCTGCAGGTGTTACAGATCGAGACAAAACAGCAAGGCATGCCGCTGCATCGGCCAGAACCACCACAAAGGTGCCTGTCCCCTTTGTGGTGGTTTTAGGTCACGGTCGGTGCAAAAAACGAATAACCGTTCATACGTGATCTCCTTACTTATATATATGTCGCGTTGCCGCCATTATAACGACCGCCATGAGCGATCATGCCGTCTGCAAAGCGCTATCTCAGCTGCAATATTCGACGTTTGTCCAGATAAAACCTACCAAAATAAACCTGTCCCTATTTGGTAGGTAGAATAACCCATAAGGTAAGTATGTTTCTGAGTTATTTCGTGTTGACCCATTTGAGCGGGATAGGGTATAACTCTACTCAACCGCTAGGATTTTTTGAGAAAGGTGTTCTCCTATGAGCAAGAACCTCTCCCAGCAGGTCGTTCTCGACCGTCGCGGCTTTGTCGCCGCCACCTTCGCAACCGTCGCCGGCCTTGGTCTTGCCGGCTGCTCCGACACCAGCGCCGAGGCCGACAAGGGTTCCGCCGGCTCCTCCAAGAGCTCCGAGGATACCGAGGCTTCCACCACCCTCGACGCCAAGGCATTCGACAAGCTCGTCGACAAGGGCCCCAAGGCCGACGACGATGCCATCGCCGCCAGCACTTGGGCAACTGCCGTCAAGAACGCCGGCGTCTTTAAGATCGGTGGCGTTCAGACCTCCACGCTCTTCTCCCTCCTCAACGAGAAGGATGGCAAGACCCGCGGCTTCGACGCCGGCATCGCACAGCTCCTGTCCAACTACATCCTGGGCGAGAACAAGGTCGAGATCACCCAGGTGACCTCCGACACGCGCGAGTCCGTGCTGCAGAACGGCCAGGTCGACGCTGTGTTCGCCACCTACACCATCACCGATGAGCGCAAGAAGCTCGTCTCCTTCGCCGGTCCCTACTACTACACCCAGCAGGCCATCCTGGTGCTCGCCGATAACGACGACATCAAGAGCGTCGACGACCTGGCCGACAAGAACGTCGCCGTCCAGTCCGGCTCCAACGGCCCCGCCATCCTGGAGGAGTTCGCTCCCAAGGCCAGCCAGCAGGAGTTCAAGACCGACGAGGAGGCCCGTCAGGCACTTCAGCAGGGCCGTGTCGACGCCTACGTCATCGACAACAACATGCAGCAGAGCGCCCTGGTCCGTGAGCCCGGCAAGTACAAGATCGCCGGCAAGCCTTTCGGCAGCAAGGAGCCCTACGGCATCGGCCTGCCGCTCGATTCCGACGGCGTCGCCTTTGTCAACGACTTCCTTAAGAAGATCGAGGATGACGGCACCTGGACCGAGCTGTGGCAGATCTGCATCGGCGACCGCACGGGCGACACCAACGTTCCCGAGCTGCCCGAGGTTGGCGCCTAGGCTCTACGTCTGGAAACAGCCACCACGAAATCATACGGAAACGCATTAAACGCTTTATTGCGCTAAACTGTTTCCGCACTGAGTTGTCGGGGCTTCCGTACACACGGGAGCCCCTTTCCTTATCGGCGGGAGGTCCGCATGAGTCTCTCCGAACTCTGGTCACTCTATGGCCAGAACTATATCGATGCGTTGTTTGCCACTTGGGGCATGACGCTCGAATCGTTTGTCATCGCCATGGTGTTGGCCGTCGCCATCACGGTGATGCGAGTGTCACCGCTCAAACCACTGCGCGTCTTTGGCGACCTGTATGTCCAGGTCTTTCGTAATATCCCCGGCATCGCGCTGCTTATCATCGTGGTCTATGCGCTGCCGCCGCTCAAGATCGTGCTGCCCTACCGCACCTGCGTCATCGTGGCAACGGTTCTCTTGGGCTCGGCCTTTGGTTCTGAGAACTTTATGAGCGGCATTAACACCGTCGGCGTCGGTCAGGTCGAGGCAGCGCGCTCGCTCGGCATGAACTTTAACCGTATCCTCGCCAAAATCGTGATTCCGCAGGCATTGCGTTCGAGCGTGCTGCCCATGACCAACCTCTTTATCGCCGTCATGCTCACCACCGCCCTCGGCAGCCAGGTGCCGCTTCAGCCGCAGGAGCTCACCGGCGTCGTGAGCTACATCAACACGCGCTCGCTCGGTGGCGTCGCCGCGTTCTTTATCTCGGCCCTCGGCTACCTGGGTACGGCCTTTGTGGTGAGCCACATTGGCAACCACATCGATAAGAAGGTGAGGATCCTCCGATGAGCAAACATTCCTCCCCTGCACTTACCATGCGCGATGCGCTCTACGAGGCTCCCGGCCCCAAGATGCGCGCCAAGATTCGCATCGGCACCGCCATCTCGCTTGTCGCCGTCGCCGCGCTCGTCGTCCTCGTGCTGCAGCGCTTTTATTTGACCGGTCAGCTTTCAGTCCACTATTGGTATTTCTTTACGCACCTCACCACCTGGAAGTTCCTGCTTGCCGGCTTTAAGGGCACCGTTAAAGTCGCACTCACCGCCGGCGCCATCGCGCTGGTGCTGGGCTTAGCCCTTATGCTCGGCCGCACCAGCGACATTAAGCCGCTGCAGCTGGTCTGCCGCGTGCTCACCGATTTCTTCCGCGGCGTGCCGAGCCTGCTGTTTATCTACTTCTTCTTTTTGGTGCTACCCCAGTACAAGATCTCGCTGCCGTCGTTTTGGATGCTCACGCTGCCCGTTGCACTCGCCGCGGCCGGCGTACTGGCCGAAATCTTCCGCGCCGGCGTCAACGCCGTGCCTCGCGGTCAGGTCGAGGCGGCTCAGGCGCTCGGCCTCTCCAAGGCTAAAATCACCTTTAAAATCGTGCTGCCCCAGGCGATTCGGTTTATCATCCCATCGTTGATTTCGCAGCTTGTGGTCGTGGTTAAGGACACCACCGTCGCCTACGTGGTGAGCTACCCCGACCTGATGCAGAACGCCCGCGTGCTTATCACCAACTACGACGCCCTCGTGTCGGTCTACCTGGTAATCGCGGTCATCTACATCCTCATCAACGTCGCCATCAACAAGGCCGCCATCTATGTTTCACACAGGACCGGCGCAGCCATCATTCGCTAAGTACCCACGTTTTTAAGGCATAAGGAGCCGAGCATCATGGCACAGAGCACTTCTTCTTTCGACAAGCAGCCGCTTATCGAGCTCAAGCACGTCGATAAGCACTATGGCGACCTGCACGTTCTCAACGACATCAACCTGTCAGTCAATCGCGGCGAAGTCGTCGTCGTGATTGGCCCCTCGGGCTCGGGCAAGTCGACCATGTGTCGCACCATCAACCGCCTGGAGACCATCGACTCGGGCGAGATTCTCATCGAAGGCCAGCCCCTGCCGCAGGAAGGCAAGGACCTTGCTCGCATGCGCGCCGAGCTGGGCATGGTGTTTCAACAGTTCAACCTGTTTGCGCACATGACGGTGCTGCAGAACGTCATGCTGGGGCCGGTCGACGTGCTGGGCGTGTCCAAGGAGGAGGCTCGTGAGCGCGCCATGGACCTGCTGAGCCGCGTGGGCGTTGCCGAGCAGGCCGATAAGGTGCCCGCACAGCTCTCGGGCGGCCAGCAGCAGCGCGTAGCCATCGCCCGCTCGCTTGCCATGCAACCCAAGGCCATGCTTTTTGACGAGCCCACGAGTGCCCTTGACCCCGAGATGATCAACGAGGTGCTCGAGGTCATGGTCCGTCTGGCCCAGCAGGGCATGACGATGATCGTGATTACGCACGAGATGAACTTTGCCCGCCGCGTAGCCGACCGCGTCGTATTTATGGCCGATGGTCAGATCGTAGAGACCGGCACGCCCGACGAGTTCTTCGACCATCCCCAGACCAAGCGCGCCCAGGACTTCCTTAACTCCATCAAGGGCCACTAACCCGGGAACCACGCACGCCTGTCATGTCAATCCGAATTCGAAAGTCACCCCTATGATCGGAACCCGCACCTCATCGTCATACACCCCGCACGTCGACGTCGCCCCCGCCGACCGCCCGCTGATCCTCGTCGCGCCGCGCTGGGAAGAGGCGAAGCCGTTTTTGAGCGAGACGCTTTCCCCCAACGAGGAGATCGCCAGCGTCTTTGTCGACGCCATCCTTGCCGCCGGCGGACTGCCGCTGCAGATGTCCATCACTGAGGACATTGAGGTCATCCGCCATTACGTGAATATCGCCGACGGCGTCGCCATCCCCGGAGGCCCGGACGTCAACCCCAAGCGCTGGGGCGATGAGCGCCCTTACGACCCCACGCTGTGCTGCGAGATCCGCGATAGCTTTGAGTTTAAGCTGGTCGGCGAGGTACTCCGCGCCAAGAAGCCGCTCTTTACCACCTGCCGCGGCACGCAGTTGCTCAATGTCGCCACTGGCGGCACCCTGTGCATGGACGTGCCGAGCCTGGGCGCTCGCGAGG
>CABQJJ010000082.1 GCA_902464485.1 uncultured Collinsella sp. | reverse complement strand
CGAGCACGGACATGCCGCAACCGCGGTAGTCCATCATCTCGTCGGCGATCTCGGCGAGCACGCTTGTAGGCAGCGCGGCCGGGCCAGCTGAGAAGTTGTGCACACGTGCCATCTTCTAGTTCCCCCTCGTAGTCGTTTGGACGTTCGGGATACTTTAGCACAGTGGAGCGCCAGGTGCGACCGTATCACGGTAAAACTCGAGTGCGCCGCTATGATTTACAGGATGGTTACATGGGGGAGGCTACTTGAGTAGTTTGAATCTACTCAAAGGGTTCTTTCGATGGCCCTCGATTGCCAGGATGCTGATGTTTCGCTGCTCAACATCCACGTGGTAGTACACGCCGTAGTGCGCGCAAAAGAAGACCCTGCAGTCAATGGGCGGAAAGGCCGCCTGATAGTAGGGGTCGTATTCTTCGCCAAAATAAGGATGCTCGGCTAGAAAGTCGATGAGGTTGCCGATTCTGGCGTAGACTCGCTTCGAAGGAATCTCGGCATAGGCATAGAGTGCCTCGTCAGTCATGACAACATCAAAAGGCTCATCAAGTTCGTCGAGCTCTGAGTAGAACTCGACGTCTGCGTTATCCAATTTCATGGCGAGCTGCCCTGATGCGATCTGCATCTGCCTTGGCCTGTTTCCAAGGCCGCACGCGACCGTTCACTAAGTCGTCGTAGCCACGCGTGATGGCTCGCTGAATGCGTTCTTCGCGCTCCTGAATGGCGGATAGCGCGCGCGTCTGCTCGTCATAGGCCTCGGCATCCATGACGACAAGCGATGCCGACCCGTTTTTGGTTAGGTAGACGGGCTGCGCGGCCGCATTGGCATTGAGTTCTACGTGCACGACGACAAGGAAATCGGCCACAAGGCTATCGACAATGCCGTCCTGTTCGAGGAACGCCTCGGCCTTTCCGCCACGCCCTTCGACGCCAAGAAGGCGTCGGGCCTTCGCTTCTACAAGGACGGCTGCAAGATCAAGGACAACGAGGCCGCTTGGCCCGGCTTCATCGACCAACAACTTGAATGGGCACTCACTATGAGGCGGGTCATCGGCGAGCTGGGGCTTTAGCCGCTACCCGCGTCCCATGCCGAAGATGTTCGCATCGCCATTTGCGCCGGTTCCAGGCGTCTTCGGCACAGCCGAGGGTGCCTTCATTTGCGGTTCTTCTTCCGCTGGTGCGTCTACCGGCTCACCAAGCGCCAGGAAGTTCTTGGTCACGGCGAACAGGCACTCGTCGGGGGCATCAATCCTTCGATTTTTACGGTCACAGCCTAATACTGACCGCTCGCATTTGTTGCTCAACAAATGCGAGCGGTCAGTGGGCTAAGTTGAAGCAGTACTTGGTTGGAGGAGGAGATAATGGCAGAGCGCTATAACGGTAATGGGTTTGCCCTTGGTAATAGAATCGACGAGTTTTTAGAGGGCTGTTCGCAACCATCCATCTATGCTTTTTGCGGACTGACCTCTCGTCTTGCCAAAACCCTGGCATGCAATGAGTATTCAATCCCCGGCGTCGTTGCTGACGAATCAGCCCCGTTCTTTTCTCCGTCCGAATTTGCTCGGCAAAAGAGGATGGCTGTGGCTCAGATTCTTTCGGCAGATGGTCCAGTCTTGATGCTGTTTGAGCAGCTTCTTGAGCTGCGCGGGACGATTAAGGAACTGTTCGATGGCAAGATCGTTGTTGTGCGGAACAACCTGTTCCTTGATGGCGAGGGCGTTCCTTCTCCTGTTGATCCGGATCTGCTCAATGACTTTGAGTCATCTTTTGACGATATGACGCCCGATACGACGGGGCTTTCTAAGTACTATGCCAAGTCGGTAAAGGTTGGAAATGCGCATCTTGTAACGCCGATTATTCCCGATGAGTTTTCTGAGTGGGAAGTCATCGATCTGTTTGACCGTGCTTCTTTTGCGCTGGGTGATGCTTCGGCAATTTCTGAGGGCGTCGTCCCTGTTTCGTCGACTGCGTTTTTGGAATGCCGTCTAGGCTTGCTAGATGGCACGGCTGGCCCTGCTTGTGTTTTGGTGAACGCTCGGGAACTTGAGAGCTATAGGTCCGCTCTAGAGGCGGTCGCTTCTGTTGCCCATGTGCTGGGTCTATCCGTTTCCTTTGTGGCACAGCAAGACCAAGAGGAAAAGGTCGAGGAGTCGGGTCGCCTGCTTTCGGTGCTTCAGCATTACTGGGGCAGGGACGCCTCGTTTAGGAATCTTCGTTTTTACAAGAATCCCGACTTTGACAACGAGATGGAAACGGTGTCTCAGGGTGCTATCTCTGAGTTTGTCGTAAAGCAGGCCGAGGCTGCCCATGCGGGCTCCGTCGATTACAGGAATGTGTTTGTAACGGCGCCCACGGGTGCGGGCAAGTCCATTCTGTTCCAGATTCCGGCGCTGTATCTTGCTCGGAAATATCAGCTGGTCACGCTGGTTATTGAGCCGCTGAAGGCCCTAATGATCGACCAGGTCGCTAACTTGCGGAAACGTGGCGTTAAGAATGTCGTTGCCATTAACTCGGACATTCCCTATGGCGAGCGTCTTGAATCCCTTGACCGCGTTAAAAGCGGCGAGGCCTCCATCATCTACCTGTCTCCGGAACTCTTGCTGGAGTCCTCGATCCAGGCAATTCTCAACGGCCGCGAGCTCGGTCTTGTCATCATTGACGAGGTCCACACAGTTACCTCTTGGGGTAAAGATTTCCGCCCGGACTACTGGTATCTGGGACCGTATCTGTCTAAGCTCCGCAAAAACGGTATGAGCTTTCCGATCTTCTGCCTTACCGCCACGGCTGTCTACGGCGGGCGCGATGATGTCGTTTCGCATACGGTTGCCGACCTGGAGCTTGGCAACTGCAAGACGTTCCTGGGCAACCCTCGTCGTAACGACATCTCCTTCGATATTGTCTGGAGAAGTAAAAGCGAGCTGCCCGGTCCCATCGAAGAGGTAAAAACCGACCTCGCCGAGCAGTGGATTGATAAGGCTGTGCGCGACAACCGCCATGCCATTGTCTATTGCCCATATCAGAGTCATGTCAATGCGATCATCGATCAACGCAGCGTTTCTAATTCCAAGGTCTTGGGCTATCACGGCGGCAAAGATGCCGCGTACAAGAAGATCGTTCAAGACGCGTTTGCGTCGGGCAGCTGCAGGGTGCTTGTGAGCACCAAGGCGTTTGGCATGGGCATCGATATCGATGACATCGATGCCGTGTACCACTATGCGCCGACAGGCAATTTATCCGACTATATTCAGGAAATTGGTCGTGGCGGTCGCAAGCGCGGTTTGGGGGCCAAGGCTTGCATCGACTTCTTTATGCAGGACGTTCGCTATTCCGAAACGCTGTATGCGCTCTCTAAGTTTAGCCAGTGGCAGCTTAAAGAGATCATGGCCAAGCTGTACGAGGTCTATGCTTCTGCGCCGCAAAAAGACCGCAGCCAGAACTTCCTGGTATCGCCCAATACGTTCTCCTATTTGTTTACGAACGAGAAGGACGAGGACCGCAAGACCAATCGTGTTAAATCGGCCCTGATGATGATCTCGCGCGACCTTGAGGATAAGTTCAACTTCCCGGTTATTGTCGTGCGCCCCAAGGTGTCGTATACCAAGCAGTTTGTTTGCATTGAGCAAGCTGCCGAACGTAGTTTTACCACGTCCTACGGCAAGTATTTGCGAAAGATCAGCGAGGCTCATACGCGCTACGAGAATCGCGCGGGGCAGCATGCCGTCAAGATCTCGGACATGGGCGCAATCTATGAGCTCAACGTTGGCGACATGTGGGCCAACGAGTTTAGCGACCTGACCTTTGCCGATTTTAAGCGCCAGCTGTTCACGGGCAAGATTTGTTCGCCGACGGGGGAGCCCGCGCTTTCGAACCGCCTGGCGCTCGACATTAATTACTCCATGCCGTTTGATGAGGCGACGTCGACGCTGTCTGCATTTGCCGAGGCGCTGCACAAGACGTTTATGAGCTTGGCGCGTGAGGGCGATTTTTCGGAGAAGGAGTTTACGAAAGAGCTCACCCATCAGCTTGAGGGGACGTCTCTGGAGGTTAAGAAGCCGTCTGCGCTGTTGAATGCGTTTGTCCGCCCGGTCGATAGTGGCGGGCACTTTGGATCCGACCGGTCCTTTAAGTGCATCAAACGATTCAATAGGTCTTCGAGGAATACCTATAGCCGCGCGCAGGATGTTCGCTATGGCGTAATCGGGCGCGAGCTTCAGGCGGCCATGAGCAATCTGACCCAGACGCTTGGAAGGTTGCAGCCTCCCGAGGGTAGCAAGCATTGTAGACGCTATCTGGACAACAAGGCGCTTGACGCTCGCTATGCGCTGGCCGAGATCCTGGAGATTCTCAAGCTTGCCACGTACACGGTAAAGGGCGGCGACAATCCGGAAATCTTCATTCGTCTTAACGATGCTTCGAAGGTTAAGGCGCTCGCTTCGGACAGCAGGTATTCCAACGGCGTGTTGCGCGAGCTTAACGATCGTCACGAGTATTCGTCCAAGGTTATTAGGGGCTTCTTCCGCTCCACGATGAGCGATTCCGAGCGATGGGACGTGGTCGAGGAGTACTTCTTGGGCAATGACGACTACGTTGCTCAGGTTTTGGGCATCGATGAGAAGCCTGCGGACGATTCTGCCAAGGCGGCTCCCAAGGTTAGACATGCAGTTGCTAAGCGGCCTACCGGCCTATCGACATCCGTCGTGGCTGAAGGGGCTTCCTATGAAGGCAAGCCGTATTTTCACGTGTGGAAGGACCTGCTCAACAGCTGTTCTGTGGGTAAGGAGATTACCGACATCCAAAAGTTGAAAGAGTTGGTCAAGAGCAGCAAGCTAGAGATGCCTCGCAAAGACGCGGTGGTCTGTATTGAGAGCACCGACTTTAAGCTGCATCCCGCCCTGCTGTGGAAGAAGAGCCGCGTAATGCTCTTTAGCGCTTCGCGCGCCGATGAGTTTGCGCATACCCAAGACATCGACTGGAAGTGCTTCATTCTGGGCCAGGGAGAGGGCATAGAGGCGATTGCCGACGTAATTGCAAACGCTCCTAAACTTGCCTAACTCTGCGAATGATTGTGACAAAGGGACGGCCCCTTTGTCACAATCCCAATGTCGCTCGGCCGCTTTATCATGGCTCTTGTGCAAAACGAAGCTCAACGGTACGGTACGGCACGCAAAAGCGCAAGCCAAAGCCCTATCGGTCTGCTTTCACTCCTTTAGGGTGTGCGGCTTATGCGAATGCTGCGTAAGGTAGGAGGTTGCGCTATGAAGATCGAAGTTGATGTAGACCAGCTGCGCGAGAGCCTGCTCGACCGTGCGGGGAGTGCGGCCGGCGTGGGCTTTCCGGCTGCCATGCTCGACGTGATGGATATCGAGGACGAGTCGCCCCAAGAGCTGCTAGCCCGAGCCGAACGCGAAGGCCTCGACCTTCGCGACTATGCCGTCGACGATGACTAGGGTAGCTAATTTGGGACGGCGCGTCTGCACCCGCGGCTGCGCGAAAATGCGCGATAAGCCGTCGCAATGGAGTCTAACGACCTCGCGATTGCTCTATTTTGACTGCCCGCAGGCTAAGTGAGTAGGCTTTTTTGGAAATCCTGAGCACCCGACTAATTTGCTTCAACAAACCCGCAGGTCACAGACTTGTGTTTTGGAGACGTGGTCGGCGATTCGGCAAAAGTCTACTCACTTAGTTTTGCCAGACGCTAACTGTCCTCAACGAGACCCCTGTCGGGGCGATTGATGCTCAAATGTAGCCAATTCGGGACGGCTGTCCCTGGCCGCTACGGCGCCAGCGTGGCGATCACGGCTTCGTCGCCGGCGTATATGAGGGTGTTGCCGTCGGGAATGATCGTTTGGCCGTCGCGCTTGAGCATCACCACGATAAAGGGGTGCTTGCCTTGTGGCACGTCGCGTAGACGCTGTCCTGCCAAGCGACCGTGGGGCGTTACGGTGACCTCGCGCAGCGTAACCTCGGCACGCTCTTCAAATGTCGGTGCGGCCATCACCAGCAGGTCACCTTCCTCGATGACGGTATCGCCGTTGGGCAGCACCGGGTGCGCACCATCGCGCAGCACCAAGACAACCAGCATGTCGGTGACGCTGCCAATGTCCGCAAGCGAGCGACCGGCAAACGGATGGCCCGCGCCCACCTTGAGCTTAACGAACGACATGCCGTCCTCGTCGCGGTAATCGTTAAAGGTGCGGCGCACGTCGCCTTCTGCGTCAATCATGTCGAGCTTCTTTGCCACTGCCGGCAGCAGTGATCCCTGCACCACAATGCTCGACACGGCAATCACAAACACCAGGTCAAACAGGCCGTGCCCGCCGGGAACACCGGCCACCAGGGCAAAGAGGCTAAACACGACCGAGGCTGCGCCGCGCAGGCCCGCCCAGCTTACGAGCGCGACCTGGCGAGGGTTGGTCCTAAACGGCGCCAGCAGCATGCCCACGGCGATGGGGCGGCTCACGAAGAGCATAAACGCCATGAGCGCCAGGCCGGGTAGCAGCATTTGCGGCAGGCGCGCAGGCGTCACGAGCAGGCCGAGCAAGAAGAAGATGGTCATCTCGGCCATCTCGGTAAGGGTGTCAAAGAAGTGCGCCATCTCGACCTTGCCGGTGATTTCGCTCGCACCCAGCACAATGCCTGCCAGGTATACGGCCAAAAAGCCGTTGCCGCCCAGATAACTCGGCAGCGCGTAGGCGACGATCGCCACGGCGAACAAAAAGATGGTCTGCGCGCCCTCGGCCGTTGCGTGCGCGTGCTCAATCAGGCGGCCTGATGTCCAGCCGATGGCGAGGCCCAGCCCCACACCCAAGATAATCTGCTTGGCCAGTAGTGCGGGAATGTCGATATTGCCGCCGGCCGCGAGGGTGGCGAGTACCGCGGTGAGCATGTAGGCGACAGGGTCGTTGGAGCCCGATTCAACCTCGAGCAGCGAGTCGGTGCCGCCCTTTAGCGACAGGTTGTGCTCGCGCAGCACGCTAAAGACGCTCGCCGCGTCGGTAGATGCCACGACCGAGCCCAGCAGCAGGCCGCCGATCCAGTCGAAACCCAGTGCGAAGTGCGCAAAGGCGCCAGTGATGCCGGCGGTAATGACGACGCCGAGCGTGCTCAGTAGCACTGCGGGTACGGCGACGGGCTTGGCGCGGTCGATATTGGTGTTAAAGCCGCCGTAGAACATGATGAACAGCAGCGCCGTGCTGCAGACGGTTTCGGTGAGCGCGTAGTCGCTAAAGTCGATGCGTGCCGGCCCGTTGACGCCCAGCAGCATGCCGAGCGCGATAAAGATGAGCAGGGTGGGGAAGGGGAGTTTTTTTCCGACGGGTTTGATGGTCAGGCACAAAATGATGACGAGGCCGATAAAGAGAAGTATCTGGTTCATGGATAGTGTCCGCTCCTGGGTGGTTGGCGTGGCACGGTCAG
>CABQJJ010000081.1 GCA_902464485.1 uncultured Collinsella sp. | reverse complement strand
AGGCGCTCGAGGCGGTTGGTCTGGGCGAGCACGTTAACAAGCGCCCGAGCCAGCTTTCGGGTGGACAGATGCAGCGCGTGGCGATTGCCCGTGCCCTGATCAACGACCCCGAGATCGTGCTGGCAGATGAGCCGACCGGTGCCTTGGACTCCACGACGTCCGTGCAGGTCATGGACTTACTCAAGGATGTTGCACGCGACCGCCTGGTTATTATGGTCACGCACAATCCCGAGCTGGCGTACAAGTACGCTACGCGCATTGTCAACCTGGCGGACGGTAAGATCACCGACGATTCCGATTCCTTCGATGTTGCCAAAGCCGCACGGCGCGAGGCCAAGCCCACGCGCAAAACTTCGATGAGCTTTGTGACGGCGCTGGGTCTTTCTGCCCGAAACCTTATGACTAAGAAGGGCCGCACGGCCATGACGGCCTTTGCGGGGTCCATCGGCATCATCGGCATCGCGGCGATTCTGGCGCTTTCCAACGGCGTAAACGACTACATCCAAAAGGTCGAGGAGGATACGCTGTCGAGCTATCCGCTTACGATCTCCAAGCAGGACTACGACCTGTCGTCCATGATGGGCGGGCAGGGGGCTGCGGATGACGATACGTCCAAGAACGAGGGCTCGTCCGACGGCAGCACTGACGGCAAGGCTCGGGGAACCGATAAGATCCCCGTGGTCACGGCCGTAAAGGATATGTTTGCGAGCGTTAAGTCCAACGACATGACGAGCTTTAAGGCATGGCTCGATGCCGGTGGCGATGGCATCGATAAAGAGGTCAACGCCATCCAGTACGGCTACGGCGTAACGCCGGTTGTCTATCACGCGGGCAAGGGAGACGAGAAGCCCGTGCGTCTGGTGCCCAACGCCATGACCGAGGCCATGAGCGGAGGCGCGAGCTCGGCGGCGACGGTAAGCATGGACTCCATGGGAAGCTCGGTCTTTAACGAGATGATTGACGATCAGAGTTTGCTCGACAGCCAGTACGATGTCGTCGCCGGTCATTGGCCAACATCTGCCAACGAAGCCGTGATGGTGCTTTCGAGCCGTGGCACGGTGGGCGACTACACGCTCTACAGCATCGGCGCGCTGGATATCGATGAGCTCAACGACCTGGTTAACAGCGCCATGGCGGCCGACGGTGGGGTCGAAACGCCCGAGACCGGCACCGACTTTACCTACGACGATGCGCTGTCCACGACGTTTAAGGTATTGTCGCCGGCAGATGCGTATCGAAAAAACGATGAGACCGGTATGTGGACCGATATGTCTGGTGACGCCGACTTTATGGCGGCCAAGGTTGCTGACGGTATTGACGTACACATTGTGGGCGTGGTGCGACCTAACGAGATGGCCAACGCGAGCGCGTTGTCCCCAGGCATTGCCTATACGCATGCGTTGACTTGCCAGCTTATGGAGCGCGCTGCCGATTCACAGATTGTGCAGGAGCAACTTGCCCACCCCGAGACGGATGTCTTTACGGGCAAGTCTTTCGATGAACTGCAGGGCGAGGCCAAGCAGGGCGTGGATCTGGGCAGCATGTTCAGTGTGGACGAGGCGGCGCTGAAGAGCGCGTTCTCGTTCGATGCATCTGCACTCTCGGGTGCTGCCAGTGGCATGGATCTTTCGGGCATCGATTTGTCGGGCCTGGATATTGACCTTTCGGGCGTTGGCAAGGACATCGACTTCAGCGACATCATGGCCAAAGCGCCAACCCCCGATTTCTCGGGCATCTTTGATGACTTGGACCTCACGCCCGAGCAAATGCAGCAGGTGGGAACGCTTGCCAACCGTCTGTTTGAGGGCTTTATGCAATCGGAGCAGTTTAAGGCGCTAACGCCCGGCGATCTTAAAGACGCGTCAAAGCTCGTTGCCGCATTCTCGACGTATCTTGAGAATGATGCCGCAGCCCAGCAATGCCTGGCCCAGCTCAAAGCGCTCGGCGGCGATGTCCTGGCCGAGCGCCTGCAACAGGCGATGACCGACTATGTCCAAAAGCAGCTGGCTCCGTATCTGCAGCAGGCAATGGACCAGGTGACCAAGACAATCAGCGACCAGATTGCGTCAACGGTATCGTCCCAGCTTAAAGCAGGCGCGGCGGGGCTCATGGGCCAGATGGCCGCGCAGGTGTCCGCTAGCTTTGCCAACCTGTCGAGCGCCATGCACGTAGATGCGAGCGCTTTTGCTCGTGCCATCCACTTCAACATGGACGCCGAGGACCTGAGCTCGCTCATGATGAGCTATGCCAAGGCGTCGAAGCTCACCTACGACAACAATCTGACCACGTTGGGCTATGCGGACGAAGCGGACCCCATTTCGGTCAAGATTTTCCCGCGCGACTTTGAGGCCAAGGAGCGTGTGCTTGATCACATCGATGCGTACAACAAGCAGGTCAAAACCGCCGGCCACGACGGGCAGGCAATCTCGTATACCGACTACATGGGCATCATCATGGGTTCGGTGACCGACATCGTGAACACCATCAGCTTGGTGCTCATCGCATTCGTGAGCATCAGTCTGGTGGTGAGCTCCATCATGATCGGCATCATCACCTACATCAGCGTGCTGGAGCGCAAAAAGGAGATTGGCATCCTGCGCGCGATCGGCGCGTCCAAGCGCAACGTGGCCAACGTATTCAACGCCGAGACCTTTATTGAAGGCCTCATTGCCGGCGTCTTTGCCATTGTCGTCGTAGTGGCCGTGAGCTTTCCGGTTAATGCCTGGGCACTTGCCGCCAAGCAGGTCCCCAACCTGATGAGCCTCCCCGTGCAGGATGCGCTGACGCTCATTGCGATTTCGGTGCTGCTGACGGTCGTCGCCGGCCTGCTGCCGGCCCGCAGTGCATCCAAGAAAGACCCCGTGGAAGCCCTTCGCTCCGAATAATGTGACAAAGGGACAATCCCTTTGTCACATTGGGTGAAAAGGCGCGGGAAGGGGATGGCCCCTCCCGCGCCTTCTAGTTTGTTTTGCTCATCAGCGTGATGCGGATGGTTGGATGGGTGTACTCGTCAAACTCGTCCTTAGGATCCGTATCAAACGAGTAATACGCTTTAATGGAGTCGTCACTCGTCCTGATAGAGATTCTCTCGTAGAGCGAGCCGTTCAAAAAAGCCTGCCTAAACTCTTCGGGGAGCTTCTGCGTTGCTAGGAGCTCGGGGCTTGTGGCCTTGACGTCTATGGTTTGGACGGCAGAGGAAAGCTCGTCAAGGTCGAGCTCGATACGGGTAAGGTTGTCCTCGAGGCTCGCATCGGGGTCGATTTCTGCCGCGTAGCTCACTTCCGTGAGCGTTCCCTTGTTGTCAAAATCCAGGTACGTATAGGTCTTTTGGGTATCCGAGTCGCCGTCGTGCAGATAGCCGCGGACGTGATAGCCGTAATCTTGATATCGCTCGTAGGGGTCATCGGCGGACACGTACTCGCATGAGGGTTCCAGCGCCTTGCGGGCGATGGCGATCTGCTCGGCTGCAGCCGCGGCGTTCTCCTGCACCTCGATGTTTCCCTGCGCCAGCTGCGGGATATAGGCGCCGCACACGATTGCGAGGGGCAGCGCCACAAGCGCGACGATCCACTTTTTTGCACGGGGGATAGGCACGCCACAGGCCTCTGCCATAGCCTTTGCGTTGGCGAAGCTCTCGGCAAGCACATCTGCCGCGGTGGCGACGGCGCCTACGGCAGCGGCTACTTCTGCCGCGCCGCCCAGGTTGCGTGCGGTCTTGTTGTCGCTGTTCTTGATCAGGCGTGCGGCGGCCTGCGTGCCAACAACGCCTGCGATTTGTGCCGAGCGGTCTTTCTCGCTCTGCTCGACGGCGAGCCGGTTCTGCATTTCCTTCCACTGCTTGCCGCGCATGCCAAAACGCGGCGCGAGGGCACAGTAGCAGAATATGACGAGCTCGATGGCGGTGAGCACCAAGGCGGTCATCATGCCCGTCTCTTGGAAGCCTTCGTGATGGAAGACGATGTCGTCGATCATTTCGAAAGGAATAATCAATAAGGGCAGCACGAATGCCATGGCAAGCGCCGCGCCGGCAACCTTGGGGCAGATGCAGTATCGCTGGATGCGCCTACGTTCTTGTTCGGAGAGTGTTGCCATAGCTGGTCCTTGGAGTCGTGGCGGTCGTTGTGGCGCGATGCCGTCATATGTGACTCAGTATAGAGAATCCCGCCATCGGTGAGCGCAGGTCATACGGCAAAAGTGCCACGACAACTCGACAATTCGATGGGTTCGTCATTTGCGCCTTTGGCGCCTTAGAGGTACCTTGCCGCGAACTTCTCGAGGTCGGTGTTGCTTGCGTTGTTGAGAATGCCGCCGTCAACGATCTTTGCGCCTGGAGCGCTTGCCCTAAGGACCGACGCCGTTTTGCCCATTCCGCTTCCGCCCGAGGTGGCAAACAGAACGACCGTTTTGTCTGTCAGATCGTAAGCCTCAAGGAACGTGTTGATGATCGCCGGTGCCACGTATCACCAGATGGGAAAACCCAAAAAGATGGTGTCGTAGTCTTCGATGTGCTCGACTCTGGAGGTTATGGCAGGGCGGCAGGAGGGGTCGGCGGCCTCGCGTGTGCTGCGGCTCTGTTTGTCGCGCCAGTTAAGGTCGGCGCTTGTGTATGGCTCGGCGGGCACAATGGCGAACAGGTCGCTGTCCGTCACGCGAGCCAAGTGGTTTGCAACGTCCATCGTGGTTCCCGATGCACTGAAATATGCCACAAGTGTCTTAGTCATTGGAGTTTCTTTCGTTGCAGCGGTTTAGGTTTCATGGTGAGGTGCTATTAAGTGACGCCTCATGGCTGCGATGCTGAGCGGCTTGAACAGCATCCGGTTGAGGCGCTGCGTAGCCGATAAATGAGATAGTCAAGGCGTTCGAGCTTCTGCTGCCCCGAGTGAATATCGTCGAGCAATTCGCGACGATGCCGTTTTAGTAGACAAATGCGCGCGCAGTCGCTGGCGGCAGTACCGTACAGCTCGATAAACTCTTCGTTGCAGCCGGCGTCGCGTAGGCCATCGATGATGTTGTCGTCCATGGCATCACTTTGTGGTTTTGACCTTGGTGGTGCCGGCAAGCGGCTTTTCGCCGGGACGGGCCTTGGGACCAACGAGCGCGTGTGGCTGATAGAGATCTTCGAGGAAGTCGATCTCGGCGGGGGAGAGCGTTATGTCGAGCGCGGCCACGGCATCGTCGACGCGCTCAGGCTTGGAGCAGCCCACGATGGGGGCCGCTACGCCACGTGCCCAGTGCCATGCCAGCGCAATCTGCGACATCGGCACGGCGTGATTGGCGGCAATCTCGGCCACGCGTTCAACAACGGGCATGTCGATGGCGCGGTCGCGGTCGTACTTGTTGGCCATGGTCGTGTCGGTGGTTCCACGTGTGCTCGAGCTTTCCCAAGTGGGACGGCAGAGGTGCCCCGAGGCCATAGGACTGTATGGCGTAAGGGCCATGTCGAACTGGCGGCACACCGGGATCATTTCCCGTTCGTCCTCTCGGTACAGCAAGTTGTAGTGGCACTGCATGCTCGTAAAGGGCGTCCATCCGTGGTCGCGTGCGACGATCTGCAGGTTATGCAGCTGGTAGGCATACATGGCGCTGGCGCCGAGAGCGCGTACCTTGCCCTCGCGCACCAGATTGTTGAGCGCTTCCATCGTCTCTTCCATGGGGACGTCGTAATCGAAGCGGTGGATGATGTAAAGGTCCAGGTAATCTGTGCCCAAGCGCTTGAGCGAGCCCTCAATCTCGCGCTTGATGGCGCCGGCGGAAAGCCCGCCTTCGTTAAAGTACACCTTGCTGGCAAGCACGACGTTCTCGCGAGCGATGCCTAGATCGCGCAGGGCGGTGCCTATGTACTCTTCGCTTGTGCCAAAGCTGTAGCAGTTTGCAGTGTCGATAAAGTTGATTCCGGCGTCGAGTGCGCGTTTGATGACAGCGCGCGTGTCGTCGGGTCCGATGGTCCACTGGTGAAAGTCGGGGCTGGGCTCGCCAAAACTCATGCCTCCCAGACAGAGTTTAGAGACTTTGATGCCGGAATGTCCAAGGGTGGTGTACTGCATGATGCTCCTATTTCTGGTTCTCAACGTCGGGGTGCCAGGCGGCATATTGCGCAAGCTTCTCGGGCGTGCGCTCATAGAAGCGTTTCCCGCGATCGAGGGTTGCTATTGCGGTCATGTCGCTGTCCGTGAGCTCGAAGTCGAAGACATCGATGTTGTCGGCGATGTGCGTCGGATTCTTGGAGCCTGGAATGACGATATTTCCCTCTTGGATATGCCAACGCATAATGATTTGAGCAGGCGTTTTGCCATACTTGACAGCGAGGTCGCGCACGACGGGCTCGTTCATGATGCTGCTGTTACCGCGCCCGCCGAGCGGGTACCACGCCTGCAACGCAATGTCGTGTTGGGCGAGCAGCTTTTTCAGTTCAGTCTGCGGGAAATACGGATGGCACTCGACCTGAATAAGGGATGGAACGATCTCGCAATTTGCGAGAAGCTTCTCGATTTCGTTCTCGTCGAAATTGGAGATTCCGATGGAGCGGAGCTTGCCTTCCTTGTACGCGATCTCAAGCTTCTCGTAGCCCGCCAAATAGTCGCCTGCGGGTTGGTGCAGAATCATGAGGTCGATGTAAGGCGTGTCCAGGCGCTCGAGCGTTTCGCTGACGGCGGTGTCGCTGTTGTAAAAACAGGGCCAGAGTTTGGTTTCGAGAAACACGTTTTCGCGCGGCGAGTCTGATTCGCGCACGCCACGACCCACTGCTCGCTCATTCACGTATGCATTGGCAGTGTCGATGAGCTCATACCCCATGCCGAGTGCGGAGGTAACCGACGATTGGGCGTCGTCGGGTTTAAGCAGATACGTGCCAAGTCCTAGCTGGGGGATTTTGATGCCGTTATTGAGCGTGATGTATTCCATGCGCTTCCTTTCTCGATGGTTCTCTTCTGTAACGATAGTTTCGAGATTTGATAATGTATATTGCCTATAGCAACTAGTTAGATATACGGATTACGAATGTAAAACGAATTGAACCGAATGGGGTTCTCCGTTGTGCACGAAGGAGCAAGCATGGAACTGCGAACGCTGCGTTATTTTCTTGCTGTGGCCCGCGAGGAAAACATGACCGAAGCTGCCAACGTGCTACATGTGACGCAGCCTACGCTGTCACGTCAGATTGCCGATCTTGAGCGCGAGCTGGGCGTGGAGCTGTTCGAGCGCACCAATCGATCGTGCGTGCTCACGAGCGATGGCATGCGCTTGCGCCAGCGCGCCGAGGAGATTGTCTTGCTGGTGGAACAAACCGAGCTAGAGTTGGCGGATCGGGAGCTCGGCATTGCGGGCGTTATCCGCATTGGCGCCGGCGAAACCAAATCGATGCGGCTGGTACTCGATGCCTTTACAGAACTGCATCGGAATTATCCCGGAGTGACGATTGAACTCTATACCGGTAACGCCGATGCGGTGGAGGAGCGTTTGGAGCGTGGCCTGCTCGACTTTGCGTTGTTGCTGGAGCCCGTTAACGTCGAGAAATACGAATGGATTCGTATGCCCGAGGCGGATCGAGTCGGTGCTGTTGTTGCCGCGAGCGGTCCATGGGGTGACCGGGATGTGTTGACGCCTGCGGACGTGGCGAATATGCCGCTGCTGGTGAGTTCGCGCACCTCGAATCGAGCGCTGGACCT
>CABQJJ010000080.1 GCA_902464485.1 uncultured Collinsella sp. | reverse complement strand
ACACCTTTCTCGATCGCATCCTTGATTTCGTCGTAAATCTGCTGGTAAAGCGGTGTATTTTTGGGTGCGGGCATATCTGATCACTCTTATCAAAATATCGATATTACTAATACGTATATAACGTCTAGTTTCATGTTACCTCATTATGGTAAAACGATACACCCAACCTACCAAAAAGGGACAGGTTTATTTTGACAGGTTTTATCTGGGCAAATGAAAGCCCCTCGAAAGCAACGGGGCTTTCGAGGGGCTCATTTAGACAGGATTGAGCAGAGCCGGCAAAATGCCAAAAACCTTACCTGCCGTCGTCCTGCTGCAGGCTGTCCTGCTCGCTGAGGCGCGCCTGCCTGCTGGCCATGCGTGCGGGCTTGTCGGGATCGGGAACGGCCGTGGGCATGGGCTCGTCGACATGACCACCCCACCAGCCGCCCACAAAGTTGAGCGTGTGGAACACGTTGATCACGGCGCCTGGATCAACGTCGCACACCAGCTTGATAATGTCCTGGCTCTCGTAGGTCGAGACAACGGCGTGCAGCAGGTACATCTTTTCGCGGCTGTATCCGCCGACGACCTCGGCGCAGCTAATGCCGTGCTGAAAATGGTTTACGTAGGCAGTCATGACCTCGTCTGCCTTACGCGTCGTGATCTGCAGCGTCACGCGATCGTAGCGACGATAGAAACTGTCGATGGTCTTGGTCGAAATAAACTGAAACACGATGGAATACGCCGCCTTGTCCCAACCAAACATAAAACCAAAGATTGCCAGGATAAAGCAGTTAAAGCCAAAGATGACGCCCCAGATGGTCTTGCCTGTGTGATTGGAGACCCATAACGCGATAAAGTCGGTGCCGCCGGTGGATGCGCCGGACTTAAGCGCGATGGCAGCGCCCAGACCCGAGACCACGCCGCCAAAAATAATGAGCATGATCTTGTCGCCTAAAAACGGCGCAAAGTGAAAGATGTTGAGGAACAGCGACGAGAGCACGACCTGCATCATCGAGAAGATGACGAAGCGCTTGCTAATGCCGCTCCAGCATAGGAGCGCCACGGGGATGTTGAGCGCGAGCATGCCGAGCGAGATATCGATGTGAACGCCGCCCAACGAAGTAACGCGATCGAGCAGGACCGCGACGCCGGTGAAGCCGCTCGGAAGCAGGTCGGCGGGCTGAATGAACGCCTGGATCAGAAATGTCTGGAGAACGGCGGAAATCGTGACAGCCACGGCAGTGATGGCGCGACGGACGATAGTGAGGCGGCCGAGTACGAGCACTCGGTCCGTGAGCTGATCGATGGCGTTCGCCACGCAGGCTCCTTTCGAAGGCAGATCTAGTTGTGGGGCATGCCCGCGATTGTAGCATGGAGCGTACGGGGGCGCTTCAATTCACCCTCTCTCGACAACCAAAAACGGGACCAGCAACCCCCATAACCAAAGGCCCAAATTCCAAGTGAGTAGACTTTTTACGATCTGCCGAGCACACCCAAAACCGCCACCCCTGTGAACTGCGGTTTTACTAGAGCAGATGCACTTTGTGCTCGTCCTGCACCAAAAAGTCTACTCACTTAGTCCGAATCGAAGCCAAACGGATCTAAATTGATGCCAAATTAAGCCAATCCGCAGCAAATGACGCGTGAACCAGTGCTTCTCGCGGCGGATTGACACTACAAAGCGGCCAAAATGTCGGACAGGTTGTCGATGACGACGTCGGCGGCGGACTGATCCAGGTTGACGCCCTCGTGCGGACGCAGCGCCAGGACTCGGGCGCCGGAGCGCTTGCCGGCCTCGATGCCCAAAGGCGAGTCCTCGATAACCAGGCACTCGGCAGGCTCCACCCCCAGCGCTTCCATGGCACGCAGGTAAATCTCGGGGTCGGGCTTAAACGCGCTGCACTCGTGACCGCTGATGGTGTAATCCAGCACGTCGGCGATACCGGCAATCTCCACCAGCTCGTCAATGAGCTCGCGATAGGACGAGCTCGCGATGGCACACTTCACACCGCGCTTGTGTAGCTCGCGCATTACCGGCTCCGTCTGCTTGTTGAGCAGATCGGCATACGGAACGGGGTGATCCGGGCTGTAGACCTGCTTGTACTCCACGCGCAGACGCTCGCGCAGCTCAATATCGTCGGGAACCAGCGCCTCCCAAATGGCAGGCTCGTTAGACCCCGAAAGATCGGGGATCTCGTCAAAGTGGAACCCCTTCTCTTCCATAAACGCCACGCGGCGGCGGTTGTAGAACCACTCGGTATCGACCAGCACGCCGTCCATGTCAAACAGCACTGCCTTGATCATACGCATCTCCTCCCACCTGCCAAAAAGGGACAGGTTTATTTTGGTAGGTTTTATCTGGGGTTTTATGGCGCGACAGACGCACCCTCCCCAGAGCAAAAAAGGGGACGGGGCGCAAACCCCATCCCCTCTCAATCAACCCGTAAGGTCTACTTACTTGTGATTAGTAGGAAAGCTTCCACATGTAGCGACGCATGGTCAGCGGGTGCTGACGAGCCTCGGCGATCTGGTTGCCGTACTCGCGCATAACGGCGAGGTGCAGCAGCGGGTTGAAGTAGGTGATGACGCTCGCGGGCACGGCGTCAGCCAGGCCGTAGTCCTTGGAGTCGATCAGAGCGACCTTGGCGCCCATGCGCTCAAGGAAGGTGAGGGCGCGGGCGTCCATCGGACGGGTAGCGCCATCGGACATGAAGAAGACGTAGGGCTTACCCTCGGTGGAAACCTCGAACGGGCCGTGGAAGTACTCGCCGGTGTTGTAGGCGGCGGCGTCGATCCACTGCATCTCGGTGAACAGGAAGGCGGCGTGAGAATAAGCCATCTTCTCGGAGGCACCGGAAGCCATGAAGTAGATCATCTTGTCGTCCTTGAAGTCCTCGGCGAACTTCTTGGCGAGCTTCTTGCAGTGCTGAGCGGCGTTCTCGCAGAGATCGAAAACGTTGGTGAGGCCGGTGATCATGTCCTCGTAGTGGTCATAGCCCTCGGTCTGCTGAAGGATCTCGAGAGCAAGAGCGATGGCATAGCCGGGCTTCTCGCACTTGGCAGCGTAGTTGGCGTGGAAGCCGTGGACGATGACGTGGTCGGCGTCGACGGTCAGAGCGGAGCCGGCCTTGTTGGTGAGGGAGACAACCGGGCAGTTGTGCTTCTTGGCGGTCTTGTTGGCCTCGACGGTCTCGGGCGTGGAGCCACCGAGGGAGCAGGTGATCACGAAGGTGTGCTCGTTGACCCAGGAAGGCGTGTCGTAGTTGAACTCGTTAGCGGTGAAAATCTGAACGTTCAGCTTGTCCGTGTTGTTGGCCAGGAAGTACTTGGCGGGGTAAAGGTCGGACATGGAAGCGCCGCAGCCGACGAAGGCGACGCTGTGAATCTCGTGGTTGGACAGGACGTCAGCGACGATCTGCTTAGGGAGGTTAAGGTCGATCTCGTACATCTGACACATTCCTTTCGATTTTTGCGGCGCCACTTTGCCGGACGCACGCAGGGTTACCGTAATTTGGACCGAGTCGCCGGCCCGTTGAGGATGCGACAAAGGAACTGTCCCTTTGACACATTTGGGGATGGAAGCCTGCCTGGGGTATGGGATGCCAGGCAGGCCCCCGGGGAAAGCGGTTAGACGCTGGGTCGCGACTAGGCCAGGATGCCGGCCGCGGAGAGGGCGATGCCGCCCACGATGGCGATCACGAGAAGCCAACCGGTGTTGACGTTCTTCTTGATGAGCCAGTACATAAGGCCGGTGAGGCCAAGGGAGATCATCTGGGGCATCATGCCGTCCAGGATGTCCTGGATAACGACGGTGCCCTCAGCGAACTGCAGCGGGGTGGTGGCGCCGATCAGCGTGGCGATCATGCCGCCCACGGACATAAGACCCACGATGCCGCAGACATACATGAGCTTCTCCATGAGGTCGCCGCCCTGAAGCTTGCTCAGGTACTCGTGGCCGCCCTGATAGCCCATCTTGGCTGCGAACCAAGTGATCAGCACGGAGGGGACGATGGAGATGAGCATGGCCAGGATCGGGCCCATGATGGAGCCCTGCTGAGCCAGCTGAACGCCCAGGCCAAAGGCGATAACGCGGATGGTGCCCTGGAAGAAGGAGTCACCGATGCCGGAAAGCGGACCCATGAGGGAGGTCTTGACCGCGTTGATCGAATCGGGGTCGAAGTTCTCGGGATCCTTGGCGTACTCCTCCTCCATGGAGGCGGCGAGGCCTAGGACGAAAGCGCTCGTCTGCGGGGTGCAGTTGTAGAACGCCATGTGACGGTGGTAAGCCTCTTTCTTAGCAGCGAGCTGCTTGGGGTCGGACTCATCCGGATAGAGGCGATCGAGCGTGGGAACCATGCCGTAGAGGAAGCCCATGTTCATCTGACGCTCGTAGTTCCAAGAGGCCTGGATGGCCCAGGAGCGCCAGAAGAACTGGCTGACCTTCTTGTTCAGGGACACGTCCTTGGTTGCGGTTGCCATAGTGTGTTCCTCCTTAGTCTTCGTCGTCTTCGAGCGGATCGTAGTCGGAATCGACACCGGCGGCTGCATGGGAACCGTTGAACTTGAAGCCCATGAAGACGACAGCCAGGCACACACCGATCAGAGCGACCGCGATGACGGACAGGTTGAGGTAAGCGGCGAGCAGGAAACCGATGAACAGGAACGGAGTCATACCCTTCTTGATCATCATGGTGAGCAGCAGGGCCAAGCCGTAGGCGGTCATGATCTTGGTCGAAACGTTAAGACCAGTGGACAGCCACTCGGGAACCATGTTGACGATGGCCTGAACCAGGTCGGTGCCAACAAAGACGGCGAGGAAGATCGGCAGGAAGTACATGATGGCGTACAGACCGGAGCCGGCGCAGATGTGCATACGGTAGGCGGTCTTGAACTTTCCGTTATCGATCGCGCTATCTGCCACATGGGTGAGGGCGGCGATGATGGAACGGAACACGATGCCGAGGAGCTGACCCAGGACGGCGACCGGGATGGCGATCGTCATGGCGGTCTCGGCGGAAGCATCGGTCAGGCACGCAAAGGCAGCGGCCACGATGCCGCCCAGGACCATATCGGGCGGAACGGCGGCGCCGACCTGCACCAGACCCATGGACACGAGCTCGACGGCGGCACCGACGGCAAGGCCGGTGGGCACATCGCCCAGCAGCAGACCGACGAGCGTAGCGCCAACGAGGGGCTGCTCGAAGTTAAGACGACCGAGCAGGCGGGAGTCCCACATGCAGAACACGCCGACGAGGCCGACGAGCACCGCACTGATGAACGTATTCATACCCTTCTCCTTTCAGTCAGGCAAAAGCCTGGTTGATTACAGCTTGGCGTCGATGTCGACGCTCTGATACGTAGGGGTCTGCTGAACATAGAGCTTGATGCCCATGTCGAGCAGCTGGTTGACGTCGGCCTTCTGGGTGGCGTCGAGGAAGACGGAGCTGTCCTTGCCTCCGACCTGATCGGCACCGTCGTGGTTGGCGGTGGCGCCCAGGTTGATGGCGTCGAGCTTGTAGCCCTGGCAGAACTGCAGCATCTCGGCCGTGTTGCCAAAGACGAACATGACGCGCTCGCCGAGGGTGTTGAGCTTGTCCATCTTGGCGAGGGCACGCTCGACGGTGAAGACGTTCAGACGCACGCCCTGGGGCTTGGCCAGCTTAAGGGCGCCCTTCTTGATGTCATCGTTGGCGGCAGCGTTGTCGACGACGATGATGCGCTCGGCCTGAACCTTGGTGGTCCAGGTAAAGACGACCTGGCCGTGCAGCAGGCGGTAGTCAAGACGTGCGAGGACGATCTTGGCGGGACCGGAGCTGTGACGGGACGCCTTGGCCTTCTTGGCGGGAGCCGCGGCGACCTCGACCGGTGCGTTGGGGTTGGTCAGACCGGTGCGGGCCTCGTTGATGAGGGCCGCGAGCTCGGCGCCCTTGACGGGGACGGGGCTCATAGCGAGCGTGAGCGCCAGCGGGATGTTGAAACCGCTGACAACCGTGAACTTCGTGCCGTTCTTGGAAAGCTCGACCATGTTGTTGTTGACCGAGCTGCCGAGCATATCGGTCAGCACATAGACGGTGTCGTCCGCGTTGAACGTGGCGATCATGGCGTCCACCTTATTGGTGATGGGCTCCTTGTCGTCACGAGCAAGCGACACGACGTGGACGTTCGACACGTCGCCGAGAACCATCTCGAGCGTGTCTTTGGCGCCTGCGGCCAGGCCGCCATGAGATGCGAGAATGATCTGATTCATCTTGCCTCCTCCTTTTCGTTATGGTCATTATAACGTCTTATACGTTGCTTATATTGCTAATTAATATAAAGACCGTTCGCGGATGAAAATCGACCGTTGACGGGTTTAACGTACTTGAAACGTTGGGGCTAGGTAGGCCGGCGCTGGCTGGATAGCCCCAGATCAGACGCCTCGCCAATCCCCTATCGCACGAAGTACCAGGGGCTTTCCTGCACGGTGGGCTCCAGCGCGATGCCGGTGCGCTCGCGGAACAGATCCATGTCCTGCGATTTCTCCGTCCACCACGCGTTGGGCTTAAAGGTCATGCTCTCAACGATATGGCCGACAAAGGCACTGTTGCGCAGCTTGGAGAAGTTGGTGTTCATAATCAGGATGGACGCGAGCACCAGCACGATGCCCAGGACCTTGATCGCGCCGGCGGGCTCGGCGTAGATGCCAATACCGACCAGAACGGTCGCCACGGTTTCAAACGAAGCCACGACCGGCACCTTCGATGTCTCAAGATCCATCGAAAGGCCCTGCATATAGAAGATGTACGCAAGAGCCGTCGGAATAAAGCCAAAGCCCGCGAACAGCAGAATGAGCTGCGGGGACATTGCCGCGACTACATCGGGCCACGGAGCAGAAAGCACAGCCATAAAGCATCCGCCAAAGACAAAGCCCCAAAACGTCACCGCCAGTGGATGCAGCGTCTTGGTGGCCATGCGGCTAAACACAGCCAGCAACGCACCGCAAAGTCCGGCGATCACACCCGACGCGACACCCCAAGTCGAGAAATGGAAACCGGACAGGTCCCCGCTCGTCACCGCGAGCACGCAACCCACAATGTTAAAGATGATGGCGACGAGCTTGTTGGGGGTCACGCCCTCGCGATAAAGCACGCGGCCGAGCATGACGCCAAACACCGGCGAGGTATAGAGCAGCACCGAGGCCGTGGACATGCCCACCTCGCCCATGCACTCGTAATAGCAGGTGTTGGCGACGGCCAAACCGACGATACCGACAAGTGCGCAGGAAACAAGCTCTTTAGGGCTTGCCTTGAACAGGGTCAGCGGACCCTGAACCACGGTAGACCCCTCACCCGGACGGCAGCCCATAAACATCAGGACCGGCGCCAAGATAAGCGCTCCGACCAACAAGCGAAAGGCAGCCATGCTCTGAGACGAAACACCCAGGGCCGATATTCCGTTAACAAAGATTCCGATGGTGCCCCACATAAGCGCGGCGATCAGCACCAGCATATAGCCCACATTACTTCTCTTCAACGCAGCCTCCTCGGTATTATTTCCAATATGTTTCATGCTACGTTATAGTCGTTATATACATTTATCAAGACTGAAATCGGCGAGCGGGGAAATCTGCTTCCCCACATACTCATTGGGTACTCATTGGGGACGTACTTAAACTGAACTGCGTCCCGAATCTTGGCCTTCTTTATTAGAAGCGAACACTAGGACGCTT
>CABQJJ010000079.1 GCA_902464485.1 uncultured Collinsella sp. | reverse complement strand
AAAGGGCGCCAGACGGGTAGAGTAAACGCGTTCGTTTCTGTACAAATGACGCCAAAACAGCCAAGCCACACCTTGACGCGGCCGGACGGCGTTGACGATAGGACCACAACATGGATTTTACGGTTGAGAATGCGGGCACCGCGATTGTCTGCCACGAGTATGCCAGACCGGGCGTGTTGCCCGATGCGCCTGCTTTGGTATGCGTTCACGGCGCCTGCGTCGACGGCGTCTTTTTTGACGGTATCGCCCGCGAGCTCAGCCGCGACTATCGCGTAATTACCTACGACCGTCGCGGCTGCGGCGAGAGCGGCGATGCTGCGGACGGCCGCTACGACCTCGCCGCTCAGGCCGCCGATCTGCAAACCGTAATCGAGTACGTCGGCGCTCCGGCAAACGTGCTCGCGCACAGTGCCGGTACGCTGGTTGCCCTGGAGCTTCTTCGTACAAACCCGGCTGTCGTCTCGCGTGCGATCCTGCATGAGCCCGCCGTGACGGGCGAGGGCGTTGGCCTGGGCGCGGCTCCCATTTTGCTCGACATGATTGCGGCGGGGAAGGTCTCGAGGGCATTGAGGGTCTTCTTGGGCGCCATCGGCGAGCCCGATCCCGAAGCTCCCAAAACAACCGAGGCGGAAGCCAAGCACGCCCTGCGCAACGGGCGCAGCTTTATGGCAAACGAATACGAGGCCACCATGACCTATGTCCCCGATTGGGACCGCGCTCGCGCATCAAAGGCCATGGCCGCCGTGCTCTTGGGTGAGCTCTCGATCGGCACGACCCGCGAGGCAGGCACACAGACGGCGGCAGAGCTACTAGGCTGCCCGCTCGTGACGATTCCCGGCGCGCATAATGGCCTGCGTGACCGCCCAGCGCCGGCAGCCCATGCCGTCCGCGGCATCCTGGGGTCGTAGCAATTGTGCCAACCAAAACGGCCGACACTTGCAAGCGTTTCGGCGGTGTTAACAAATACCCCCAAAACCTTGCGTCCGCAGTCCCAAACATACCGTCTGCCAACTCATGAAAATGTAACGATATTCGCGCGCTTGCCTGCATTGACAAGATGCTACCCTTATACCATTTGATACCTATTGCTATCAAACGCATCGACCGAAAGGCCCCCCGTATGCTCAATGATCACGAGGCCAATCTAACCGACGAAGAGGCTGCCGCCGAGGTGGCCCGCGCCGCGAAGATCTACCCCGTGGTGCGTCTGCTGTCGGCCGATCAGGTCAAGAGCGACCGCAACTGCCTGCTCGCCGGCGATCGGTGCCCTTGCCTGCGCCAGTCAAGTCTTGAGGCCATGGCAAGCTCCGATGAGATATCGGAGCGGCTGCTCAACGACGGCGTTGAGTACCGTGCCCGTGTGCGCTCTTTGACGGTCGAGGGCGAGCCTCACGTTTTGCTGATGGTGCGCCCTATCGATGAACAAGAGGCCGCAGAAGAGGACCTTGTCTACACCGATGTGCTGACGAGCGTGCATAATCGCCGATATTACGAGGAAAAGCTTCGCAGCGCCCGCATGAACGCCGGCGTTGCGATGATCGACCTTGATGATTTTAGGGTCTTCAACGATACCTGTGGCCGTCATGCCGGCGATCTCGCGCTCGGCGCTGTGGCGGCGGCGATTCGCAGCGGCATTCGTTCGACTGACGAACTTGTGCGCCTTGGCTGCGACAAGTTTGTGGCCGTCATGCCCAATATCCCCTCCGATGACTTCGCCCGTCGTCTACGTCATGTATCCGATGCCGTCCACGCCACGATTGTTCCGGGTCATGAGCATGTGAGCCTGTCGGCATGCGTGGGCGGTGTTCACATCAATGGCGATACGGTCGACGAGGGCGTGAGCCGCGCGGTCCAATTGTTGAGCCATGCCAAGGCAAAGCCCGGTACGGTCGTGACGGATGCCGATGCAATCGAGACCTTCCAAAGCGATAAGCCTTCGATTCTTATCGTTGATGACTCCGAGATGAACCGTGTCATCCTCAACGAGATGCTCAAGGACGAATATCGCATCCTGGAAGCAGACAACGGCCGCGCGGCGCTCGATATGGTCGACCGCTACGGCGATGAGCTGTCGCTTGTGCTGCTCGACATCATCATGCCGGGCATGAACGGCTTTGAGGTGCTGGGCGATCTGTCACGTCGATCTGCCGCCGATAACCTGCCCGTCATTATGATTTCGAGCGAAGATTCCGACGACGTGGTGCTGCGCGCCTACGAGCTGGGTGCATCGGATTACATCAACCGTCCGTTCGACGCGCGCGTCGTGCGCCGCCGCGTGAGTAATACCATCCGCCTGTATGCCAAGCAGCGTCGCCTGACAAACCTGCTGTCTCAGCAATACAACGTGCGCGTCAAGAACAGCCGCATGCTGATCGATATCATGGCCGGCGTCATGGAGCTCCGCAACGGCGAGAGCGGCCTGCACGTCACGCATATCGAAAAGCTGACCGAGCTGCTGTTGGGCTGCCTGGTGCATCGCAGCGACAAGTTCCCGCTCGACAACGAACAGCGCTCCACGATCGCTATGGCCTCGGCGCTGCACGATATCGGCAAGATGTCGATCGACGACGCGATCCTCAACAAGCCCGGACGCCTGACGTCCGAGGAGTTCGAGATTATGAAGACCCACACCACCCTCGGCGCAGATATGCTGCTTGAGTTGGGCCGTCAGCATGCCGGCAATTCCTTGTTGGAGTACGCATACCAGATCGCGCGCTGGCACCACGAGCGTTGGGACGGCAAGGGCTATCCCGACGGCCTTAAGGGCGACGACATTCCCATTGCCGCGCAGGTGGTCTCGGTGGCCGACGTATACGATGCGCTCACGAGCGTGCGCGTGTACAAGGACGCCATCCCGCACCAGGAAGCGATTCAGATGATTCTGGACGGCAAGTGCGGTGAGTTTAACCCGCTACTGCTCGACTGCCTGCTTGAGGTGCAAGACCGTATCGCCGAAACGTTGGCGCGCCCTGCCGACGTCGTCGCGTTTCCCACGATTTAGTTCGACCAAAGGAGTTATAATTTATGGGTTCCATGCGTGAAGCGTATGAGAAGATCGGTGCCGATTACGATGGCGCCTGCGTTCGCCTGATGGGCGAGGAGATGCTCGCCCGCTTTGCCCTTAAGTTCCTGGATGACGAGAGCATGGACAAGTTCGAGGCCGCTATGGCGGCAGGAGACGCCGAGAGTGCGTTTATGGCCGTGCATACGCTCAAGGGCGTGAGCCAGAACCTGGGGTTCGACAATCTGTACGAGCCGGCGGTTGTGGTGACCGAGGCGTTGCGCGATGCGGATACCGTTGACGGTGCCCGCGATGGGCTGCATGCGTTGCGACAGCAGTATGCGGCTACGATGTCGGCCCTGCGCGAGGCAGCTGAGTAAGGGCTTGCAGGCCTTGTGCCGCCCAGAGTCCGTTGATGTAGACATAAAAGGGCGTCCCCAATGACTATGAGAGTGGATAATCTCCCGTTTTTGGCCCTGTGGCGGCCTCAAAGTGGGAGATTATCCACTCTCGTTCGATACGTGTCCAAAAATCCACTCTCACCCTTTCTGATTAGTGAGTGGGCTATGCGCACTGGCGGGGCTTTCCGCATGCAATCCATATCGTTGTTCGATAAACTATTCCGATAACGATAGAGTCGACGAGGGTGAGTGTATGTCCAATAGCGTTCAGCGTATGGCCAAGGCGCGCGAAAATATCAGGAAGCTCGGTTTTTGCATGACGGTCATTTCTGCGGGAATGCTCGTCGCTTTTGTCGCGTTGGTTGTTTACGTGATCTGGTATGCGACTGCAAACGTTGCTTCTGTCGATTCTTTCGGTGTTGTGACGCTTCTCGATGGCGGGTGCATCGTTATCCCAAGCGGACTGTGCATGGCGCTTGTCATGGGTATTTCGCTTGTCGTTTTGTGCGGAATCAGCCGTGACATTTCGCGGGGCGTATCGCCCTTTACTAGGGCGCATGTGCGGCTTATCCGTGTTCTCGCGCTTGCCTTTGCTGTTAACGCCGCGGTTTCGCTTGTTGGTGCCTATGGATCGGTCAATCTCACCATTGGCGGCCTGGAGCTTTGCGTCGTGCCCCATTCCTTCGTTATCGCGATTTGCCAGGGCGTTGCCTTTGACGCGGGGTCGCTTATCGGCGCGGCTGTCTGTTTGTTTGTCTCGGTGATCTGGAGCTATGCCTCGCTGCTCCAAGAGCAGTCTGACGAGCTTGTGTAGGAGGAAACATGAGCTATCTCATCATCGAGCTTGAGACGCAGCTGCTTAAGATCGGAAAGACCAGCGCTGATCTGATTCGCGCCACGGGGCATACCCCGGCCAATATCTCAAAGCTAAGAAACGGGAAAATTAAGGCTATTCGCCTTAAGACGCTTCTCGATATCTGCGATGAACTTGATTGTCAACCGGGAGATATTATTCGGCGCGTGAGCGAGAAGGAGCTTGAGGAGCTTATTGTCGAGCGCGCAAAAAATGTCGTGAGGCAGATGCGGAATGGTGGAGGCAATGAGGCGTCGCTTCCGACATCAGTCTTTGCTGTCGATTTGAGCGACGAGTAGCATAAAGCGAACAACTATAACGAAATATCAGTGTAACGGAACCCGTGTCTAACATGGGTTCTTTGTTTATTAATTATCTTGACAAATATAAGTTATCGGCAAACAATAACATCAAGAACGAACGATAAAAGAAGGGAGGAACGATATGAGCTGGATTGTCAAACCGAGTTATGTGGACCCCGGTGGTGGGTGTAACGGTTACTGCAAGAAATTCTGTGGAGCACGCACTTGCGTCAATAACTGCAGCAAAAACTTCTGTTTTGTTAATCTCTAGCAGTTGCGGCTGCTGCCAGGCGACAGTCTGGCAGCAGCGGTTTTATTATCAAGCAGAACGGGAGGCCAATGAGCGCATCAGCGATAAAGCTATCAAAGGTGTCAAAGCGCTATGGAAAACGGCGTGTGTTGCATGACGTTTCCTTCGAGGTACATCAGTCTGAGCTTTGCGCCCTTGTTGGTGCAAACGGGGCGGGCAAAAGCACGCTTATTAAAATAGTGCTGGGCCTCTGTGAGCCATCGTCGGGGAGCGTGGAGCTCTTTGGAGGCAAGTCGAAAAAAGAGCTGAGCCTGATGCGGACGCGTGTCGGCTATGTGCCAGATTCCAGCGGAGCATACCAATCCCTCAGTGCGGCTGAGAATCTTCGGATCCGATGTGCGGAATGGGGGCTTGATGAGAATTGTGAGATTCCTCGCGTTTTGAGCCTAGTTGGACTGGATGCCGATGAGAAAAAGAGCGTGAGCAGTTTTTCTCTGGGAATGAAACGGCGACTGGATATAGCTACGGCTTTGTTGGGTGACACCGACGTACTAATTTTCGATGAGCCGGCAAATGGATTGGATCCGTTGGGCATCGAGAGTATATGGGCCCTTATCGGTCGATTGAATCGAGAGCAGGGTAAGACCATGCTCATCTCTAGTCATGATTTGGATGAGTTGGCATCGGTTGCAACAAGCTGCCTGTTTATTCATGACGGCGAACTGATAAAAAAGGAATCGATGGACGTCATAAGGGATGAGGCGTCGTCCCTAAAAGAGTATTACAGGCGCTTGATGAAGGTGGTCTCGCTATGAAGCGGGCGATTCATCCCATAAAGGCAGATATGATGCGTTTGCACAGGATATTTCCGGCGAAGTTTGGTCTTGCGCTTATGCTGGCGTTCGGCCTTCTCTTCGGCATCTTTCTAAAAAACGGAACAACGTTGCTCGCCTGTGGCAATAGCGTTTTTGGGGAGGATATTGGCTTCTGCTGGAATGTAATCGATTCTTCTGCACCCGATGAGTCCCTTGTGCGTAGTGCCTTTGCCGGCACATCTTTGTTTGTACCGCTCATCGTTTGCCTGGTAATTCTACAGGAACGTGGCTATGAAGAGGGCTGCCGAATTTCTTTGGCAAGAGGTCTCAACAGCTTTTATGGGGCTCTAGCCCATGCATTTTCGTCTGCTTTAATAATTGGCGCAGTATATAGTGCGCTTTGCCTTCTTCTTTTTGCCGTAGCCGTAACACGTGGAGGGCAAAACTACGTGCATGGCATGCTGGCTGCATTTTTGCCTGCAATGATAGTCAACGCTGTATTGGTGATATCGGTTGCGCTGGAGACGGTGACCATCTATCGGATTACGGGCAGCGCTGTATTGAGCGGGGCCGTGGTGATAGTTGGATTTGTCATGAGCTTGACGCTCTACGGAACTTACCTTCAGACGCCCATACCGTCCTTGCGATGGATCTTCTTTCTTCCGGGGCCGTACCTTGGAGTTGGATGTGCCCTTGGGTATAGCGATATGGGGCAGCTGACGCTTCTGGGATATGGCGCGGCAGCCAGCTGTCTATCGGTATTGATTTACGCTCTCGTGAGCTTTCGTGCTGGGGGTGTGGTCAATGGCTCGTCAGACTAGAAGATTCCTTCAGTCAGAATTGAAGCATGTGAGCAAATGGACGTACGCCTTAATCCTGGTAATTTATGCGTGCATGGTGGTATTGCAGATTAATTCTTTCCCGATGTGGTTCTGTAGCCTCCGTGAGAACAGTTTCTTGGGCTTTTTCCCAGACCCGACGCTTCGGCTATCGGCGGAGGATGTCCTTCTATTTGGTAATGCAGAGGTTTTTCGCGGTCTGCTGTTCAACGTAGCCCCGTTGGCTCATGCATTGTTCTTTCCGTTCATCGCAGCTTGCATTGTGCCGCGTTTTGTCAGTTCGAGCTTTGCAGAGGAACCGTGGGGGCTGTCGGAGGCTCGGGGAGGGAAGCGGGCGTGCGCTACTGTTGCACGAGCGATACTGTCTTCACTTGCCCTTTTGGGCGCTTTTGTCCTGTCGAGCGTCGTTTTGTACTGCCTTAACTGCGCAATCGTTTTAGATGCTCAACAGCATCTCAACCTGCATGTATTTTGCTATCGACTTGTTCTTGCAGCTGTTGCCTGCCTTGCATACGTGGTCTCTTGCGTGATCGTTGTTTCCTACTTTGGATCCGGCTTCGGTCCGATTGGCATGCTATTGCTTGTCAACGTCGTAGCGATCTACATACAGGTCGGGGTCAATTCCATGCTTCCGCTTCCGTCTTCGATGCTCATGTGGATTTGCGGCGTGACCCCGTTGGAGGATAGTCAATGCACTTCGATTTTAATTGACTGTCTCATAAACGTAGCAAGCGTTTTTGCCATTTGCTTTACCGTCGACCGATTGCGGTCGAGATTTCTTTGATTGTTTGTGAGGGATAAACATACCGAGCGTATCAAATACAGGGGGGCGGGCACCTTGGCTGGTGTCCGCCCCCCTGGCATGGAAGGTTTAAGCCTGTGTGATTCGCGAGCTAACGAGCCTGCTTAACCTTTGCCGCCGCCTCGACAAACGACTTCCACAGGTTAAAGTCGGTCTCGAGCGTCTTCCACGTGTACTCAGGGTGCCATTGCACGCCTAGACAGAATGGCTGGCCTTCGACCTCGATACACTCGGGAACGCCGTCGGTTGCCTTGGCGACCAAGCGCGTGCTCTTACCCAGACGATCGACGCAGCAGTGGTGTGCGGAGTTGGTTTGGATCAGCCTGTGCCCGCCAAGCGCGCGCTCCAGCAGCGAGCCCGGCACGACCTCGACGGGATGCACGGGGTCGTTGAGCACGTGGGTATGGCGCCACTGCGTGCGGCCCTCGCGAGCGCCCAGGCTCGGCACGTCCATGCACAGGGTGCCGCCAGTGGCGAC
>CABQJJ010000078.1 GCA_902464485.1 uncultured Collinsella sp. | reverse complement strand
AGCTCTCCTGCTCGGTGGGCGCCTACGGCCAGGCCGTGAGCGAGCACATGTTTGCCATGGTTTTGTCCATGATGAAGCGCTTGCCTGGCTACCAGGACCTGCAGCGCGAGCATCGCTGGAAGGACCTGGGGCCGGTCACTTCGCTCAAAAATGCCAACGTGCTGGTGCTGGGCGCGGGCGATATCGGCGGGCACTTTGCCACGCTCTGCCGCAGCATGGGCGCGCACGTCCGTGGCATCAAACGCCATCCGCTCGTCTACCCCATCGTGTTTGAGGACATGGACGGCATGGACGCCCTGCCTGAGCGCCTGGCCGAGGCAGACGTCGTCGCATCCTTTATGCCCAGCACACCCGAGACCCGCGGCCTGGCGAACGCCGAGTTCTTCGCCGCGATGAAGCCGGGCGCGTTCTTTGCCAACGGTGGCCGTGGTGACCTCGTAGTTGTCGACGACCTGGTTGCCGCCCTTGAGTCGGGGCACCTTGCCGGCGCCGCGGTCGATGTCACCGAGCCCGAGCCGCTGCCCGAGACAAGCCCGCTGTGGGATGCGCCCAACATGCTCATCACGCCGCATGTCTCCGGCTGGTTCCACCTGGAGGCTACGCTCAACAACGTAGTCGATATCGCCGCCGAGAACCTACGCCACCTGCAAGCTGGCGAGACCCTCCGCTGCTGGATCGAGCATTAATTTGTTCCGGCGTTCTACCAAACGCCGGAACCGGTCGACGCTGCGCGACGTCCAGAACGGCAATTTGTCATTCAAAAGGCGAGGCATGACCAGAAGGTCAATGCCTCGCCTTTTTCATGCCAACTTGCTCGTCCTGGACGTCGCTCGCTGCCCATCCTCTGCCTGCGGTGTTGCCATTGTTGGCACCTGGGGACGTTCCTTTCCTGCCGGCAGGTGGGGACACTCCTTGTGAGTTTGGTGCAATGGGGTCAGGTTTGTTTGCACCATGACGCTGGTTCTGCCTGCGACACTCTCGTCAAAGTGATAATGCTTCGCTTATTGGAGCCAGCCCATCTCCTCGTCATAGCGATCCGAATAGGCTCTATGCTTGAGCCCTTCATCGCTCGTAGGTTGCGCCTTGGACACGTCGATCCCTGACTCATGGCAAGCAGTGGCGAACAGCTGCGAGCCCTGGTCGACAAGTTTGGCTCTGCGCTCGGCCTTCATTTCTTCGGCTTGCATTTACAGCTCTACGCTTTCGGCGCCGTTGATGGTTAGGTTGCGCTCGTAGAAGGCGGTGAGGGCGCGGATGGCGTACATCACGTCGCGCACGCCGCCGGTCTCGTAGCTCGAGTGCATGGCAAGCTGCGGCAGGCCCACGTCCACGGCATGCATGCTCGCCTGCATATTGGACAGATTGCCGAGCGTGGAGCCGCCGGCCATGTCGCTCTTGTTGGCGAAGGCCTGCGTGGGCACGTCGGCGTCATCGCAGATAGCCTGGAACACCGCGCGGCTAAAGGCATCGGTGCAGTAGTGCTGGTTGGCTGCCTCCTTGATGACGATGCCGCCGTTGAGCACCACCTGGTTGCGGGCATCGCACTTCTCGGCGCGGTTGGGATGCACGGCATGTGCATTATCGCAGCTCACGAGCATCGATGCGGCAAGGGCACGATGGTACGACTCGTCGTCAAAGCCCAGCGATCCGTTGATGCGGCGCAGCGCGTCGGCCAAGAACGTCGACATGGCACCCTGCTTGGTCTCGGAGCCAACCTCCTCGTTATCAAAGCAGCAGAAGACCGAAACGTCGTGCGCGTTCTCGGCACCCAAAAATGCCTGCAGTGAGGTGTAGGCGCAGGCCAGGTCGTCGAGCTTGGGCGTCGAAATGAACTCGTCGGCCCAGCCCCAAATGCGCGCATCCTGACGATTGACCAGGAACAGATCGCGGCCCAGAATCTGCTCGGGCTCAACGTCCAACTCGTCGGCAATCAGGGCGTCAAAGTCGCCCTGCTTAAGGTCACCGGCGCTGATGAGCGGGCACAGATCAATGGCTCGGTTGGGAGCAAAGCCCTCGTTAACGCCGCGGTTCATGTGGATGGCAAGGCTCGGAATGATAGCGACCTCGCGCTCGGTGGCAAGCAAGCGGCTCTCAATACGGTCGCCCTCGCGCACCAGCACGCGGCCCGCGAGCGCCAGCGGACGATCGAACCAGGTGTAGTCGATCATGCCGCCGTAGGCCTCGGTGTTCAGGCGCAGCGTCTCACCCGCACCGTCGAGCTCAGGCACGGCTTTGACCTTAAACGTCGGAGAATCGCTGTGCGATGCCGTGAGCTGAAAATGATAGTCACCGGCAACGCCGTCCTCGCCCCACGTTGCGGCCAGGTCCTCGCCCACCTTAAAGGCGATGACGCTCGAGGTGTTGCGCTGCGTGTAATAGCGACCGCCCGGCTCGATATCCCACGCCGCATTCTCGGGCAGGTAGGTAAAGCCCGCCTCGTCGAGCTCGGCCATAATGGTCGCCGCCGTATGGAACATGCTGGGGCATGCCTCGATAAAGTCGATGAGGTCGTTGGCGGCCTCGATATCGTCGGCCGTCACGTGCGCGCGCTCGGGCGTTTCCTGATCCGTCATGCTCTCCCCTTTCGCTGGGTTGATGGTCCCCTCCAGCATACCCCCAACTGGCCGGCCTGTCCGACAAATCGAATGCCAAACAAAGCCAGACGCTCCAAACAGAAAAGTCGATGCTCTTGCGTTACAGGCAAACGACAATTGAATTGACAAGTTAACCAGTGGTAATTTCTGGTATTTTTGTTTACTGCCTTTAACTTTTTGCGGTAAGCAACATGAGTTCTATGGCAGTTACCTATCATGTGCGACGCACATGACCACTGTCCATCCGGGTGCAACAGGAAAGGAGAGCAGCACCCAACGACCGATCGATAGAAAAGAGGTTCTATGCACAACGATAACGCTGTGCTGCGCAAGCTCAACACTGTGGGCAGCAATGCCTGTCGAGGTGCGCTCATCGCTGCGATGACCGTCTCGATGATGCCTACCAGCGCTTTTGCCGCAGCAGCAACAACGGAGACCGGCTCCGAAGCTACCAACAACGCGCCGATCTCCGCCACCAGTGAGGAAACGAAGTCCCTCAGCTCCGAGTATAGCCTGAGTGCCGTCTCTGACGACGCCGCATCCTCCTCGACCAGCTACGATTTGACCAAAATCGCAGATGGTACGTATGAGGGCACGGCCACGGCCGACTCGAATGATCCCGCTGCAGGCGGAAACGAGTGGGACGTCGACAGCTACGAGGTCAAGGTAACCGTACAGGTCGCCTCGCACAAGATCGCCTCCGTTAAGGTCTCCGATGAGACTTACGATGCGCTGACTGGCGAGAGCTGGGACTATCTCGACAAAGCCGAACACGGTAATGCCCGCAAGCACGTCACTGGTATGGCGGACAAGATCGTCGAGGCGAACGGAACAAGCGTTGATGCCGTCTCCACTGCCACCGTCTCGTCCAACGCCATCAAGGCTGCCGTCGATAATGCCCTGCAAGCTGCCTATGACGAGCAGAATCCGTCGACCCCTGCGACCGACGAGTACACCTACGGCTACGCTGGCCTGACGTGGGCCGAGTATTGGGCTGGTGAAAACGTGCAGGCGGCAGGGTCCTCCGCTTCGTCGAGCGAGCTCGATTCCCGCAACGAGGCCGACAAGGGCGCTTTTGACGTGGTGACCCGTGCAACCGCCAACCACGGCCTGCACCGCGGCAGCTATCAGTGCATGGCTACCATCTACACCAACGAGGGCGCGACGTTTGACCTGGCCACCTGGGCCGCCGACGGCAAGTCGTTCACCACGACCGACGGCAAGACCGTAACGTGGAACCGCGGCGCCATGACCTGCGACGGTGCAAGCTACACGCTCAAAGACTACGAGGTCACGGGACTCAAGTACGTTCCCGTCAAAATCAAGACCAGCGACCTCGAGGCTTTTAAGGCGAGCCACAGCTTTGTCGCCAATGGCGAGACGCTCGCCGGCGGCTACACCGAAAATAACCTCCAGGCTTACTCCGGCCTGGTTGCGGACGTCGATGCCAACACCAACGGCATTAAGACCGTGACCAACAATAACGGAACCTTCAGCTTCTCGGCCGCCACCACCGGCACCGACTCAGGTATCAAGGGTCAGGAGCTCAAGACCGCCACGGACATTAAACCCACGGTTAAGGACGCGAGCGGCTCCTACGGCGAGTTCCTGCGCGTAGACCTCAACGGCAACTATGGCGACCTGGGCGCCAATATGCAAAGCGTCACCTGGACTTATTACGGCGACGATGCGACCTACACCAACGCCCTTGCCACCTACGGCACCAAGTTCGCGGCCGACAACTGGATGCACAAGTCCATGGGCATTCAGCTGGGCCTCACTAAATCCGAGCGCTGCCAGCTGCCCGAGGGGACCAACGGTACCGGCTACTGGAAGCTTACCGTCCACGCCTTGGGCTACAACGATTACACCTACACCTTCCAGGCGACCGATGACAACATCGTGGGCGCCAAGGAGCCGGTGACCGACGCCACCAAGGCCCAGCTGCAGGAGCTCTACGACAAGGCGAAGTCCCTCGATAAGTCCAAGTACACCGAGGACTCCTGGACCGCCTCGTCCATCGAGACCGAAACTGCCGAGACCAAGGACCTGCTCGCCAAGAAAAACCTGGGCGAAGCCGAGGCCGCCGAGCAGATCACCCACCTGCAGGGCGCGCTCGACGCGCTCGTGAGCCTGTATCCCCAGGCCGGCGACTACGTGCTCATGAACATCCCCTACGCCGATTTCTATGCCGCCGAGAACAACAACGCCGGCACCGACATTGTGACCTCGGCTACGCGGCAGAAGACGCGCTCCAGCTTGGCGAGCGGCTCCTACCACGTCAATTCCGACGGTACGGATATCTCGGGCGTCACGTTTGCCGTCAAGGTGGGCAAAGGCGACATCGATTGGTCCAAGTTCACCCGTGTGACCGACGACAGCTCCGTTACGATCACCACCTCGATCAAGGGCAAGGTGTCCACGACGACCTACACGGGCAAGGACGCCCTGTTTGAGTCTGCGAGCTACTCTTACTACGTGCTGCCCGCCGGCGAGGTTCCAACCAATTACAAGGAGCTCACCGCCGATTCCAAGGGCAACCTGCGCTTTGGCGCTGTCGAGGGCAAGGAAGCCACCAAGCTTGAAAACGTCACCGTCGACTTTAAGACCTCCAGCAAGTACGGCGACTACGAGATCGACTTTGAGAACCTGCGCGAGCAGATGGTTGATGCCGACGGCAACCAGGCGACCGTGTACGGCGCCGTAGTCAATGCCGCCGGTGCAGACGGCACTATCGAGGGCTATGGCATGCGCGCCGTCGAGAACATCTGGAAGGGCAAGGAGATTGCCTGGAGCTGCGGTCTGGTCAACGAGTCTCACGGCAGCCCGCTGAGCTCGCGGTACTACACGTCCATGATGGGCAAGACCATCAAGAACGTGACGTTCTACACCTCCACGGGCACCTACACCGTTGACAGGAACCAGTACGTCCCCGTCAAGGCCTCCAAGTCCGAGCTCAACGTCGAGGCGAGCGCCGAAGCCGACGCCAAGACCGCCAAGATCGAGGCAACGTTCCCGAAGGACTTCATGGCCGCCTATACCGTCGATGGCAACGCTGTCGACGTCACTGACGGCAGCTTCTCCATCGAGAACCTCAAGCCCGGCAAGCATAAGCTCGTGGCCCATGACGAGAGCGGTAAGTACGCCGATGTGACGAGTGAGTTCACCGTCTCCACCGACAAGACCGTCGCGACCTTCGATGAGGGCACCTCGAAGATCACCGCCGCCAACGAGGGCGACGATGTCGAGAACTTTATCGGCAACATCACCACGGTCACCGTCAACGGCACCGACTACGCCGCTTCCGGCCGCGGTTCCGTCAAAATCATCAACGCCGACGGCTCCATCAACCTTGACGCCGTCGCCGGCGGTCAGCAGAGTGCCAAGCCTAAGGCCGCAGACCAGCAGCAGGGCACCAAGGTGTTTGCCAACTACGGCACCTACACCATCAAGGTGACCTCCACGGGCTACAACACCCCGCTCGAGTTCACCTTTACCTACAAGGCCGACCGCACCGACCTCGATAAGGCCATCGGCGCAGCCGAGCAGCTCGACCAGAGCGCCTTTACCGCTGTCTCCTGGAACGCCATGAGCGACGCCCTCAGCGCCGCCAAGACCGTCCAGGCCAACGCCGCCGCCACCGACGACGACATCGCCCAGGCCCTGAACGCGCTCAACAGCGCCGTGGCCAACCTCGCCGCCAAGGCGACTGATGAGGCCAAGTCCGCGCTCGCCAGCCAAATCGAGAGCGCCGGCGCTGTCAAGAATGACGGCTACACCGACGCCTCCTGGAACGACTTCCAGACAGCACTCGATGAGGCCAAGCAGGTTGCCGCCTCCGAGGACCCCTCCGCCAGCGAGGTGGCTTCTGCCGTTGACAAGCTGAAGGCCACCCAGGACGCACTTACCAAGAAGGGCACGGAGGGAAAGCCCGCCGGTGGCTCCACCTCTACGACGACCACGACGACGACCACCGATACCAAGAAGGCCAATGCATCCAAGAAGGACGCAAGCGGCCTCCCCGGCACCGGTGATACCCAGATCGCCACGGTCGGCATCTTCGCCGGTATCGGCGCCGCCATCGCGGCCGTCGGCGTCGCCATCCGCCGCCGCATGCAGCACTAGCGCCTAAAACGCGCGCCACGCGCTCGCAACGCAAGCGCCCGCAGCCCCAACCAGGGCTGCGGGCCTTTTCTCATACTCGACCACGGGAGACCACCCACAAATGGACAACTACCAACCCAAGCACTCAAAAGCCAAGGCGCTCGGCCACGGCCTCGCCACGGCAGGCTTCATCGTGCCCTCGATCGCCGTGGGCGCAACCGTGGCCCTCGTGGTGTCCCAGTACACCCCGCTCGTGGCCAAGACGGTCGCCGCCACGCCCGCGCAAGAGGCCGCAGGCGCCGACCTCAAGACCGTCGACACCTCCAACGTCCAGAAGGAGACGGCAACGCCGGCAACCGAATCGCTCGACCCCTCGGTCTATGGTATGGACGCCGCAAACCTCAAGGACGGCACCTATGAAGGCACAGGTACCGGCTTTAGGGGCAGTATCACCGTGCGCGTGACCATCGCGGGCGGCAAGATCGTGGCAATCGACATAGTGTCGTCTGCGGACGACCCAGCCTACTTTGGGCGTGCCCAGGCTCTCACCCAGTCGGTGATTAGCGCTCAGTCGACGTCGGTCGACACTATCTCGGGTGCCACGTATTCATCAAAAGGCCTGCTCATGGCCATCAAAAACGCACTGGTCAAGGCATCGGGCGGGCTTGCCGAGGCTGTTGCCCCCGCCCCTGCGGCCGGCGGCTCCTCCAATAAGCCCCACCACACCATCGACCCCTTCACGCCCGCCGGCGGCTACGCAGACGGCGTCTACACCGACTCCGCCTGGGGCTACAGCGAGGACACGCCCGTCAGCGTGCGCCTGACCATCGCAAACGGCAAGATCACCAACATAGAACTCGTGAACACGGGCGACACACCCGAGTATTGGAGCCGCGCCTGGAACGCGCTCCCCGGGCTCGTCATGCAAAAGCAGAGCGTCAATGTCGATACCGTGACGGGTGCCACGTATTCGAGCGAGGGCATCCTGGGCGCCATCCAGGGCTGCCTTAAGCAGGCCGCAGCCGGCACAAAGGACCCCGAGCCCGCGCCCGGCCCCGACC
>CABQJJ010000077.1 GCA_902464485.1 uncultured Collinsella sp. | reverse complement strand
GGCGCGACCTCGCCACGAAGAGCGCCAATGACAAAGAAGACCACCTGGTACAGAAAGCAGACCGTGAGCAGCGTGACGACAATCTGGTTGAAGATCACGATGGGTGTGTTGGTTTGTAAAAAGGCGAGCATGCAGGCTCCCAGCAACGCGTTACGTAAACAATCGTATATCTTACCGCAGGCTTACCGAGTTCAAGAAACCATCTAATACTGGCTAGGCTTCGAGCAGACCGAGCTGCGGGACGATTTCGTCACCGGCGGCAGTGCGGCCGAGCGAACGAGGAGCCAGATCATCCAGAACCGCCGCAAGATCCCACGGCAGTTCGTCACGGCACTCAATGTGCTCCCCCGTTACCGGATGATCGAACGCCACGCGCCAGGAATGAAGGAACTGCCTGGTCAGACCCTGATCGGCACGCGCATCGCACTTGCCGTAGAGTGGGTCGCCCACGCAGGCGTGGTTAATATGGCGCATGTGCACACGAATCTGATGCGTGCGGCCGGTAAACAGGTGGCACTCGACGAGCGTGTAGCCGTCGTCAAAACGCGTGGAATCGAAGCGCTCGAGGACCTTAAAGGTCGTAATGGCCTGGCGCGCGAAAGGATCGTCCGAAACCGCCATCTTGACACGGTCGCGCGTAGAACGGGCGATACCGGTGTTAATGGTGCCCTCGTCCATGGCAATGTGGCCGTGGACGAGCGTAATGTAGCGGCGGTCGAGCGTACGCGTGCGGATAAGATTCTGGAGTGCGCGCTGGGTGTCGTCGTCTTTTGCCGCGAGCATAAGGCCCGAGGTGTCACGATCCAGGCGATGTACGATGCCGGGGCGGTCCTCACCCTGCACGGTGCCCAGATGGTCGATGCCACAGTGATAGACCAAGGCGTTCGCAAGGGTGCCGCTCTCGTGGCCATGAGCGGGATGGCACACCAGACCGCGCTGCTTGGAGAGCACGATGAGGTAGTCGTCCTCATAGCGGATATCGAGGGGAATGGCCTCGGGAATCACGTCGGTGGGATCGTGCGGCTCGGGCAAATCGACCGAAATACGGTCGCCGGAGCGCACGGCATACTTTTTTGACAGGCATGTCTCGCCGTTGACGGCAACGGCACCGCCCTCGATCAGATGCGCGCAGGCAGAACGCGTAGGGCAGCCGTCATTGGCGCCCAGATAGGCGTCAAGACGCTGACCAGCAGCATCATCGGCAACAAGGATATGGATGTCGGCCATTAGCGCTCATTCCTTTCGCGAATCTTGCGGGCACGCTCCCCACGCTGCTTGGCTTTGCGCTTGGCGCGGGCCTCGTCGCGGGCGTTAAGCTCGGCAGTCGCATCGACCTCACGGGCCGCGGGGCTCAAGAACATGTAGCCAAAGAGGGCGAGCACGACGCCCAAGGTAATGCCGATATCGGCCACATTGAAGACGGGAAAGTCGATGAAGGTGGTGGCAATAAAATCGGTCACGAAGCCAAAGGCCAAACGATCGATAGCGTTGCCGATAGCACCGCCCGCGACCATCGCCATGCCCACAACCTCAAGATGGGCGAGCTGGGGTGCACGAACGAGGTACACGGCAATAGCGATAATGACCGCCAACGCCAGCACGGCAAACGCGATGCCATGCCCCTCGCCCATGCTAAAGGCGGCACCGATATTGCGGACAAACATAAAGTCGATGACACCAGGGATGACGGTCACATGCAAAGCGTCGCCCACGGCACGAACCGCAAGCTTGGTCAGCTGGTCAACAAGCAGCACAACCAGCGCCACCCCACCAGCAACACCCAACCGCCAACGCAAAGGCGGCGTCATATCCGCAGAACGACCCAAATCAATCCCCTATCCTCAAAACAATCGAATTACGTTTAACGCAAATCAATATCTTATATTGACCAGCAACGAAATAGCCGACGATTCATTACTGACAGCGAAAACCCGCCAGAGCGAGCAAGGTGCCTTGAAGCAAGGCGGCATAGACTTCTGGTCATGCCGCCGAAGCTGAAAGGCAGATTGCCGCTCTGGCGGGTTTGCAGCGTCAACCGGTTACGCGGTTTGGTAAAACCGCGTAACCAAAGGCGTAACCTACAGCGCCTCAGCGCAGCGCTTACAGATATGCGCGTGGCCGTTGTACTCACCGACGGTGGTGCGATAGTTCCAGCAACGGTCGCAGCACTCGCCCTCGGCAGCATCAATACAGACGGAAAGATCCTCGCCCTGGGTAAGCTCAACATCGGAAACGATGTAGAACTCGGCCAGGTCGACGGCCTTGTCGCCGGTCAGCAGCGCGTACATCTCAGCGGGAACGACCGCCTTGACGCGAACCTGCTGGCTCTTGGTGAAGGTGCCGGCAGAACGGGCATCCTCTAGGGCCTTGGTTACGGCGCTACGGAGCTCGAGCGAAGCCTCGAGCACGCCCTCAAACTCATTGGCCTCGTCGACCGTAATGGGCGACTTGTACCAATCGAGCAGCGCGGCGTACTTCTGGTGGTCGACGCAGCCGGCAGGCGCATAGGCCATGGCCTCGTCGACAGTGTAGGACAGGATCGGCTGCAGATCGCGCATGAGCATCGAGAAAAGCTCGGCCAGCACGGTCTGGGCGCTGCGGCGCTCGAGCGAGCCAGGCTTGTCGCAGTACAGACGGTCCTTCAGGGCGTCGAGGTACACGTTGGAAAGCTCGGTAACCACGAAGTCGTAAAGCGCACGGTAAGCGCGCGGGAACTCGTAGCAAGAATAAGCGTCGTCGACCTCGGCCTGGACCTGGGTCAGACGGGCAACCATGAGCTTGTCGAGCGGCAGCAGGTCGGCAAAAGCGACGCCGTCGGTCTCGGGCTCAAACTGGCCCTCGAGCTCGGAAAGCAGGAAGCGCAGCGTGTTGCGGAAACGACGGTAGGCATCGGACGTACGAGCGAGAATCTCGTGGTCGATGGAAACGTCGGAGCTGGTATCGACGGAGGCAACCCACAGGCGGATGATGTCGGCGCCCATCTCGTCACAGACCTTATTGGGGTCGATGACGTTTCCGAGCGACTTGGACATCTTGCGGCCCTGGCCGTCGAGCGTGAAGCCCTGCGAGACGACCGCCTTGTAGGGAGCGTAGCCGTTGGCGCCCACCGAGGTGAGCAGCGAGCTCTGGAACCAACCGCGATGCTGGTCGGAGCCCTCGAGGTACACGTCCGCCGGGTACTCAAGCTCGGGGCGATACTCGCAGACGGCCTTCCAGGACACGCCGGAGTCCCACCACACGTCGAGAATGTCCTTATCGGCCTTGAGGTGATGGCCACCGCACTTGGGGCAAACGCAAGCCTCGCCCAAGTAGCTCTCGGGAGCGTCGGTGAACCAGGCGTCGGAGCCCTTCTCGTGGAAGAGTTTGATGACGGCGTCGAGCGTGGCGTCGTTCATGACCTTCTCGCCGCAGTCGGCGCACGTGTAGCTGGGGATCGGCACGCCCCAGTTGCGCTGGCGGCTGATGCACCAGTCAGGGCGTTGCTCGACCATGGCGCCAATGCGGTTGGAGGCATGGGCCGGATACCACTTGACGTTCTCGCGGACCTCCTTGCCAGCCTGCTCTCGCAAGCCGGTCTTGTCCATCGAGACAAACCACTGGTCGGTAGCGCGGAAGAGCACCGGGTGCTTGCAGCGCCAGCAGTGCGGATAGCTGTGCGTGATCTTCTTCTCGAGGACCAGAGTGCCGCGCTCGCGCAGGAACTCGATGATGTGCGGGTTGGCCTCGTCGGTATCCATGCCGCTGAAGGGGCCGCCGGTACCAAACTCCTCGCCGGTGTAGAACTTGCCGTCGTCATCGACCGGCATGCAGATGTCGGTGATGCCCTCCTTGAGGCAGGCAAAGTAGTCGTCAACGCCGTGGCCGGGCGAGTTGTGGACGATACCGGTACCGTCATCGACACCGACGTAATCGGCCAGCAGCGCCACGCCCTCAACACCGTCAAAGATCGGCTGCTTGTAGTGGATGTGGTGGAACGTCTCGGCGGGAACCACATAGGGTTTGCCGTCGACCATGACCGGGGTGTACACCCAGCCAAACTCCTCGCAGCACTTGGGAGCCAGGTCCTCGAGCATGACCTCGGCACGGCCATCGTGCTCAACGGCGACATAGGCGGCGCCGGGCTTGAGGGAAACGGCCTGGTCGGAGGGGATGGTCCACGGCGTGGTCGTCCAGATGATAAAGTCGACCGGGCCGTCGAAGTTCTCGAGGCCGGAGGGCTTGGAGGTCATCTCAAAGCGCACGAAGATGGACGGGCTCGTCTCATCGGAGTACTCGATCTCGGCCTCGGCCAGCGCGGTGTGGCAGTGCTTGCACCAGTGAACCGGTTTGTGACCGCGATAGATCATGCCCTTATCGAACATGGCCTTGAAGACCTCGATGTCAGCGGCGTCATGCTGGTGATAGAGCGTCAGATAGGGGTTGTCCCAGTCGCCGAGCACGCCCAAACGACGGAAACCGGCCTTTTGGAGCTCGATGTTCTCGACAGCAAACTTGTTGCAGAGCTCACGGATCTTGGCCGTGGAGGTCTGGTTAAACTTCTCGGTGCCGAGCTTCTCCTCGACCTTATGCTCAATCGGCTGGCCATGGCAGTCCCAACCGGGGACATAGGGAACCTCATAGCCCTGCATCATCCAGTAGCGGTTGATCATGTCCTTGGAGATCTTGTTCATGGCGTGGCCGATGTGGATCGGGCCGTTGGCGTACGGAGGACCGTCGTGCAGCACGAACTTCTTATGACCCTCGTTCTTCTTCAGAACCTGCTCGTAGACCTTGTTGTCCTGCCAGTCCTTGAGTCGCTTGGGCTCGGACTTGGAAAGACCGGCACGCATGGGAAAACCGGTCTTGGGCAGATTCATCGTCTGCTTGTACTCGTTTGCCACGGTACCCCTTTCATGTCGTGGGCGCGCACGCCCGTTGGGCACCAAAAAAGCGCCCGTCCCTACAAGCTGGGACGAAGCGCCACAAAACGGACTGTACGCCCGCAAAAGCTCTTCGCTTAACCACCCAGCTTAGATGCCCTCGCCCGCGTATTCGCGCGCTCGCATCCGTTACTCGGCTGGCCTGTATCGACGACCATCTCGGCGATATCTACTAAGACGCGCCTATGCGGCACGTCCGTTGGGACCGCAGCTCCGGGGTGATTTTCATCGGTCGCATGCACGGGCTCTCAGCGCTCCCCGCTCTCTGTAGCATGCGGACGGCCGACTACTCGTCCCCATCAACGCTTATGCGCTGTATGGTAGCACGGTCAACGCCGGCGAAAAACCCTCAACACTGGTTTCATACGTAAGAAATTTCTCGTGGTCGCTAGCCTTCTATAGGAGCAAAATACCTGAAAGCACTCTATCTAACGAAAGAAGGCACCTATGCGCACGATTGGAATGAGCGACTATACCGTCGGCGAAGGCTGCTTTGACGAGCTGCCCGGAGCGCTGGCCGAGTACGGAGCGACCAAAGTCGCCATCATTGGCGGCAAGCGAGCACTGGCCGCAGCCCTTCCCGGTATCGAGGCTGCGCTGGCAGGCACCAACGTCGAGGTTCTGGAGACGCGCGTCTACGGCACCAACAGCACGCGCGCCAATATCGCCAAGGTCGTGAACTCCCCCGCTTGCCAGCAGGCAGACGTGCTTATCGCCTGTGGCGGAGGCAAGGCACTCGACACCGTCAAGACAGCGGCCATCGAGCTCAAGAAGATCGTCTTTACCGTGCCGACGATTTGCTCTAACTGTTCCGCCGCGACCGCCATTGCCGTTGTCTACAACGACGATGGATCACTCGAGGGCTATTCGTACCCCAACCGACCGGCGCACATCTTCATCAATCCCAAGATCATCGCCGAGGCTCCGGCGGAGTACTTCTGGGCCGGCGTGGGCGACGCCCTGTCTAAACAGCCCGAGGTCGAGTACGCCACGAGCGCCGGCAACCTGGAGCATACGGCAGGCCTTGGCCTGGCACTCGCCCACACCTGCTCCGAGCCGCTGTTTACCTATGGCGTCCAGGCTCTTGAGGACGTGCGCCAGGACCAGTCGACCGAAGCCGTCAAGCAGATCACGCTCGACATCGTGGTCAACACGGGCTATGTCTCGAACCTGACCAACCAAAACGATTACTACTACAACTCGAGCGTGGCGCACGCGTTCTACAACGCCACCTGCAGCATTCCGCGTGAGGGCACCTACTTGCACGGCGAGGTCGTGAGCCTGGGCGTACTCGTGTTGTTCGCCTACACGGGCGACACCGAGAACCTTAAGCGCTACGCCGCCTTTAACAAGCAGATGGGGCTGCCCGTGACGCTTGAGCAGGTCGGGCTTTCCGAGGCTGATATCCCTGCCCTGTGCGAGCACGCGCACGCCACCAACGAGTGGAAGCAGGGAAACCCCGAGCCCTTCACCGACGAAAAGTTCGCCGCCGCCATAAAGGCTGCCAACGCCTACGGCCACACGCTCTGGGCCTAACCTGCCAAAAAGGGACAGGTTTATTTTGGAAGGTTTTATATGGGTAAATACCATTGAACAATTGTTGAAATAGTTTAACTTGACAGCAAAGGGGCGACCATCCACTCGATGGCCGCCCCTTTCATTTGCTATTTCAGCATGCTGGGGTCGAACTCGCTAGCCGGAATAACGCGGTACCCGTGACGCAGTAACAAATCGACAAAAACACCGTTGCCCGCGGTGAGCGTACCGCTAAAGGTGCCGTCGTAGATGCGGCCCGCACCGCACGAGGGACTACGGTCCTGCAGGATGCACGCGGCGATCTCTTCCGGCCCGCCCGCCTGCTCGCACATGTCGAGCGCTCGTTGGGCACCCAGGCGAAACTCACGATCGACCGACAAACCCTCACAGGTACGGACCTCGCCGTTCACGATCTCGGACGGCTTGCGCGGCGTGGGCAGGCCCCCAAAGACCTCAGGGCACACCAAGAGGACCTCGGTCCCTGTACGCTCGCAGGCCTCGACCAGCTTGCGATGGTAATTATCGAAACCGTTATACTTGCAGCTCACGCCCATCAAGCAGGCGCTCACCACGATCTTCATGTGCATCCCTCCCAAGCAAAACGCCCCATTTGAGATAGGCACTCAAATGGGGCGTCGATATTTACTGTCCCGAACGCAACGCTACTGCTGCTTAGGCATCAGCGGATTCTCGCGCGTGAGGAGATTCATGAACTCCTCGCCCGTGATCGTCTCCTTCTTGTACAGATAACGAGCCAGCTCATGGAGCTTAAACTTGTTCTCCTTGAGGATCTGCAGGGCGCGGTCATGTGCGTCCTCGATCAGCTTAGCGACGATCGCGTCCACGCGCTCGGCCGTACCGGGGGCGCAGGTAAGCGACGTGTCCTGGTTGAGGTACGCATTCTGAACGGTACCGAGTGCCATCATGCCAAACTCATCGGACATGCCAAAGCGCGTCACCATGTTACGGGCAAGCTTGGTGGCCTGCTCGATATCATTGGCCGCACCGGTCGTCATCTCACCAAAGATGAGCTCCTCGGCTGCACGGCCACCGCAATAGACGGCGAGCTTGTCCAGAACCTCCTGGCGCGTCGTCAGGAAGCGCTCGTCCTCCTCGACCTGCATGGTGTAGCCCAAAGCGCCGCTCGTGCGCGGCACGATGGTGATCTTCGTGACCGGCGCAGAGCCCTTCTGGCGAGCGGCAACAATAGCATGGCCGATCTCGTGGTAGGACACAACCTGCTTCTCATGGTCGGACAGTACCGTTGACTTACGCTGCTGGCCGGCGATGACGACCTCCACCGACTCCTCAAAGTCGTCCTGCGTGGCGCGCTTGCGACCCTCGCGGACGGCACGCAGGGCGCCCTCGTTGATGATGTTGGCCAGGTCGGCGCCCGAGGCACCGGGCGTGGC
>CABQJJ010000076.1 GCA_902464485.1 uncultured Collinsella sp. | reverse complement strand
ACGTGCTGTTCTCGCAGTCGCGCTACGAGGAGCAGGGGAGCGGCGACTATCTCAATGCTCCGCTCAATAAGGAGGAGTACGAGGCCTTTATCGAGGCGCTCACCACCGCCGATCGCGTGGTACTCAAGGACTTTGAGGGTGGCGACCTGTTCCAGGCCTGCCAGCCTGCCGAGGAGGTCGCCCGCACCGGCAAGGATGCCATTCGCTTTGGCGCCATGAAGCCCGTCGGCCTGACCGACCCGCGTACCGGACGTCGACCCTGGGCGGCGATTCAGCTGCGCGCCGAGAACAAGGAGAAGACCGCCTATAACCTGGTGGGCTTCCAGACCAACCTGACTTTCGGCGAGCAGAAGCGCGTCTTCCATATGGTTCCCGGACTGGAGAATGCCGAATTCTTCCGTTTTGGCGTCATGCACCGCAACACCTTTGTCGATGCCCCGCATGTGCTCGATGGTACCTTTGCCGTGCCCGGTACGAGCGTGCGCCTTGCCGGCCAGATCACCGGCACCGAAGGCTATATGGAGGCCGTGGCGACCGGTCTGCTCGCTGCGCTCAACACCTATGCCGAGGCAATCGAGGCGGAGCCTGTTGAGCTGCCGCGCGTTGGCGCCCTGGGCGCGCTCGTGGGCTATGCGACCGATCCGGCGACGGTAGGCTATCAGCCCATGCACGTCAACTTTGGCTTGGTGCCGCCGCTCGAGGACGGCAAGCGCCGCAGCAAGCGCGATCGCTACCAGGCCTACGCTGACCGCGCGATCGAAGCCCTTGACGCTTACCTGGCAACGCGCTCCGACCTGTTTGGGGGCGAACGGTCATAGCCTTTGACCTTTACGATACCGTCGACTCGTTTATCGCTTATATCGCGCGTGTCGAGGGGCTGTCTCCCAATACGGTGACGGCCTACGCCTCGCGGCTGGAGCGCTTTGCTGCCTGGTGCGAGCGGACGGGTACCGACGCTCGTGTCGCCGACGTGCGCACCGTTCGCTCATATTTGGCCGAGCTCTCGCGTGGCCAGGTGGCCCCTCGCACCCTTTCGGCGCATCTGTCGGCCATCCGGTCGCTGTATCGTTGGATGGCTGCCGAGGGGATTGTCGAGGGCGATGCAGTCTCGGCGATCGCGTCGCCCAAGCTGCCGCGCGACCTGCCGGGCGTCCTTACGACCCAGCAGGTCGAGGCGCTGCTCAAGACACCTGATACCTCGACGTCCGCGGGACTGCGCGATGCGGCGATGCTCGAGCTGCTCTATGCCTCGGGTGCTCGCATCTCGGAGCTTGCCGCGCTTAACGTTGAATCCATCGCTTGGTCGGAGCGTGTGGTTCGCCTTTGGGGCAAAGGCAGCAAGGAGCGTATCGTGCCTCTGTACCGTCGGGCGCTCGAGGCGGCTCGATGCTATGTCGAGCAGGGGAGGCCGGAGTTGCTCGTCCAGGCAAAGCGCCGCGACGCCGCAGCCGGTCTGCACCCGCTTTTTATTTCTGCGCGCGGCAATCGCATGAGTGCCGCTATGCTCAGACGACGGTTCCATATGCTGGCGACGCTCGCCGGCATCCCTGCCGACATTGCCCCGCATGCGATGCGCCACACCTTTGCGACCGATCTGCTCGAGGGTGGCGCGGACCTGCGCTCGGTTCAAGAACTGCTGGGTCACGCGAGCCTGTCCACGACTCAAATCTACACGCATCTTACGCTCGATCGGCTTAAGCGTGCCGTTGCTCAGGCTCATCCCCGTGGCGAGTAACCTTTCGCGGACGGGGGCGTCGACGCACATTGAGGTGTGTGGTTTTGATTGCGGGTTGGCAGGAAGAGGCAATTCTGCTATCATTCATCGGGTTGCTTCACGGCAACAGGTTTTTATCACGCACGCGCGGCTACTTCATACCGTGGTGCCCGGGCTTTGGTAGCACATGTCCGGGTTGGTTTTGGAGGATGACCCCGCGCGGAGGCAAACCACAGGAGGTTTAACATGGCTACCAAGATTAATATCCGCACCCTGCTCGAGGCCGGCTGCCACTTCGGTCACCAGACTCGTCGCTGGAACCCCAAGATGAAGCCGTTCATCTTCGGTGAGCGCAACGGCATCTACATTCTCGACCTCAAGCAGACCATCCTTGACGCCGACCAGGCCTACACCTTCGTCAAGAACGTTGCCAAGGGCGGCAACGTGCTGTTCGTCGGCACCAAGAAGCAGGCTCAGGAGGCCGTCAAGAACGCCGCTGAGCGCGCCAACATGCCTTACATCAACCAGCGTTGGCTCGGCGGTATGCTGACCAACTTCGTCACCATCCGCTCCCGCATCAACCGCATGGAGGAGCTCGAGGCCATGGTCGAGGACGGCCGCATGGCAGTGCTGCCCAAGAAGGAGCAGGCAGTGCTCGGCAAGGAGCTCGCTAAGCTCCAGACCAACCTCGGTGGCGCCCGCGACATGAAGGGTCTTCCCCAGGCTCTGTTCGTCATCGACACCAAGCGCGAGGAGAACGCCATCAAGGAGGCCCAGCGCCTGAACATCCCCGTCGTCGCTCTGATCGATACCAACTCCGATCCCGACGAGGTCGAGTACGGCATCCCCTGCAACGATGACGCCATCTCCGCTGTCACCCTTATGTGCGAGCTCATGGCTGACGCCTGCCTCGCCGGCTCTGGCAAGGAGCAGGTTTCCGAGGCCGAGATGGCCGCTGAGCCCAAGGCCGAGTAAATCAGTCCTATTTAAGTCTTTTTCATCTCTTTGAAAGGAACCACAATGGCCCAGATTACCGCCGCTATGGTCAAGCAGCTCCGCGAGATGACCGACTCCCCGATGATGGAGTGCAAGAAGGCTCTCGTCGAGGCTGACGGCGACATGGACGCCGCTGTTGACGTTCTGCGCAAGAACGGCCTCGCCAAGGCTGCCAAGAAGGCTGGCCGCGAGACCAACGAGGGCGCTGTCGCCGCGTTCGTCTCCGAGGATGGCAAGACCGGCGCTCTGCTCGAGCTCTCCTGCGAGACCGACTTCGTTGGCTCCAACGCCAAGTTCACCGGCTTTGCTTCCAAGGTCGCCGAGGTTGTCGCCACCACCGAGCCGGCTGATGTTGACGCTCTGCTCGAGAAGCCGATGGGCGAGGAGACCGTTTCCTCCGAGCTCACCGAGATGATTCACATCATGGGCGAGAACATGAAGATCTCCCGCTTCGCCGCCCGCAAGGCCGAGAATGGCGCTCTCGCTTCTTACATCCACATGGGTGGTAAGATCGGCGTTCTCGTTGAGTTCGCTTTTGAGAAGGCTGAGACCGCTCAGGCTGAGTCCTTCAAGACCTTTGCTCACGACGTTGCCCTTCAGGTTGCCGCCGTTGCCCCGATCTGCGCTACCCGCGATCAGGTTCCGGCCGAGATCGTCGAGCACGAGAAGCAGATCTACATGGCTCAGGCTGCCGAGTCCGGCAAGCCCGAGGCCATCCAGGAGAAGATGGCTGTTGGCCGTCTGGAGAAGTTCTACAAGCAGTCCGTGCTCACCGAGCAGGAGTTCATCAAGGACAGCTCCCTCACCATCAAGAAGTACGCTGAGCAGGTCTCCAAGGAGCTCGGCGATACCATTACCGTCGTTGCCTTCGACCGTCTGGTCCGTGGCGAGTAAATAAGCTCTTGTAGCTGGTAATGAGCAGGCTGTGGGTTTTACTCACAGCCTGCTTTTTCATGGCTCTGAGCAGACCCTTTGATATCATATTGAGAGTCTAATTAAAGGAGGATCGCTTTGTCCGACATCCGATATAAACGCGTGCTTCTTAAGCTTTCCGGCGAAGCACTGATGGGCGACGGCCACTATGGCATCGACCCCAAGGTTACCGACCACCTTGCCAAGCAGGTCAAGGAGTTGCTCGCCGTTGGCCATGAGGTCGGCGTCGTTGTCGGCGGCGGCAATATTTTCCGCGGCATGGCCGGCGCTGCCGGTGGCATGGAGCGTGCTCAGGCCGATTACATGGGCATGCTTGCAACAGTCATGAATGCGCTTGCGCTTCAGGATGCCTTCGAGCACAACGATGTCCCCTGCCGCGTGATGAGTGCCATTCAGATGAACGAGATTTGCGAGCCCTATATTCGTCGTCGCGCCATCAACCACCTTTCCAAGGGCAACGTTGTCATTTTTGCCGCCGGTTCGGGCAATCCGTACTTTACGACCGACACCGCCGCGGCTCTTCGCGCCTGTGAGATCGGTGCCGAGATTCTGATTAAGGCCACCAAGGTCGACGGCATTTACGATAAGGATCCCGTCAAGTGCGCCGACGCTGTCCGTTTTGACAAGATTACCTATCATGAGGTGCTCGTTCGCGGCCTGCAGGTTATGGATTCCACGGCTACGGCCCTGTGCCAGGACAACCGTATGCCTATTTTGGTCCTCAACATTGATGGCGAGGACACTGTCAAGTGCGCGCTTTCGGGTGAGCCCGTCGGTACGCTCGTGTATCAGGAGGATTAATCATGGCAGAGAACATCACCGCCCACATGGACAAGTCGCTCGAGTCCCTCAAGCACAACTTCTCCAAGGTCCGCACCGGCCGCGCCAACGCCAACATTTTGTCCGATATCACGGTCGATTACTACGGTGTTCCCACGCCGGTCACCCAAGTTGCCGCCGTTAAGACTCCCGAGGCCCACATGCTGCTCATCGAGCCCTGGGACAAGGCGCTCGTCAACGCCATTGTGAAGGCCATCAGCGCTTCCGATCTGGGCATTACTCCCAATTCCGACGGTACCGTCGTGCGTCTGCCGTTCCCGGCTCCCACCGAGGAGCGTCGTCGCGAGCTCGTCAAGGAGTGCCGTGAGTACGCCGAGCAGGCTAAGGTTTCCATTCGTAACATCCGTCGCGACTTTAACAATAAGCTCGAGCGTGATGAGGAGCTGACCGAGGACGATGTCCGTCGCGAGCAGGCCAAGGTCCAGAAGCATACCGACGAGTATGTTGTCAAGGTCGAGGAGCTTCTGAAGGAAAAAGAAGCCGAGGTCATGGAGATCTAAGGTGCAATACGACGAGAACAAACTGGTCGAGTACTTTGCCGACGCCCCTGCGGGCGTCGGTTTTTCCGACCTTGACCTCAATAAGATTCCGCATCATATTTCGTGCATCATGGACGGCAACGGCCGTTGGGCAACGGCGCGCGGTCTCGCCCGTACCGAGGGTCACAAGGCCGGTATCGTCTCCTTGCGCGAGATTATTACCGCATGTGTGCGCCTGGGCGTCGACGTCCTTTCGGCCTATGCGTTTTCTACCGAAAACTGGAATCGCCCGCAGCATGAAGTTAACGTCCTGATGCATCTGTTTGCCAAGACATTTATTGATGAACTGCCGCTGCTTAAGCGCGAAAACGTTCGTGTTGTGTTTTTGGGTGATATTTCCGCATTGCCCAAGAAGACCCGTGATGTCTTTGAGCGCGGTCTTGCCGAGTGCGCCGATCATACCGGTATGACCTTGGCGCTCGCGGTTAACTATGGCGCCCGTGCCGAGATCACTCGCGCTGCCCGTCAGCTCGCCTTCGATGCGGCTGCCGGTAAGATTGACCCCGCCGCAATTGATGACGATATGGTGGCGTCGCACCTGTACACCGCCGGTCTTCCCGATCCCGAGCTCGTTATTCGTACCTCGGGCGAGCTGCGCCTTTCGAACTATCTGCTGTGGCAGGTTGCCTATTCAGAGTTTTATGTCACCGATACCTATTGGCCCGACTTTGATCGTTGGGGTCTTGTCGACGCCATTTTGGCATACCAGGGTCGCGACCGTAGGTTTGGTGGACTGAGCAAGACCGAGGAGGCTTAATCGTGTCCGATCGTCCTAAGGCGTCTGCTCCTAAGGCGCCTGCCGCCAAGAACGGCGCGACTGCAACTTCGTGGCTGGCAGGTTTTATCACCCGTGCCGCCGCAGGTATCGTCTACGCCGTCGTATTTATCCTCTGCTTGGTTTTGGGTCTTGTCCCCACTGCCATTTTTGTCTCCGTCATGAGCGGCCTGTGCTGCTACGAGTTTTTCCGCATGACGAGGCTCGATGGCAAGGTGGCCAACGAGCACCTGGGCATTATTGCCGCTGTGCTCTTTCCGCTATCGGCCCTAGGCGATTCGCTGCTGCTGAACGCCCTGCTGTTTGCTCTTATGCTTGCGGTGGGCATTTGGTATGTCTGGTCGCCGCGCACCCGTATCTCGGATGTAGCCGTGACGCTTATGGGTCCCATCTACACCGGTTTTATGCTGTCGGCTATCGTGCTGCTGCGCGACGCTGTGCCGGGCTTCCCCGGCGCGCTGCTGTCCGTTGGCGTTTGTGCTTCCCTGTGGCTCTCCGATTCGTTTGCCTACATCGTGGGCAGTCGTATCGGCAAGCACAAGATGGTCCCCAAGATCTCTCCCAAAAAGAGCTGGGAGGGCTTTGTCGGTGGCATTCTGGGCTCGGTGCTCATTTGGCTTATCCTGTGGGCTACGCACTTCTACAGGCTGAGCCTGCCCTATGCACTGCTCTGCGGCGTTGTCGTGTCCATCCTGGGCGTTATCGGCGATCTTATCGAGTCCCGTATCAAGCGCGGCGTGGGTGTCAAGGATTCCGGCAACCTGATTCCGGGTCACGGCGGCATGCTCGATCGTAGCGACTCGCTTATCTTTGGCTGCATTACCGCTCAGCTGCTGCTGATGATCGGGGGCGTGCTGTAATGGCATTTCAGACGACGTACGGTTCCGATGGCCGTCTGCGTGTTGCAATTTTGGGCTGTACGGGTTCTATTGGCTCGCAGGCGCTCGATGTTTGTCGGCAGCACGCCGATCGTCTACAGGTGACGGCGCTTTCTGTTTATTCCAGCACTTCTGAGCTCGTTGCGGTTGCTCGTGAGTTTTCGGTTCCGGCTGTTGCCGTGGCCGATGATGCTCACGGGGATGACGCCGTGCTGCAAGAGCTTCCGGAGGGTACCGAGCTTGGTATTGGCGCTCGGGCCGTTTGCGAGCTTGCGCGACGCGATGATGTCGACTGTGTGCTCGTGGCCATTGTGGGTGCGGCTGGTCTTGAGGCAAGTCATGCAGCCTTGACCTCGAATAAGCGCCTTGCCCTTGCCAATAAAGAGTCGCTCGTCGTCGGCGGTGACCTGCTGATGCCGTTGGCACAACCCGGTCAGCTTATTCCTGTCGACTCCGAACACTCGGCCATTTACCAGTGCTATCTGGGTGAGAATCCGCGTGAGGCCCACTGCATTTGGCTCACCTGCTCGGGTGGTCCGTTCTTTGGCCGTACGCGCGAAGAGCTCGATCTCGTGACACGCGCCGATGCGCTGGCACATCCCACGTGGTCCATGGGCGCTAAGATCACGATCGACTCCGCTACCCTCATGAACAAGGGCCTGGAGCGTATCGAGGCGATGCACCTGTTCGGTTGCGACCTCGACTTTATCAACGTGGTCGTGCAGCGCCAGTCCAAGATCCACTCGATGGTCGAGTATGCGGACGGCTCCGTGATGGCGCACCTGGGCGCCTCCGATATGCGCATTCCCATTCAGTTTGCCTTCTCGTATCCTGAGCGTTGGGATACTCCGGCGCCTCGTCTCGATTTTTGTAAGCTCGGGCAGCTCACTTTTGATGCCGCCGATACGGACACGTTCCGCTGCCTGGCGCTGGCAGAGCGTGCCGGCAAGACAGGCGGTACCATGCCGTGCGTGCTTAATGCGGCCAACGAGGTCGCGGTCGACGCGTTCTTACACGACCGCTGTAGCTTTACCGATATTGACCGCGTTGTGGAATCCTGTATGGATGCGCATGACACGCAGACGGTTACCTCATTTGAGCAGCTTTGCGGCATCGATGCCTGGGCGCGCGAAAAGGCCACGCTGGCGCTCGCCGCAACCCGTTCCTAACCATAAGGATTGCTATTTCGATTTATGGATACTGTTTTGAGCGTTCTCTCATCGGTCTTTTGGGGCCTTCTGATGCTTTCCGTCCTCGTGTTTTTGCACGAGGGCGGCCACTTTTTGGC